>JAUQOS010000025.1 GCA_030550775.1 Armatimonadota bacterium
ATCACTTTGGCGTTGGAGCTGCTCAACAGCAAGGTAGACCACCGCGACTACCAGTTTGACAAAATGAGCTGGGGCGTGCGCGTGGTGGAGCTGGTCAATTCGCCTCGCGTAAAGATACTCTATGATATTTACCACGCCCAAGTGATGGAAGGCGATATCATCCGTACCATCCGCACGCATCACGACAAGATTGTGCACTATCACACGGCGGGCAATCCAGGGCGCAACGAGATTGATGACTCGCAGGAGCTGAACTATCCCGCGATTATGCGCGCCATCAAAGCAACGGGCTACACAGGCTGGATCGGTCAGGAGTTCGTGCCAAAGGGCGACCCTATTGCCGCAATGCGCGACGCCTTTGAGCGGTGCAGCGTGCGGTGACAAGACAGGCGTGGCTTACACGAAAGCGGCGGGAACCGTCTGCCTCAGAATTGCCCCATCGCACGCCCACGCCCCGATTTCCTAAACAGTCTCTGAGACTGCTTGCCTGCGGCTCGGAACGACAAGGTTTACCGCCGCGAAAAGAGCCTATCAAGCGAGGGGTCTCGGCTGTAGTTGGCTGGAGATTCCTCGCCGCGCTCGGAATGACAAGGGCTTTTGACTACGAAAATATCGTGTCACCCCGAGCGCAGCGAGGGGGCTCGGCTATAGCTTGCTGGAGATTCCCCACCTACGGCTCGGAATGGCAAAAGGGGGGTTTCTGAGATTTCTCGCCTTTGGCTCGGAAGGACAAGTTCATTTTCGCACAAACCACCTTGTCATTTCGAGCCCAGTGCGCAATCGCGCCCGCTCAACGCTGGTGGGTGGCAAACTGGGTTAGGTACAATCAGGTGTGAAGCGGGGGTTCCGATGCTGGTTGCCCTGCTCTGTCGCAATTACGGGTATAGGTTGGGAACCTTTCGTGTGCTATAATTGCCATACTCATGGCTGTCATTCAGAGTTCATGGTGAGGAGCGTGAACAATGAACTGGGAGCAAGCCTATCGCGAGCTGCTAAAGCAGTATAACCAGGTAAAAACGGAGTATGAGCGGGCGTTGCAGCGAATTCGCGAGCTGGAGAGCCAGCCGCGCAACGGTGCCACCAAAGCGCCCGAAGTGATCGCCGCCGATGTTGCCAGCCCTGCAAACTACGAAGCCACACTCAAGCGGTTAGTCAAGCAAATCGGCGCGATCTTGCAGGCGGAGAAGGTGGTGTTTATGCTGTATGACCCAGAAGAAGGCGAGTTGCGCGCCTATCCGCCTGCCTATGGGCTAACCGACGACGAGATTCGCCTGTTGCGCGTGCGCGCCACGCAGGGCGTTTCAGGCGAGGTGTTCCGCGAAGGCAAGCCCATTATTATCCACGACGCCGTGAGCGACCCGCGCACCACAAAAGAACTGGTGGCGATGCTCCACATTCGCAACCTGGTGTGCGTGCCGCTCATCCTCGAAAAGCGCGATGAGGAAAACCGTGTGGTGGAGCGCCAAACAATTGGCGTGTTGCACGCTTTCAACAAGCAGCGCGGGGGACATTTTATCGACGAGGATGTGCGCCTACTGGAGCGCATGGCACGCAATGCTGCCGCCGTCATCGCGGGCATGCGACTTTACCAAGCCATCTTGGAAGAGAAAGAAGAGCTGGTGCACACCATCGAAAGCTTGCGCGCAGGGCTCATCTTAGTGCACCATAACGGGCGTATCAACCAAATGAACGCTGCCGCTCGGCGCGTGTTCGGCTTGGGACCCGACGTGCTGGGCAAACAATACACTGAGGTCATCAACCTCGACGTGATTCGCAACATGATCCGTGCCGCCCTCGAAGAGGAGAAAGAGGGCGACCTCGTGGAGATAACCGTCCAACTGGATGGCAAAGAACATATCTACCAAGTGCAGAACGCCATCGTGCGCGGCGAAGACCAAAAGCCGATGGGCACGGTGATGATTTTCAACGACATCACCGACATCCGCAATCTGGAGCGGATGAAGTCGGCGTTTGTGGCAACCGTTTCGCACGAGCTGCGCACGCCACTTACTGCTATCAAGGGCTTCATCTCCACCCTACTGATGGATTCAGAAGACGCCTTCTCGCCCGAAGAGCGACGCGAGTTCTACGCAATTATTGACCAAGAAACCGACCGCCTCACACGCCTTATCAACGACCTGCTCAACATCGCACGCATCGAGGCAGGCGAGTCGCTCAAGCCCGTATACAAACTGGTGGACTTCTACCAACTCTCCAAGAAGGTGGTCATGATTCAGCGCCAAGCAACCACCAAACACACCATCATCCACGATGTGCCTGAAGACCTGCCCAAGATTGTCGCTGACGAAGATAAGCTGGATCAAATCCTCACCAACCTGCTTAGCAACGCCATCAAGTACTCGCCCAATGGTGGCGAGATCCGCGTCAAGGCGTGGGAAGAGGATGCCGACCACATTATTTTCTATGTATCCGACCAAGGTATCGGCATTCCGAAGGAGCACCTGACGAAGGTGTTCGAGAAGTTCCACCGCGTGGACAACACCGACACACGCAAGCAGTACGGCACGGGGCTGGGGCTGTACTTGGTGAAGCACTTGGTGGAAGTGATTCACGGCGGGCAGATTTGGGTGGAGAGCGAGGTTGGCGTTGGCTCCACCTTCTATGTGCGCCTGCCGAAGGTACCCCCTGCCGTCAAGGAAGGCAAAGAACAGGTTGAAAAATGAACCCTGTGCGTGTGGCGATTGTGCAAGAGCCAGACGCCACCGATTTGCCCCTGCCGCGCTATCAAACGGAGGGCGCGGCAGGGGTTGACCTTTACGCGGCGGTGCGCGAGCCTGTGGTGTTACAGCCCGGCGAGCGCGCCCTCATCCGCACGGGCATTCGGATTGCGCTGCCCCCAGGCTATGAAGCGCAAGTGCGCCCGCGCAGTGGCTTAGCAGCTCGCCACGGCATCGCGCTGGTCAACTCACCTGGCACTATCGACAGCGACTACCGCGGGGAAATACAGGTGGTCGTCATCAACTTGGGTCAAGAGCCGTTCACCATCCAGCGCGGCGAACGCATCGCCCAACTGGTGGTTGCCCCTGTGGTGCGCATCGAGTGGGAGCCTGTTGGGGAACTACCCGCCACCGCACGCGGCGAGGGCGGCTTTGGACACACGGGACGATAAAAAGATGTGGTGAGCCGGGAGGGATTCGAACCCTCGACCCACGGATTAAAAGTCCGTTGCTCTACCACTGAGCTACCGGCTCGCGAGGCAAAGTATACCCAACAGCACGCGGAGAATGCAAGGGGACACGCCCGATTGGGAACGCCTTGTGCCTACTTGGTACAATTGCAAACTCGATGGCAGTGCAAGTTTATCGCGAAGGGGCTGCGGAGTTTCACCTGCCTCAGAGCGTGCATGTGTTTTATAACCCGCGTGCACGGCTGGGGCGCGATTTAGGCGTGCTGGCGATGCGCGCCGAAGCCGAGCGGCTGGAGCGTCCGCTGGAAGTACTGGAGCTGATGGCTGGGGCAGGGCTGCGCACCAAACGCTACCTGATGGAAGCCCCCGTGCGTCAGATGGTGGTCAACGATGCCAACCACGCTAGCTTTGAGGTGCTGCGCGCCCATGTGGGCGATGACCCGCGCGTGGAACTGCACAACGAGCTTGCCCAACGCTTGCTGTGTCGCTTTTACTTGGAAGATCGGCGCTTCGATTGGGTGGACTTAGACCCGTTTGGCACGCCATCGCCTTTTGTGGCATACCTGACGGGGGTGGTGCGTTGGGAGGGCTTGCTCTACATCACGGCTACCGACGCGCCCGTGTTGTGCGGGGCGCAGCGTGGCGAATCGCTCAAATCATACGACGCGGTGTCCGCCTACGGGCGCGAGTGCCACGAGATTGGGCTGCGCATTCTGATTGGCTTTATCCAGCGACGGCTGGCGCAAGCGAATATGCACGGCGTGCCACTGATGAGCTACTTTGACGGCTACTGCTGGCGCGTGTTGATTCGGGCGTTCAAAGGCACGCGCGGGCTGAATGTGGAGCACTTCGGTTTCATTGTGCAAACGCCTGAAGGCGAGTATCGCGTCGCGATGGCGGGCACCCCCGCGCCCGTAAACCACGAGTACAACCCCTCCACTACCGTGCGCTGGGCAGGTCCGCTGTGGCTCGGCCCGCTGCATGACCACGAGTTTCTCAGCGCGATGTACCGTGCAGCTCGCGAGGATTACTTTGACGACGCCCGCCGCTTCCTCGCCAAGCTCAACCGTGAGCTGGATGATTTACCGATTGTCTATAGCTTGCCTGTGATTGCCGACAGGCTCAATCAATCGGTGCCTTCCACGCGTGCTGCCATTAAATTCTTGCGCGCGCAGGGCTACCGCGCTTCGCATGTGCACCACAGCGGCAACTCGATTCGCACCGATGCGCCCTTGCGCGTGATTCTGCAGCTGTGGGAGCAGCCTGGCGCCACCACACGCAGCTGAAGAGGCAAATGCAGCACGGGGGACAGGTTCTGCACCCGCCCCCCACTTCGCTTACGAACCCGCTTGCTTGCGCTCTTGGTCTACCAACACGCGGCGCAGGATTTTGCCAGAGGGCGACTTGGGGATTTGCTCCACGAACGCCACGCGCCGAATCTTCTTGAACGGTGCCACGCGCGCAGCAACATACTCCATCAGTTCCTCGGCGGAGACCTGCGCCTGCGGCTTGAGCACCACAAACGCTTTGGGCACCTCGCCCGCCTCCTCGTCGGGGCTGGGGATGACCGCTGCATCGGCAACCGCAGGGTGCGTCAGCAAGACCGCCTCTAGCTCCGCAGGCGCAATCTGCAAGCCCTTGTACTTAATCATCTCCTTCACGCGGTCAACGATGTAGAAGTAGCCATCCTCGTCCACATAGCCCACATCGCCAGTGCGCAGCCAGCCGTCGGGCGTGAGGGTTTGCGCTGTTGCCTCAGGGTTGTTGAGATAGCCCTTCATCACCTGCGGCCCGCGAATCCAGATTTCGCCCTCCTCGCGCACACCTAACGGGTTGCCCGTCTCAAGGCTTACGACCATACACTCGGTGTTGGCAATCGGCAGCCCCACCGAGCCGAGCTTGATGCGGGCAGGGTCTTCGGGATTCACATGCGTCACGGGGCTGGTCTCCGTCAAGCCATAGCCCTGCAGCACAATCGTGTTGAGCCGCTTGGCGCACGCCTCTGCCAACTCCGCGCTTAGTGGCGCCGCCCCCGACATAATGATGCGCAAGTGCGACAAATCGTAGTTATCCACAATCGGGTGCTTCGCTAATGCCAGGATAATCGGCGGCACAAGGTTCGCCCGCGTGATTTTATAGTCTTGCATGATTTTGAGGAACTGCTCCAAATCGAAGCGCGGCATCGTGACGATAGTCATGCCCTTGTACAAGCAAAGATTGAGAATGACCAGCATACCGTAGATGTGGTAGAAAGGCAAGATGCCGATGACGCGCTCGTCGGATTGCAGGTTCACGCCCGAGTGGAGCACCTGCACCATGTTTGCCACGAGATTGCGATGCGTGAGCATGACGCCTTTGGGCAAGCCCGTGGTACCGCTGGAGTAGGGAAGCACCACCAAGTCCTCAGCAGGGTTGAGTTCCACCTCTGGGGGTTCTGCTTCGGCAAGTAGTTCGGTAAATGGGGTTGCACCCTCGCCTTCGCCGATCACAAACACCTCTTGCACGCCTGCCTTCTGCGCTGCCTCCAACGCCTTGTCTAGCAGTGGACCAACGGTGATAAGGAACTTCGCCCCCGAGTCGCGCAGCTGATACGCCAACTCATCGGCGGTGTAGAGGGGGTTAGCCGTGGTGACCACGCCACCTGCCAGTGCCACACCGTGATACGCCAAAGGATACTCAGGTAGGTTGGGGCTGTAAATGCCCACCACCTCGCCCTTGCGCAGTCCACGCTTAGCAAGATTGCCCGCCACGCGACGCACTCCACCGTACAGTTGGAGGTAGGTGAGCGTGCGCCCTGTGGGACCGTCAATCATCGCGGGCTTGTCGCCATACTCTAAGGCATGCCGGTAAACCATCTGTGGCACCCCAACATCGGGTATTTGCACATCCGGATAAGGACTCTTGAACACCATCGTCTGCTCCTCCTCAGAGGGGTGCATACGCGGTCCACTGGCAGATTCCTGCAAGCAAGTTGTTTCCTGCGGCACACCCCCTTGACAACACGGGGGCGCTTGAGGTATACTGCCAAACTGGGCGAATACGCCCCTTGTGGAGGGTTCTCTATGCGAATTGTGCGACACAGCCGAAAGCGCATCCGCGAAGTCCTTGAACCGCCGAACCTTATCGAGATTCAGTACAACTCCTACCGCTGGTTTCTGGAAGAAGGTCTCAAAGAGCTGTTTCAAACCTTTTCGCCTATCTACGACCTGACCAACACCTACTTTTTGGAGTTTGGCGACTACTGCTTAGGCGAGCCGAAGTACTCGGTGGACGAGTGCCGCGAGCGTGAGATTACCTTCGACGCGCCGTTGCGCGTGAAGGTGCGCTTTGGTCGGCGCGATGGCGAGGTTCAGGAAAGCGAAATTTACTTGGGCGACCTGCCGTTGATGACCGACGGCGGCACTTTTATCATTAACGGGCGCGAGCGCGTGATTATTAGCCAGCTCAACCGCACGCCAGGTGTTCACTTTCCATCGCCCTTGCTTTCCAGCACGGGGCGCGAGATGATGGTGCGCTCGCTGGGCAAAGTGCTGCAAATCCAAATCATCCCCTCCGAGGGTCCCTGGCTAGACGGCGGCACCGACGCCACGAATGTGATTCGCCTCAAAATCCACCAATCCAAGATGCTCCCCATTACGCAGATTATCAAGGCGTTTGCTGCGTACGAGGAGGCGCGCGTGCCTGCCGAACTGGAGCTGGAACGCGCCGTCGGCTGGCGCATGCTCCAAGACGTGGAGTATGGGGGGGCGGTTCTGCTCAAAGCGGGCGAGATTTTGACCTACGACCAGCTGGAACGCTTGCCCGCCGAGGCGCGCCAGCTGCGCGTCAAGTGCGAACCGCCCTACGAGCGTCTGGGCGAACTGAACAACAAGCCCGTCTACGGCTTGACCAACGACCACCTGATGCGGATGTTCGGACGCCCGCGCGAGCGGCGCGAAATTCCACGCGAGCTGACCCTCTATAGCCCTCGCGAGGCAGACCTAGTGGGCAAAACCGCCGCCGAAACCATTACCAACGCCAAAGGCAAGCCGATTGTGCAGGCAGGCGAGGTGATTGACGAGAAAGCCGCCAAACAGATTGCCAAGCAGAAACTCCCCGAGGTGCGCGTGCGCTTCGTGGAAGTGGTCGGCGGCGATGTGGAGCTGCCCCCGCTACTCAAAACCACCCTAGATGCCGACCCCACCAACGATTCGATAGAGGCAGTGTACGATTTCTACCGCCGCATGCGTCCGGGCGACCCGATGGTGCCCGAAAATGTGTTCAACCTGTTCTACGGGCTGGTGTTAGATCCGCGTCGCTACGACCTGGGGCGCGTGGGGCGCTACCAGATTACCCGCAAACTCCGCCACGGTATTCCGCTGGATGTGCGCCGCCTCACCGTGCCCGACTTATTGCTCTCACTGCGCCACCTGCTGGAAATGGCAGAGGATAAGCATGAATATGAAGACACCGACCACCTCGCCAACAAGCGCGTGCGCTCGGTGGGAGAGCTGCTGCAGGCACATCTGCGCGCGGCGTTCCTGAAACTGGAAAAAACCGCCCGCGAGAAGATGACCGCCGCTGAGGATGTGTCGCAAATCCTGCCGAACGTGGTGCTCAGCGTCAAACCCGTCGCCAGCGCGTTGCAGTCGTTCTTTGCCACCAACCCGCTATCGACTTTTATGGATCAAACCAACCCGCTATCGGAGCTGGCGAACAAGCGACGCCTGTCGGTGCTGGGGCCAGGGGGCTTGCAACGCCAGAGCATTCCGCCACAGGTGCGCAACATCACGCCGTCGCAGTATGGGCGCATCTGCCCCATCGAAACGCCCGAAGGGCAAAACATCGGGCTGGTGACGCAGATGACGCTCTACTCGTATGTAGACGAGTTCGGCTTCCTGCGCACCCCGTACCGCATCGTGCGCGACGGCAAACCCACCGACGAGGTGGTCTACCTACCCGCGGACGAGGATGAGAGCGCATATATCGCGCCTGCCGACACCCCGCTCGACGAAAACGGCTACCTGCCACCGATGGTGCAGGTACGCTGGCGCGACGAGTACCCCATCGTGCCGCGCGAGCAGGTGCAATATATGGATGTGAACCCCGCGCAAGTGTTCTCGGTGTCGGCATCTATGATTGCCTTCCTGGAGCACGACGACGCAGGACGCGCGCTGATGGGCTCCAACATGCAACGACAAGGCGTGCCTTTGCTCAACCCCGAAGCACCATTGGTGTTCACAGGCGTGGAACGGCACGCAGCTAAATACGCCCAAAGCCTCATCACCGCGCGCGCCAACGGGCGCGTGAAGTATGTCTCCGCCACCGAGATTCGCATCGAGCGCGAAGACGACGGCACGATCGATGTCTACAAGTTGCCGCACCTTGTGCAGTCCAACAAAGGCACCAGCTTCACTTTCCTGCCGAAGGTGCGCTTGGGGCAGCGCGTGCGCGCGGGCGATGTGATTGCCGACGGACCCTCCACCGAAAACGGTGAGCTGGCGCTGGGGCGCAACATCCTGGTGGCATTCCTGCCTGCAGGTGGCTACAACTACGAAGACGCCGTGTTTGTGTCGCAGCGACTGCTCTATGACGATACCTACACCAGCGTCCACTTGGAAAGCTACCAAACGGACGCTACCGAAACCAAGCTCGGTCCAGAAGAGATTACCAGCGACATTCCTAATGTGGGCGAGGAAGCGCGCCGCGACTTAGACGAAAACGGTATTATCCGCATCGGCGCGGAGGTAAAGCCTGAAGATATCCTTGTGGGCAAGATTCAGCCCAAAGGGCAAACCGAAGGCTCCACCGAGCAGAAGCTGGTGCGGATTATTTTTGGTGGCAAGGCGGAAGAGATGCGCGATGTGTCGCTGCGCCTGCCTCACGGCGAGCGCGGTGTGGTGGTGCGCGTGTCGCAGTTCGCCCGCTTCAAGTACCAGTGCGAAAACTGCAAGGCGGTGTTCTACCGCTCCAAGCCGATGGAGAGCAAGAGCTGCCCACGCTGCCACGGCACGCTGGTGCAACTACCCGAAGATGAACTGCCCCCCAGTGTGAACCATCGTGTGCGCGTGACGGTTGCCACCCGCCGCCCACTTACCGAAGGCGACAAAATGGCGGGGCGACATGGCAACAAAGGCGTCATCTCCAAGATTCAGCCCGTAGAGGATATGCCGTTCCTGATGGATGGCACGCCGATAGACATCGTGCTGAATCCGTTGGGCGTGCCCTCGCGCATGAACATCGGGCAAATCTTGGAGTTCCACCTCGGCTTGGTGGCGAAGGAGCTGGGCATCCGCTTCCAGACGCCCGTGTTCCAAAGCTCCACGCCCGACGAAATCAAGCAAGAGATGCGCATTTTGGCAGACCGTCTGCGCCGCCACGCGCTGCGTGTGCTGCTGGATCACGAGCTGCGCATCACCGACGAGTCGGGCAACCCCGTGCAGTGGGGCTACCGCGCCACCTTCGACGAGGCGATGGCGGCGGTGCGCGCCGCCCTCGAGCATACCCCTGAAACCGAGCGCAAGCGCATTGCCGAACGCTTGGCAATCGCCGACAAAAAGCCCAGCCTCGATACCCTGGTGGATGCCATCCGCCAACGCGCCATTGACCGAGCGGGCTTTGATCCCGAAACGGGCAAGGTCATCCTGCGCGACGGGCGCACCGGCGAGCCGTTTGGCAATCCTGTCGCTGTGGGCTACCTCTACTTGCTCAAACTCGAACACCTTGCCGAAGAGAAGATCCACGCCCGCTCCATCGGTCCCTACTCGCTGGTCACGCAGCAGCCGCTGGGCGGCAAGGCGCAGTTCGGCGGGCAACGACTGGGCGAAATGGAAGTGTGGGCGCTCGAAGCCTACGGCGCCGCGCACACCCTCCAAGAGATGCTCACCATCAAGTCCGACGATGTGAACGGGCGCATTCACACCTTCGAAGCCATCATCAAAGGCGCGCCCGTCATCCAGCCGTCGGTGCCCGAATCGTTCAAGATTCTGGTCAACGAACTACGCGCGCTTGCCCTCAAAGTGCAAATCATTGATGAGGACGGGCATATCCACGACTTCCGCAGCTTCGAAGAACTCGAAGCCTTAGAGGAAAAGAAACAGCCCAAGCTCCTCTTGGGCGAGCTCCAACCGACCACCACCGAAGGCGAACTCTGAGGTGAGAGCGTATGGCAGACATCTCGCGCATTAGGGCACTCAAAATCGGGCTTGCCTCGCCCGACGACATTCGCTCGTGGTCGTTCGGCGAGGTCAAAAAACCCGAAACAATCAACTATCGCACCTTCAAGCCAGAACGGGACGGGCTGTTTTGTGAGCGCATTTTCGGTCCTACCCGCGACTGGGAATGCGCCTGCGGACGCTATAAGCGTGTGCGCAACAGGGGCATCAAGTGCGAGCGGTGCGGTGTGGAAGTGACGCGCGCCCGCGTGCGCCGCGAACGCATGGGGCACATCGAACTGGCTGCGCCCGTGTGCCACTTGTGGTACCTCAAGGGGCAGCCCCCAAGCCCGCTGGGACTGCTGCTCGACATCTCGCCACGCCAACTGGAAAAGGTCATCTACTTCACCAACTACATGGTTATTGACATCGACCGCGCAGCGATTGAGCAAAACCTCGGCGACCTGCAGCGCATGGTCGAAGAGGAAAAACGCAACTTCGACGAGGAAATCGAGCGCATCTTCAGGGAGCTGGACGCGCGGCTGGAACGCGAACTGGAAGAAGGGCGCGACACCCTCACCGAGCAGCAAATCGCTGAGCGCGTGCGCCTCTACGAAAGCCGCAAAGAAAGCGAGCGCCGCGAACGCGCCGCGATGCTCCAAGAAATGGAAAAAGCCATCGAACGCCTTGCCAAACTGCAACAGTACGAGCTGCTGGACGAGAGCAGCTGGCAAGGCATCGAGCAGCTGCTGCTGATGGGCACGCGCAAGCTGCAACGCGACCTGCGTCCGCTGGTGCGCGTGGGGCAAGGCGCTGAGGCAATCCGCGAACTGCTCAAGCAGATTGACCTCGAAAAGCTCGACCGCGAGTTGCGGGAGGAAATCAGTAAAACGCAAGGCACGCGCCGCGCCCGCGCCATCAAGCGCCTCGAAATCGTGGAGGCGTTCAAAAACAGCAAAACGCGCCCCGAATGGATGATTCTGGAAGCGATCCCTGTGCTTCCACCCGAGCTGCGCCCGATGGTGCAACTTGATGGCGGGCGGTTCGCCACCAGCGACCTGAACGACCTCTATCGGCGCATCGTGAACCGCAACAATCGCCTGCGCAAAATCATGGAAATCCGTGCGCCCAAGAGCATTCTCAACTCCGAGAAACGACTGCTCCAAGAAGCAGTGGACGCGCTCATCGACAACTCCAAGCGCAGCAAGCCCGTCACGGGCACAGGGGGACGCCCGCTCAAGTCGCTCTCGGATATGCTCAAGGGCAAAGAAGGACGCTTCCGCAAGAACCTGCTGGGCAAGCGCGTGGACTACTCCGGGCGGTCGGTCATCGTGGTCGGTCCGAACCTGAAACTGCACCAGTGCGGACTGCCCAAAGAGATGGCGCTGGAGCTGTTCAAGCCCTTTGTGATGCACCGCCTCATCCGCGACCAGCTGGCAAACAATGTCAAAAACGCGAAAAACGCTATCGACCGCCAGCTGCCTGAGGTGTGGAAGGCGCTGGAGGCGGTCATCAAAGAGCACCCCGTGTTGCTCAACCGCGCGCCCACGCTTCACCGCTTGGGCATTCAAGCCTTCGAGCCGATTCTGGTGGAGGGCAAAGCCATCCAGCTGCACCCGTTGGTGTGCCACGCCTACAACGCCGACTTCGACGGCGACCAGATGGCAGTGCATGTGCCGCTGTCGTATCAGGCGCAGTCGGAAGCGCGTACGCTAATGCTGGCGACCCACAACCTGTTCAAGCCTGCCGATGGCTCGCCGATCGTCTCGCCGTTGCAAGATATCGTGTTAGGCGCGTATTACCTCACAATGAACGACCCGCAACGCCAAACGGAAGCACGCTTCTACTTTGCCAACCCCGAAGAGGCACGCCTGGCGTTTGAGCGCGGCGAGGTGCGCCTGCACGAACCCATCAAGGTACGCCTCGTGCGCCCCAACAGCGAAGAGCCAGAACTGGTGGAAACCACCGTCGGGCGGTTGATTTTCCAAGAAATCATGCCCGAAGCCCTGCGCTACCACTCCAACTGGCTCAATGTGGTCTACAACAAGAAGATGCTCTCGGCGGTCATCCGTGAGGTGTACCAGACCAGCGGGCACGCCCGCACGGTGCGCTTCTTGGACGATCTCAAGGCACTCGGGTTTGAATGGGCCCTGCGCGGTGGCATCACCTTCGCCCTCACCGATATGGCGGTGCCCTCGCAACGCGACACTATCCTCCAAAAAGCCGCCGAGGAAGCGCGCCTTATTGACGAACTCTACGATCGCGGTGAGCTAACCCAAGACGAAAAGCGCCAGCGCAAGATTATGCTCTGGCAGCGCGTGTACGAGGAAGTCTCCAAAGTGATGATGGAAGAGTTGGGACCCAACAACCCGCTGTTCATCATCACCGACTCGGGCGCGCGCGGTTCCACCAAGCAGCTGGCGCAGCTGGTGGGCATGCGCGGGCTGATGATGGGCGGCTTCGATTTCCGCTCCGGCGGCGAACGCTTGGTGGAGGAGCTGCCCGTGCAACACAACTTCCAAGAGGGCTTGACCACACTGGAATACTTCGTGTCTGGCTATGGCGCACGGCGCGGTCTGGCAAGCACCGCCCTGCTGACTGCCAACGCGGGCTACCTCACCCGACGCATGTGCGATGTTGCCCAAGATGTGGTGGTGCGCATCCACGACTGCAACACGCCCGAAGGCATCGTGGTCAGCCGCATCGAACGCGAAGGTGAGCTGATTGAAACCCTGTTCCAGCGCATTCGCGGGCGCACCGCCCGACGCGACCTCCACCACCCCATCACGGGCGAACTGCTGATCCGCGAGAACGAAATCATCCCCGAAGAGGTGGCAAACACCATTGACGCGCTGGCACAAGCCACCGAACAGTTTACGCAGACCCTGCGCGAGCTGGCTGCCAAAGAAGAAGGCACGCTGTTCACCCCTGACGACGACCAGCCCCTGCGCGACCCCATCACAGGCGAGCCCCTGTTGGAGCCCTACGACATAATCACTCAGGAGCTCATCGACCGCCTGCATGTCCGTCGCGACGAAATCCGCGCACTGTGGCAGAAAGCGGGCTTCGAATGGGTCGAGCACGACCGCGTGGGTGTGCCCATCCGCTCGCCGCTGACCTGCAACGCGCGGCTGGGCGTGTGCGCCAAGTGCTACGGGTTGGATATGGGCACGCTGCGCCCCGTGGAACTCGGCACAGCGGTGGGCATCATCGCCGCCGAGTCGATTGGCGAACCTGGCACGCAGCTGACCATGCGCGTGTTCCACACGGGCGGTGTCGCAGGCGCAGGGCAGCAAATCGCGGGCTTCAAGATCGGTGGATTGCGCTTGCTGGCAGCCGCTGAACGCGAGGAACGAGTCTCCACCCAAGAAGCGGTTGACTTGGGCATCGACCAAAAGCGCACGCTGCTCAAGGTCGCCTCGAACCTGCTGGGTAAGCCCATCCGCATTCCAGAACCCAAAGAGATGCTGGCAGGCGAAGGCGACGAAAAACTCGAACGGCGCGCCCGCGACTCGCAGCGCAAACTTGCCAAACTGCTCGAACCGCCCAACACTGGCATCAACCGCGTGGAGGAGCTGTTCGAGGCGCGCAAACCCAAAGGCGAAGCCATCACCGTCGACTACGAGGGCGAGGTGGTGGACATTGTGCGCTCGCTGGGGCGCTGGGTGGTCATCAAAGCCACCCTGCCCGTGGGCGAACAACTGCTGGGCAAGATGAGTCTGGAGACCATCGAAGACCCCGCCACAGGCACCGTGATTCTCAACGAGCTGGACGAAATCCGCTCGTCGCACCTGTCGCGCCTGATGGAAGCGGGCATCGAGCGAGTCACCGTGCTGGACGCTGTGCTGGTGCCCCCGCTGGGGTCGCTGGAAGTGGTCAAGGGCGATAAGGTGCTGCCCGGCGACCGCCTCACGCCCGGGCCGCTGAACCCGCACGAACTGCTGCGCCTGCGTGGCGTGCGCGGGGTGCAAGAGTACCTCATCCAAGAAATTCAAGCGGTGTACAAGGCGCAAGGCGTGGACATCGACGACAAGCACCTGGAGATTATCATCCGCCAGATGTTGCGCAAGCGACGCATCGTAGACCCCGGCGACACCTACTTCCTGCCAGGGCAAACGGTAGACCGCTTCGTGTTTGAAGACGAGAACCGCAAGGTGATTGAACGCGGCGGTCGCCCCGCAACGGCAGAGTGGGTGCTACTGGGCGTCTCCGAAGCGGCGCAGCAAACCGAATCGTTCCTGTCGGCAGCCTCGTTCCAGCGCACCGTCAAAGCGCTTACCGACGCCGCGGTGCGCGGCAAGGTGGACGAACTGGTAGGGCTGAAAGAGAATGTGATCATTGGGCGACTCATCCCCGCTGGCACGGGCTACGTGAAGCCCCGCTTCATTCCGAAGTTCGAGTGGGGCGCACGCGCCAGCGAAGCCGTTGTAGAAACCCGCGAACCGACGCTGGAAACCCTCTTCTCAGAGGAGCTCAAGCAAACCGACGGCGAACCCGACAACAGCCGCACGCAACTGACCACGCCCGAAGCCAGCGAACCACCCACCGAACCTGACGGCGAATCCACCGAGCCGAAACGCAGCCGCAAGAAAGGAACCAGCGAGTAACGCCCCATGCGCACGGGGGCAGGCAGAACCTGCCCCCCCCACTTCGCCCTGAGCCCCCCGACTCAACCTTCCGCCTCAAACTTCCAGCCAAGTTCCGCTGGCGCATCGTAAGTTTCCGCGCAATGACGCTGGCGATACTCCTCTTCTAACGCAAACAACAGGTCGCGCTGCTTCCGCTGCAGCAGCGATTGGCATCGCTCATCGGCTTCCAACGCGCGACGCAGCAGTGGCAGCCAACGCGGATCGGGCTCCAGTTGCTCCAACACCTGCAAAGTCTCCTCGCGGCGCTGGAGCAACCCCGTCACCTCGTCCCAATGCCCCTCCTCGATGGCTTGCGCCACGCAAAGGCTGAGCAACCAAAAATCCTCTAGTAGCTGTTCCGCAAGCGATTTAGCCATGCAAACTCACCCGTGCTGTAGGCACTTCCACCTGCGCCTCGGCCTGCGTAGCGATTGCGTCCCACGCCTCACGTAGCTCAGAAAGCAGGCTCACCACATGCTCCAACCGTTCACAACTATCCTCGAGGTTGGCTTCCACCAACTGGTTGTGCATGTAAGTGTACAGCCGAAACAAGTTTTGTGCGATTTCGCCGCCTTTGTCGAAGTCGAGGCTACAGGTCAACTCGGTCAAAATGCGTTGTGCGCGTTGGAGTTTATGGTTCTTGGTTTCATAGTCGCGTTGGCGTATCGCATAAGCCGCCTCATTGATGAAGCGGATTGCCCCATCATACAGCATCACAATCAGCCGTGCGGGGCTGGCAGTCTCCACAGCGGTCTCCAAGTATCGCTCATGCCCGTTCACGCCACCATACATCGTGTGCCTCCACAGCTTAGCCCGTTAGACTTGGGCGGAGCAGGCTGGCCGCAAACGCCGCCAACCGCGCACTCTGACTTTGCAACTGGCTAACGGTGCGTTCCATACGCGCAAACTGTTCACGCAAGAGGAATTGCCTACGACTAATTTCCTCGCGGATAGATTCGATTTGGCGATCCAGTGCGCTCATCTGCTCGCGCAAGGTGTTTGTGGCGTTTTGGATGTCGCCGTTGATCACATCCGTCACCTGGCGTGCAAACAGGCGCACTTGGTCGGCCACACCGCGTGTGAAATGTACGCGCCCGTAGGTGCCCGGCGCGGTCGCTGTCACGCGGATTTGTAAGCCCGCGGTGGTACGGTTATCGCGGTTGCCTGTGAGGAACTGCCCATTGCCCGTAGCTGGCTCACCGTTGATGGTGCCCGCCACATCTTGCCCTTCTGCTTGGACAGGCGTGGTGCCAATCCCCGAGTTGTTGTTACTGGCTGCTTGATCTGAAACCACGGTGAAGCTGCTGGCAGCACCATAGTTAACTGCGCGAATCACCAACTTACCATTTTCATCCTTGCTGGCGACCACGCGGTTGCGTAGGCGTGGGTCGTTGTTGATGCGATTGATGGTATCGTCAATCGTGCTGCCTGCGGGCAATAGCACCTGCACCGATTCGTTACCAAACAGCGCGCCGCTGAAGGTAAGGGTCTCTGCGGAAGTGCTGGCGCTGGTTTGCGCCACGCTGGCAGTGGCAGTGGCGCGTGTGGCAACACGCGTAATCACTACTTCATAGCCCTCAGGCGGCGAAGCCTTAGTTTGGTCCGTTGCCGACACAAAACTGATATTAGGATCCGTTGTGCGCCCCGATGCGGTGAACAGCCGTATCACACCCTGTAAATCGCGTGTGAGCGCGTCGGTAAGCCGCCCCTCGTTGAAGCTTAACTTACCGTCTTGCCCTAACTGGATGCCCACCTGCGCCAACACGCGCAAGCCGTCTTGGATGCCCGGCACCGCACTGATGGTGCGGTTGATAATGCCATCCACAATGGTACTAACAGTGGTGTCACCAAACAGCACACCTGCCTGCAGCGTCTCGCGGTTGATGGAGGCGTTCTGCTTGAGGAAATCCACCAGACTGTTGAAAGCGTTTACAAAGTTGCTTACCGCGCCTTTCGCAGCTTCCACATCGCGCGTTAGGGTCAGGCGCGCCGTCTTTGGATTGTTGGCATCTGCGCTTTGCAAGGTAATCGTGACGCCAGGAATCACATCGTTTACTTGGTTGCTGCTGCGGCGGAATTGGAAACCGTCTATAGTAAACTCGGCGTCTTGCGCTTGCACCAACTCGCGCGTGTAGCCGTTTTCCAAGATGCCGAGCATCTTGAGGATGTTTTGATCATCGGTAAAAGTGGGCAAGTTGCTGCCTCCGTCGATTTTGAGGCGGTAGTAGGTCGTGCCGCCCTCGGTCTCGGTCTCGATAGATGCTGTGACGCCTGCACCCGCGTTGTTGATTTTGTTTACCAGCGTGGCAAGCGTGTCGGTCGCGAAATCCACCTCAATAGGCTTGCCGTTAATTTGGATAGTGCCCTGAAGGGGCGTGTTGAGTTCGAACAGTTGTGCCAGTGGTCGCCCCGAATCGCGGAAGCGCACCGACAGCGCAGCGTTTGCCTGTTGATGGCGCACATACTCATCGTAGGTCACCAGCTTCAGCGTGGGCGAGAGCACGCGCCAACCGCCCACTTCGGTTAGGTGGATTTTGTTTTTGGCGCCCGTTTCATTGGCGGTCAGGGTGAGGTAGAAGCCGTCGTCTGCACGCAGTACTGATGCGGTGACGCCTGCATTCGCAGCGTTGATTTTCTGCGCAACGCTGTTGAGCGTATCGTTGGCTTGGATGGTGATGATCTTGCCGTTGATCATCAGCTGCCCGCTTACGCCCAGTTCCGCAGTCGCGGAGGCGTGGGCACCGCTGACAATCTTGTGTGCCTGCGCGAGCTTGCTGACTCGCAACTCGTAAGTGCCTGGTAACGCATCAGCAGAGGAGGTGATGGTTGCCACCTGTGGATCGCTGGAGGAGCCGCGCACGGCGTTGAACGCAGTCGCCACCGAGAGCGCCCCCGCTGCCGAAGCGAGGTTGTTTACTAACCCCCGAAACTGGTCAAACGCGCTCATACGGCTCTGAAGCTGCGACTTGCGCACCATCAGCCGCTGCATCGGACGCGATTGCAGCTCCGTGAGCCGCTGGATAATCGACTCCGTGTCAATTCCCGTTGCCAAGCCCGCAAAGTTAATCCCGCTCAAATTTCCGCTAATCATCGTGCACTCACCTCCCTGCGTGCCCCATCAGCGCACCCATGCGACTCCGCCGTCGTAAGCGATTATCGGCACAGCTTATAGCAAACTGGACTCTCAAAAATGCCAGTTTCGTTGCCGATAATCGGGGCGAGATGATCGCCGTGCTAATGCTTGGACTGCTATGGATGGCGTTGGCACGGCTTACGGACGAGCCTACTGCCTTGGCGCACGACGGTGTTGACGCCTCCCTCCAAATTGCTGCGGAGGTTGCGGTGGCGTCGCCACGCTTCCGTTTAGGCGATATTGCCACCATAGAGTGCGCCGATCCCCAACTGCGCGAGCGGCTCCGCCAGCTGGAGTTGGGCGCATCGCCTTTGCCAGGTCAGGTGCGCCTGTTCACGCGCGCTCAGTTGATTACGCGCTTGCGCCAACACAACATCGAACCGCGCACCCTGCACATTGAAATGCCTGATGCCGTGCGCATCCGACGCATAGCACAAGCCTTAGACCTTACTCAGCTAGAGAAGTATGCCCGTGAGCAGCTGGTGCAGGCTGCAGGTGAGGCAGCGCGCGAGTGGACGCTGGAAAATCCGCCTGCACCAACAGCAATCCCCGAAGGGGCAGTGGAATTTCGGTTAGTAGGCGCGCCGCGTGTGGCACACGGCTCTGCCCTGCTGGAAGTGGTCGTGCTGGTGGAAGGGCAGCCCCGTGCGCGCTACCTACTGCGGTTTCGTATGCCCAACAAACCGCGTCAGCTAACCGTGCGCTCTGGCGACACAGTTCAGGTGCGCGTGGTTTGCGATGGCGTGGTGTTGGAAGTGCGCGGCGTTGCCCGAGCCAGCGGCGCCCTTGACGAGACAGTCCCTGTGTACATCCCCGACACACAGAAAACCCTCCGTGCGCAAGTAATAGACACGGGTCTTGTGGAGGTAAGACTATGAGACGATGGCTTTGTGGAATTGCAGCGGGCTTATTGTTGCGCGCCACAGGGGCAGACCAACCCGCTGCACCCGCGCCCGCGCCAAGCAATCTACCCACACCGACGGTTATCACGAGCGAAGTACCCCCTGCTCCGGGCTCACTTTGGAGCGATCGGGAGGGCAACCTCTATGAGGATTTCAAGGCGCGTCGCGTGGGCGACCTGTTGACAATTGTCGTGGTGGAGAGCACCACCGCTGCGGCACGCGCTAACACCGCCGTGCAAAAATCGGAGGCGGCTTCCACCACCGCAGGCGTCGGTCCGCTGCTGGAGTTCTTGTGGCCCCAGCTAAGCGCGTCGGGCAAAACCGACAGCAACGCGCAGGGCAATACCGCCCGCGCGGGCACCCTGCAAACCCGCATCACCGTGCAAGTGGTGGAGACCTACCCCAACGGCGTGCTGCGCATTGAAGGCAGGCGTACCCTCAAAATCAACGAGGAGACCCAAACGCTGGTGTTCACAGGCTTCGTGCGCATTCGCGATATCCGCGCTGACAATACCGTGCCCTCCACCGCCATCGCCAACGCCGAGATTTACTTCGAGGGCAAGGGCATCGTCGGCTCGCGCCAACGCGAGGGCATCCTCACACGCCTGTTCAAAATAATCTTCTGACGTGGGGACGGCTATGCGAAACATTCGGTGGTGGCTGTTGTTAGCTGCAGGTATGGTAAGCATCGCGTTTGCCCAGTCGCCCACCGCGCCCACAGTACGCCTCAAAGATATCGCGCAGATTCGGGGCGTGCGCAGCAACCAACTTATCGGCTACGGGCTGGTGGTTGGCTTGGAAGGCACGGGCGACAGCAGTGGCGCGCTGTTTACCGTGCAATCCATCGCCAACATGCTGGAGCGGTTCGGTATCACAGTGCCTCCGAACGCCATCAAGGTCAAAAATGTAGCAGCGGTGATGGTGACTGCCGAGCTGCCCCCGTTTGCACGGGCGGGCAACACGATTGATGTGGTGGTTTCCAGCATTGGTGATGCGCGCTCGTTGCAAGGGGGCACGCTGCTTCAAACGCCCTTGCGGGGTGCCGATGGGCAAATTTACGCGGTGGCGCAAGGTCCCATCTCCATAGGAGGCTTCAACTTCGGGGGCGGGGGCGCCCGGGTGCAACGCAACCACACCACCGTTGGGCGCATCCCTAACGGCGCGCTTATTGAGCGCGAGGTGCCGAGCGCGTTCCTGCACGGCGACAATAGCCTCACGATTCAACTCCACAAACCCGACTTCACCACCGCTGCGCGCGTAGTAAGCAGCATTCGCAGCGCGTTTCCGAACCTCGCCGTGCGCGCAGTTGATCCAGCCACCATCCGCGTAGGTTTGGATGCCGCCAGCAGCGTAGACCCCGTGATGCTAATAGCGCAACTGGAGATGCTCAGCGTGCTGCCCGATGTGGTGGCGCGTATCGTGGTCAACGAACGCACGGGCACCGTCGTCATCAACGGCGATGTGCGGATTGCACCAGTGGCGATCGCTCACGGAGGCATCACCGTACGCGTGCAAACCACTTTTGAAGTGTCGCAACCCCCACCCCTTAGCGGAGGGCGTACACAGGTCGTGCCCCAAACGCAAGTGGACGCCACCGAAGAGCCTGCTCGCATGGTGTTCCTGCGTGAAGGGGCATCCGTAGAATCGCTGGTGAAAGCCTTGAACGCACTCGGTGTTAGCCCGCGCGACCTGATTGCCATCCTGCAGGCGCTGAAGTCCGCAGGTGCACTCCATGCCGAAATTGAGGTGCAATGATGAACCCAGTACAGCCGTTGTCCAAAACCTGTACGGCGCCACCCCCCAACACCAGCGCGCGCCACGCCGCCCTCTACCAAGCGTGCCAACAGTTCGAGGCGACGTTCATTCTCCAGCTGTGGCGGGCGATGCAGCGCACGCTGCCACGCCACACGCAAACCCTCAACTATACCGAAATGTTTGACTTCCAGTTTGCCGACTATTTAGCCAAATATGGTCAGTTCGGCATTGCGGAACAGCTCTATCAGCAGCTAAGTCGCCATCTTGCAGGAGGTAGCGATGAGAACTTACGCTGAATGGCTGCACGAATGGATACGCACAGGCAGGCGTGCGCTGCCGTTATTGCACGCGTGGCGTGACGCGCTGGTCAGGCGCGACCTTGCTCGCCTTGACCAACTGAACGCCCAGCTGCTACCCCAACTGGAACAGTTGGAGCGCGCCCGCCAAGCGGTTCAACAAGCTGTCGCCGCCGAACAGCTGCCTGCCGAACTGCGCCAACAAGCCCTTCAGGTGGCGCAGCAGATCGACCAAATCGCCCAAGGCGCTTACGACATCATCCAAAACGAGTTGGAGTACACCCATGCGATGATGGCGGTACTGGTGCGCGTTGCAGAACCAGAGCACTACGCTCCCACCGTTGCCCCCACTGGCGCAAACTTGTTGTTGAACACGGAGGTGTAGCGTGCCCAGCTTTCAAGGAATCGAGCTTGGCGTACGGGCGTTGCGCGCCTTCCAGATTGGGTTGGAGGTGACGGGGCACAATGTGGCGAATGTGAACACTCCTGGCTTTTCGCGCAGGCGCGTGCACTTTGCCAACACGCCCGAGTACGCCTTCAACCCCAACATCCGCATCGGCACTGGCGTGATGGTGCAGCAGGTGGAGCGCATCCGCGACATGCTGCTGGAACAGCGCATCAACACCAACGCGGGCGATTTCGCACGATTAGATACGCTGCGTCACCAGCTGCGCACCATCGAGGGCATCCTAATGGAGCCGAGCGAACAGGGTATCAGTGCGCGCCTCAACGCTCTTTTCAACGCCTTCGATGAGCTTGCCACGCGCCCCGACAGCATGGCAGCCCGCCAGACCGTTATCCAAGCCGCCAGCGCGCTGGTGGGCACCCTCCGCTCAGTGCACGACAACTGGCGAAACCTCTATACCCAGATAGAGCAACGCATGGGCGACGCCATCCGTGAAGCGAACGAGCTGGCACAACAACTGGCGCGCCTGAATGAACAAATCCGCGCTGCCCACTCCAACGGCGCTGAAGCGGGCGACCTATTAGACCAACGCGACCGCTTCCTCACCCGTCTGAGCGAGTTAGTAGGCGCACGCGCTCACTACGCCAACGACGGTAGCGTGATGGTGTTTGTTGATGGGCACACCCTCGTGCAAGATGGAGCCGCGTTTCCGCTGCCCACAACGATTGATTTACCTAACCGCGCCTTGGATAGCACGCCTGTGGATATCCATATTCAGCGTGGGCAGCTGCGCGGGCTGATGGATGCCGCCGCCCATCTGCAGGGCTACCTTGACCAGCTCAATACCTTTGCCCGCACCCTCATCACCGAAGTGAATGCCATTCACCAAACAGGTTTCGGATTAGATAACAGCACGGGCAACCGCTTCTTTGACGGCACCGACGCCTCCGACATCGCGCTGCATGCCGACATTAGCGACCCGCGCCGTATTGCTGCCAGCGGCTTGCCCGACACCCCAAGCAACAACGGCATCGCAATGGCATTGGTAAACCTGCGCCAACAGCCGTTGCCCGCCTTAGGCGGCTTGACCCTGCCCCAGTATTACGCCCGCTTGGTAGGGCAAGTGGGCAACGACGCGCAAGTTGCCAAAAGCCGCGCCGAATCGCAACAGCTGACATTGGAACACCTGCACCACTTGCGCGAATCGGTGTCGGGCGTTTCGCTGGATGAGGAAGCCGCAAACCTCGTAAAGTTCCAACGCAGCTACCAAGCCGCTGCCAAGATCGTGACGGTTTTCGACGGGCTAATCCAAGATGTGCTGCAAATGGTGCGGTAGTCACCTACCGCACTACTCGGCGGTAGGAGGCGTCTCCGCACGCTGTTGGATGCTCACAGGATAAATCGCGGCGTGACGGGTGTCAAAACCAAAGTAGAACGAATAGTTCGTACGCACTTCGCGCTGCACGGAAGGGTTCGCCCCTTGCGCACGCAACGCCTGCAGAGTCTGTTCGTAGGACTCCACGTCCTCGAATACGAGTGTGACATCGCCGTCGCGAACTTCGAAAGCGATGTTTCTCCAGAAATCCAAGAAGAACGCCAACTCTGCTTGGGCGTAGGGGTCGTAAAGTCGGTCTAGGTGAAGCAATAGATCCCCCGATTGGATGGTTGGGTGGAGCAGCGCGTGTTCCACGGCCTCCCAGAGAAGGCGTTGCTGAAGTGCGCTCAGTTGGGGGTAGTAGAGCGGTTGGCGTTCGCGCGCAGCCTGACGCTGGGCAGGAGTTAGGCTCGCCCAAAAGCGCAGCGCGGGTATGCCCGCTTGCAACGGTGTGGGATCAAAACGCAGGGCGTAGCGGTTCGGCTGCTCCAATCGCGCCTGCTGGGCAGGGGTCAGTAGATACGCCAGCTCAGCGTAGTCATCTAAATCCAGCCCGTTCTGCGCACGCGCTTCAAAACGCTCGAGGGTCGGCTCGTCAATCTCGCTGGCAAGCAACTCGGCTTGGTGCTGATGCTGCACCATCAACCAGCCCTCTGCGGGAAAGCGCACCCTCACTGGCTCTTGCGTTTGGACATCGCGCAGCCACGCGCCCAGCGTGGGGGCGTTTCGGCTCAATTCGCGATTGGCAACGGGCAGGCGGAACGAATCGGCGACGATATTCAAGTTCGTATGCTCCGCCAGCCACGCCAACTGCTCCGCAAGGGTGTATTGCTTGCCCCAGTAAGGCGATGGCACCGCCGGAGATGACGCCTTGAAGTGCAGCGGCTGCTTGGCAAGCGTTTCTGGAATTGCCTCTATTGCAGGCGGTTCCTCTGGCTCAGCGAGGCTAAGGGGCACCGTTTCCACAAACGGAAACACTTGCTCGCCCGCGCGCGCCACAAGTGCCAACTCTAAGGTTTTGCGTTGCAGGTTGAGCCGAATCAGCATTTGAGCGGATTGCAGTGGCACTTCGGCAAGGCTGGGGTTCCACACGGTAAGCCAACGCAGGGTGTCCGCGGGCAGTGGCAACGCATCGCCCAGCGGTTGTGTGGAGGCAAGTAGAGGCTGTCCGTTGAGCAGGCGTGCCCGCTGCTCACGAGTCCAACTGCGACTGAGTACCCCCAGCAAGTAGAGAGGCAGCGACTCGCCCGCGGCGCCGATTTGGGCACGCGCAGTGGCTAACTGCTGGGCACGCTCAATCCAGTTCGGGGGTTGTCGCTGCTCCAGTTGTGAACGCTCGGCATCCAGTTCCGCAATGCGCTGATGGAGGCGAGCAAAGTCGGTGGCTGTTGCGCGTTGATAAGTTTGTAGGCGTTCTTCTAAGGCACGCTGCAACGCCTCCAACTGAGCGCGCTGCTGGCGTTGCTGCTGAGCGCGCGTAGCCTCAGGAGCGACCAAGTAATACCGTTCGGCAGACTCTGCCCGCCACTCTAAGCCATACACTTGGGCGAGCAACTCAAGCGTTTGCCAAGCAGGCTGTTGGTGCGCAATCAGCGTGATTTTGTACTGCTCAATAGCTTTGGCGATGCCTAGGGCGGCGCCCGTCTGCGCGGCAATCTGTTGAATTGCCTCGCGCAGCGGGCGCATCACTAGCCGTAGCGAAACGGGTGTTTGCAGGGGCTCCACAGCGCGTAGGTCAACTGGCTGTGCCCATGCCCAAAGGCACAGCACAACCCCAGCCGCTCCAACCAACCCGTTTCGCATGGCAGTGCTTAGTACGGTCCAACAATGCGTACGGCGTCGGCAATCACCACGAAGCCCGACGGCGCTGCCGCGCGCAGGTAAACACTACCGCCGCCGCGCGGCAAATTAAACCGCCCTAAGTAAACCCAGCGACCGCCGTTGGTCTGCTGGTTCACTACCACAGCCGTCGTGCCCATCGCGTGAACAATCTCATAGCGTGCTTGCGTGCTGCGGTTGCTACCCGCGCTCCACCACGCGTACACATCATACGCACCATCAATCGGAGCGTTCAAAAACCACTGGGCATACGCCGTAGAAGACGGATTGGTGCTAATCCAGCGGTAGTCGGCACCATACTTGTCGGTCGCCATCGTGCCCGTGGACCAGCTGCCCGAAACTGTAAAGTTGCTGCTGGTGTTGTCATACACTAAATCCCACGGCACCACTTGGATGTTGAAACTCACAATTGGACCGAACCACGCAATGCCCTCCTGCACCAGTTGATAGCTTTCGGTGTAGTTGCCGTAGCTTCGGGGACCAGTGAGGATAAAGCTGAAGGTGCCTGTGCCGCCGGGCGCGACAGTTGTGTTTACATTCGCGGGGCGGTTCGCGCTAATCCAGTTGCCTGCGGTGAAGAACGGGCTGCTGCGGTCGCGTGGGTTTTGTGTGCCCAGGCGCACGGGGTTTGTACCGCTGGGGCTCCAAGTGGTTGTGCCCGTGTTGCGGAACTGGATCCTTGCCTGAACGCGCTCGCCCGGACGAATCACTGTGGGAAAGCTCGCACTCACATAAGCAGCGTTGCGCGTGTTGTTGATGAGGCTCATGTAGTAGTCCCAGTTCCAATGGGGCCCAGGGTCGGTATGGGTGGCACCGGGCACTTCCACATGCCCGATGATGTAGGTGCGCGTGGTAGGAATGCCATACTGGTTGCAGATGTAGCGGGTCAGGTTCGCGGAGGCGCGGTACATCGCATCCGTAAACCAGCGCGGATCGTTCACCCAACCCTCGTGTTCGAGCCCAATGGATTGAGTGTTGTAAGTCCAGTTACCTGCGTGCCATGCGATATCCTTGTGGCGCACCATCTGGGTGATTTCGCCGTCGGAGGAGCGTAGCACATAGTGTGCGCTTACCCGTGCCCTGGGGTTCTGAAACCACGAAATCGCGCCCGCATAGCTTCCCTGCGTCACATGGATAATCACATAGCGGATGGGATGAGAACTGGGGCGGTTGGCGGTGGTGTAGTTGCCCGAGTAAGCGGGTACCCAGCGTGCCCCCGGATAGTCAGGTTGAGCCTGTACGCTGCAACCTACAAGACCTATCAGTCCCACTGCCCAAAGATACGGACGCAGTCGCATAACCTCACCTCTCCTTGAACAAGGTACTAAACCTTTTCAGCCCTCTCATCTACGATTCCTGCCAACCTGCCCGCAGATTTAACCGTCCCTTCACATAATCCTGACCGACTGCCCGGTCAAGTAGCGACGGGTTTTACTATCGCTCTGCATTGCGGATGCCTCTCGCTTGCGTGGGAAACGGCTGAGAGGAGGGTTAGCTAATAAACTGACCGCTATAGCCCGATAGGCTGAAGTCACTTTTTTGAAGCCAAGTCCGCGTAGGCAGGCTGGAGTGTAGTGGCGGCGTTCCCACCGACAAAGCTAATCGTAGCGTCAGCATCCCCGCTGACGGCGCAAGCCAGCGTAGGTCGGCTTCGCTTGCACAAAAACGGCTTATGGGATTTGAATAATAAACTGACCATCCTCCCTCCCTAAGGTTCCCCCCGCACGCGAGGGGAACC
>JAUQOS010000115.1 GCA_030550775.1 Armatimonadota bacterium
GTTCGGGAGCAGGCAGGAAACCCCGCCCCCGAATGCACGCTGACGAATTAGCCCTACGCCTACGCCGCAATCTGCTGCAGCGCGTCTAAGTCGAAGATTTCGCGCAGGTTGAGCAAGATCACCACGCGCTCGCCAACCTGCACCACCCCGCTGAGGAACCGCTGCGTCGCTTCCGAGGCAATCGGCGGCGTGGGCTGAATCTGGTCTACCGGGATATCCACCACATCGGACACCGAGTCTAAGCGCAAGCCGAAGGTTTTGCCGTTTACATGCACCACCACTACCACGGTCGACTCCTCATCGGGTAGGGGTGGCAGTCCGAAGCGGGCGCGCGCATCAATCACAGCAATAATGTTGCCTCGCAGGTTGACCACGCCCAACACATATTCAGGGGCGTTTGGCACGCGTGTGGCAGGTGTGTAGGTGCGAATCTCTTGTACCTGCAACAGCGGCACGCCATAGGTCTCGTTGCCAATCTGGAACACTAAATACTTTTCGGTGTTCGTCTCGCTGTGCAGTTCGCGTGTTTCGGTGGTTGTTTGTGTGAGAGCCATCGTGCATCCTCCTGCTTTTTTTGAGATTAGGCGACGGCGGCAAGCCGTTCATTAGCACTGTAGGTGCGTCGAATCAGATCCGACACATCCAGAATGAGCGCGACACGCCCGTCGCCCAAAATCGTGGCGCCAGCAAAGCCTGGCACGCGCACGAAGTTTTCCTCAAGGCTTTTCAGTACCACTTGCTGTTGCCCCGCGATGCTGTCAATTTGCAACGCCAGCCGTTGCCCTTCTTGCTCCAGCACGACAATTAGCCCATCGCGCTCACCATCAGGCAAGCCCACGAACTGGCGCAGCCGCAACAGCGGAATAAACTCGCCGCGTACATTCACCATCTCATACTGGTCAAACAGCGCGGTGTGCTGAAGGCTATCGTACTGGAACGCTTCCACCACCGCCGTTAGCGGTACGATGTAGTGCTCGTTGGCGACCACCAGCCCCAAGCCATCCATAATCGCCAGCGTTAGTGGCACACGCAACACGAAGCGCGTGCCCTCACCGCGCTTCGAATAGACGCTGATACTGCCGCCCAAGCTCTCTACATTGCGTTTGACCACATCCATGCCCACGCCGCGCCCCGACAGGTCGCTTACCTGCTGCGCGGTCGAGAAGCCCGGCTGGAAGATGAACTCATACAGCGTCTCGTCAGGCGGGTAGTCGTTTTCGCCAATCCAGCCAAGTTGAATTGCCTTTTGGCGCACGCGCTCGGTATCAATGCCTTTGCCATCGTCGCTGATTTCAATATAGATGCGCCCCTCAGACTGGTACGCACTTAGCTTGATGGTGCCGACTTCGGGTTTGCCTTGGCGGACGCGCTCATCGGGTGGCTCGATGCCATGGTCAATCGCGTTGCGTATCAGATGGGTCAATGGGTCGCTCAGGGCTTCCAACAGTGTGCGGTCTAACTCGGTCTCTTCGCCCTCCATCTCCAAGTTCACTTTCTTGCCGAGTTTGGTGGCGGTGTCGCGCACCATGCGCGGAAAACGGTTGAACAGGTAGCTCACGGGCAGTAGGCGGATTGCCATCACGCGCTCATGCAACTCGCGCACATGGCGCTCCATCTGCGTAATCGCCGCACGCAGTCGCTCGTCGGTGTTGCCGCTTTGCGCGTTGGTAAGCATTGACTGGGCAATTACGATCTCGCTCACCAAGTTCATCAGCGCGTCGATTTTCTCGGTGGAGACACGGATACTTTGCGACTCGCTGCTTTTGACGGTAGCTGCAGGGCTAACGCTGGCGACGGCGGTTGCACTGGGCGTTTCTGGGGTTGTGGTCGTGGAGACAGGGGCAGCGGCAACAGGCTCCGTAGGCTCGGTTTTGGCGTTGGCAGGTACTGTGGCAGCGATGGTGGCTATTGGTTCTATCTGTACTTCCGCGCCCTCCGCGCTGAGTTCCAGCAAGGCACGCACTATCGCGGGCTCGAAAGCAGTCTCGTAGAGAATCTCCCAACTGCCGTAGCAGGCGTCGGGCTTGAGTTGAGCTACAGGCGGTATCTGTTCGCGGAAGCGCGCTTCGAGGATCTGCCCGTACTCTTGCAGTTCGGTAAGCAGCTGCAACGGGTCGTGTTCTGCGTTCAGGGTAGGTGCAGGCTGATAGAGCACGCGATAGCGAGGGATATCTGCGGCTGTGGTTGGAGTGGTGCATGCGTCTACCTGTTGTGCTGTGGGTGTGGGCGAGGCAGATGGGGCTTCACTCGCTTCCGTTGGGGGTGCGGAGACGCTGCTGCCGCTTAGCGCGGCTTGGATTTGCTGTAGCAGCGTGTCGCAAGCGGGGTCGCCCACATCGCCTTCGGTGCGCGTGCGCTCCAACAGCACACGAATCAGGTCTACCGCTTGCAAGAGCAAGTTCGCTAACTCAGGCGTGAGTGGGCGCTGCTCCTTGCGCAGCACCTCCATCGCGCTTTCCAAGCCGTGTGTGAACTTGCTCAGGTGCGTGAAGCCCATCGCCGCGCTGTTGCCCTTGAACGAGTGGGCATACCGAAATAGTGCGTTCACCGTTTCAGGGTCAGGCTCGCCTGACTCCAGCGCGAGCAGCACCTGCTCCATGCCCTCAACCATCTCGTTCGCTTCATCATAAAACAGTTGAATCAAGCTATCCATCGCGCTCCCCCTCACAAGCTAAGATTCGATTAGGGCATCCCATACGCCGAAGGTATGGAGTTGCTGATATAGCGCTGGGTGCGGTTCGTTGAACTGAAGTTTGTGTTGATGCTCCTCCAAACTACGGCGCAGTGCAAACAGCATTTGTACGCCAGCAAAGTGCAAACGGCCTAGATTGCTCCAATCCACGATTGTTTCTTTGGGGTCTTGAGCGATGTGCTGAATGGTTTCCCAGAGTTCGAGGCTTTCTGGGTAGCCAATCTCGCCTGAGAGCGTCAGTTTGTGCTTTTTGGCGGTTGTTTTGAGCGTCGTGTGCATCCCTTCGCCTCCTGCCTGTATTATTGGCAGTGGCATACGATTTTGCAGGGTGTGCTGCAAGGTGTCCGCTGGCTTGTACAGGGGCTGACGAGTATCGCTCGGCGCTT
Source organism: Armatimonadota bacterium (assembly GCA_030550775.1). Taxonomy (GTDB): domain Bacteria; phylum Armatimonadota; class Fimbriimonadia; order Fimbriimonadales; family GBS-DC; genus GBS-DC. The sequence continues at coordinate 3,079 of JAUQOS010000115.1, forward strand.
TCATTTCGGCAGGAGAAGCGCGGTCAAACACGAACAAAAAACACGCGCCGGGGCGAAAGCATGGAAAACGGCAAGCAAGCAGCAGCGTGGTTTCGCGGCACCTACCATGCCATCAAAGCGCAGATCCAGCGCGTGATAGTGGGGCAGGAGGAAGTGGTCGAGCAGGTGCTGGTGTCGGTGTGCGCAGGCGGGCATGCTTTGCTGGAAGGTGTGCCGGGACTGGGCAAAACCTTGCTGGTGCGCACCTTAGCCCAAGCGTTGCACTTGAACTTCGCCCGTATCCAGTTCACGCCCGACTTGATGCCCGCCGACATCACAGGCACCAATATCCTGGTGGAAAGCGAAACGGGGGCGCGCACCTTCGCCTTCCGCCCAGGACCTGTGTTCACCAACATCTTGCTGGCAGACGAGATCAACCGCGCCACGCCCAAAACGCAATCGGCACTGCTGGAAGCGATGCAAGAACACGCCGTCACCGTAGCAGGCAAACGCTACCCCATTGAACCGCCCTTCTGGGTGCTGGCAACGCAAAACCCCATTGAGCAAGAAGGCACTTATCCGTTGCCCGAAGCGCAGTTGGATCGCTTCTTCTTCAAGATTTTGGTGGGTTATCCGTCGCTGGAGGAGTTGCGCGAGATTGTAGATCGCACCACAGGCGCAGAAACGCCCCACGCCGAAGCCGTCGCCGATAAGGAGACACTGTTGCGGATGCAGCAACTCGTGCGCGAAGTGCCCATCGCCCGCCCCGTGCAAGAGTTCGCACTCAAACTAATCGTAGCCACACATCCAGGCTCGGAGTACGCACCCGCTGAGGTGAATAAGTATGTGCGCTATGGCTCCAGCCCGCGTGGGGCGCAGGCACTCATATTAGCCAGCAAGGTGTTTGGGCTGCTGGACGGTCGCTACAATGTAGCGCGCGAGGATGTGCAACGCGCGCTCAAGCCCGCCCTGCGCCACCGTATCTTGCTCAACTTCGAGGCGGAAGCCGACCGCATCACCGCCGATCAGGTTTTGGACGCCGTCTGGGCGCATGTAAGCAAAACTGAAGGCGAACCCATCAAAGTGTAGGAGGTGGTTATGGAACGCATTTCACGCCGAGAGTTCCTGAGTCAGTCGGGGCGCGTCGTGTTAGGCGCGACTGCTGGGCTAACCGTGCTACGCAGCTGGGGCTACAGCCCTAACGACACAATTGGTATCGCCGTTATCGGGCTGAACGGGCACGGCAAAAGCCATCTCCGCAATTTCAGCGAGATTGAGGGTGTGCGCATCGTAGCAATCTGCGATGTGGACGAGCGTGTGCTCCAGCAAGTGGGCGCGCAAGTGGAGCAACGCACAGGCACACGTCCCAAACTCTATACCGACCTGCGCCGATTGTTGGAAGATAAAGAAGTAGACGCCGTTTCCACCGCCACCCCAAATCACTGGCACGCTCTGCTGACTATCTGGGCGTGCCAAGCGGGCAAAGATGTGTATGTGGAAAAACCCGCCTGCTGGGGCTTCGACGAAGGCGAAAAGATGATCGCCGCCGCACGCAAATACAACCGCATCGTGCAAGTAGGGCACCAGTTCCGCTCTGACCCCACCACCCGATTAGCCATCCAACGCGCCCGCGCAGGCGAAATCGGCAAAATTTACATGGCACGCGGACTGTGCTACAAACCACGCGGACCGATCGGCTTCAAACAAGACACTGACCCGCCTCCGTGGCTGCATTGGGAGCTGTGGCAAGGACCCGCCGAACGACGCCCCTTCAACCCCAACTATGTGCACTACAACTGGCACTGGTTCTGGAACTACGGCAACGGCGATATCGGCAACCAAGGCGTGCACCAACTGGATGTCGCGCGCTGGTTCCTTGGCAAACGCTACCCCGTGAAAGTCTTCTCCACAGGCGGTCGCTACGGCTACGAAGACCAAGGCGAAACACCCAACACGCAAGTGGCTACCTTCGAGTTCGAGGACGGCACGCTCTTGGTGTTCGAGGTGCGTGGGCTGTTTACTAACGACGAACATGGTGCCAAAGTGGGCAACTTGGTGTACGGCTCGCTGGGCTATATGTCGTCGGGCGACGGCTACAAACCCCGCCGCAGCCCTCAAGAGGAACTGCCCCCGCCCGAAAAACCCGACTACCCCGACTTGGGCGGCACAGGCGAAAGCAACCACTACCGCAACTTCATCCAAGCGGTGCGTAGTCGGCGCGTGAGCGACTTACACTGCGATGTGGAAGAAGGCGTCATCTCGGCGCAGTTGGTGCATTTGGCAAATATCTCCTATCGGCTGGGCAGGTCGCTGCGATTTGACCCCGTTCGCAAACAGTTTGTGAACGACCCAGAGGCGAACGCGTTGCTCAAACGCGCCAACCAACCCAAGGGATTTGAGATTCCTGAGCACGTCTGATCAGTACTACCTATCGGGCGAGGTCCCGCTGCGCTCGGAATGAGGAAACTCTCATTCCATATCCGTCATTCCGAGCCGAAGGCGAGGAATCTGGGGCGAAATATGGCTGAGACCTCTCGCCCCGCTCCTGACAAGGGTACATCGCTCGAGTTCCCTGCGCGCTTTTCGCAGCGGATTTTCCCGCCTTGCACAGGGGATTTTTCAATCCTACCCCCTCCTGCAGGTTCCCCCCGCTAAGCGAGGGGAACCAAGCCTCCAACGGTTTCCCCTACAAGTAGGGGGAACCCACGGAGGGGGTTCTCAAGACAAACACCCCCCTCCAGTAGGTTCCCCCCGCAAGCGAGGGGAACCGAAAAAACCCACTCGGTG
>JAUQOS010000116.1 GCA_030550775.1 Armatimonadota bacterium
GCGAGCGAGATTCCTCGCTCCGCTCGGAATGACAGGATTACGTTCGCGAAAATGGGCTTGTCCTTCCAAGCCGAAGGCGAGAAATCTCAACAAGCGTTTTTCGGGTTTGCCCTAACTTACCCTAGTTGCCTGTTGGGCGGACGCGGCGACCACTTGCTACACGCCCAGCAAACGCAGAAGGCTCTCTAGATAGCGCAGGCTCAGCGTGCCCATATGCGTACTGATACCGATGAGCATCGGTAAGCTCGCGCCTAATGCCACAAACCCTACAGCGATCTTGGCGGGCATGCCAATCAGCCAGATGGGCACTTGGGGCACCGCGCGCGATATGGCTGCCATCGCGGCGTCCACCACTAGCAAGACCCCCCCTGCGGGCATGGCTATTTGCACGCACAGCAACAGCACCTCACTGCCCAACTGGGCTGCCATCGCAAGGCTGGCGTTTGACCAAGTGCTGAGGCTGCTTAGCCCCGCGCTGGTCTCAAAGCTGCGTGCGAGTGCCATCACCAGCATGTGATGCCCGTTCACCAACGCAAACAGTGTCATCGCCAGCATGTAGTGAAACTGTGCCAGCAGCGTGGTCGGAAATGCCGATACAGGATTGAGCACTTGGATGAGGTTGAACCCCATCATCGCATCCAGCAGTTCGCCTGCCATCACCGCAGCGCCGATGATGAGGCTCACGCCGTAGCCCATTGCCAGCCCGATAATTGCTTCGCCTGCTAAACGCAGAATGAGCGGCGCCCAATCGGTAGGTGGTGCGCCTACATACGAGGTAATCAGTGGTGCCAGTGCCAGTGCCAACACTGTTGATAGCCCCACGCGCACAGGCGTGGGCACCGTACGGCTGCCGAACACAGGGGCAACGAGCGCCACCCCCGACACTCGCACAAACGCCACCAGAAACGCCCACAGCCACTGCGTGTCGATGTTCATCGTGGAGGCAGGGTCGTTAGCACGTGCGTTGTGAACTCCACAAGGCGCATCAGCATCCAGCTGCCCGCAAATAGCAACACCAACCCCACCGCCACAATCTTGGGCACGAACTGCAGCGTCATCTCCTGTATCTGCGTGACGGCTTGGAAAATGCTCACCAGCAGTCCGACCACCAGCGCGGTTAGCAAGATGGGCAGTGCCACCTGCAAGCCCACCAGCATCGCCTGACGCCCGACTTCCAGCACTTCCGCTTGGCTCACGCTGGTAATTTCGGCAGTTGTGCGCCAATTTCGCAGGGGCGTTAGGTACAATCCTTGCGATGCGCGTGCCTATTGAATGGCTAAAGGACTTTGTGCAGGTAGAGCTTGCGCCCGAACAGTTGGCAGAACGGCTGACGATGGCGGGGCTGGAAGTAGAATCAGTGGAGCACACCCCACAGGGCGCGGTGCTGGTAATGTATATCACGCCCAATCGGGGCGATTGTTTGAGCATTTTCGGAATTGCGCGCGAGGTGTATGCGTTGTTGGGCGAAGCAGCACGCCCAACGGAGCTGTTCCATCGGCTCAACGCGATGATTTTGAACCCGCCCCCTGCGGAACCGCTGCAAGCCGCCGACTATGCGCGTGTGGAGATCAAAGACCCTGACCTGTGCCCCCGCTATGCGGCGCGCATTATCCGCGACATCAAGCCCGCGCCGTCGCCCGCCTCTGTGCAGAACCGCCTGATTGCCGCGGGCATGCGCCCCATCAATAACATCGTAGATGCCACCAACTACGTGATGTTGGAGTTGGGGCAGCCCCTGCACGCTTTCGACCTGCACACTTTGCGCGAACATCGTATCGTCGTGCGCCGTGCTGAACCGTATGAGCGCATCACCACACTGGATGGGCAAACCCACGAACTGACACCCGACATGCTGATGATTTGCGACGCCGAGCGACCGGTGGCAGTGGCAGGCGTGATGGGCGGCGCAGACACTGAGGTCACCGACGACACCCGCCACATCTTGATGGAGTCGGCGCACTTTAGCCCCACTTCCATTCGGCGCACCGCGCGCCAGCTGGGGCTGCGCACCGAATCGTCGTATCGCTTTGAGCGGTTTGTTGACCCGAACCTCGTGCTTGTGGCGCAGCACCGCGTGTGCGAGCTGTTAGAGCAGTGGACGGGCGTGGCTGCGGTGCCCGGCGTTATTGATGTTTACCCACGCCCGTTTGAACCGCGCGAGCTAACTGTGCGCCTCAGCCGCGCTACACTCCTACTGGGCTTTGAGGTTAGCCCCAACGAGGTGCGCGCGGTGTTGGAGCGGCTGAACCTGCGTCCTGAACCCATAGATGGGGGCTTTCGCGTGCACGTGCCCCTCTATCGCGCTGACCTGCAGCGCGAGGAAGACCTGATTGAGGAAATCGGGCGCATTCTGGGCTACGAGCGCATCCCTGCGGTTCCCCCCGCCGGCTACACCACGCAAGGCAAGGATAGCCCCGAAGGCGCGTTTGCCGAGCGTGTGCGCACGGTGCTGCTAAGCGCGGGCTTGCAGGAGGTGGTGGGGCACACGCTGGAGCCGCCGTCGCCCCTGCAAAGCGGCGGCGAGGGCGTCGGCGAACTGATGTATCAGCCGGTCGCCCTGCAAAACCCGATGAGCGACGATTTGAGCATGCTGCGCCACTCACTAATGAGCAGTTTGGTGCGGATTGCCGACCACAACCGCCGTCGCAACCGCCGCGAGATGCACCTGTTTGAAATCGGGCGCGTGTTTGCCCAAGATGAGCAAGGCAACTTCCACGAGTGGACGCACTTGGGCATTTTGATGACGGGCATGCTGCACGCGCCCCATTGGGGTGCGAAGCCGCAACCTGCGGATTTCTACGCGCTCAAGGGCGTGGTGGAGCATCTGCTCGGCGAGTTGGGCATTGTGGCCCGCTTTGCGCCTGCCGAAGGACGCGACCATCGGCTGCACCCAATGCGCTCTGCCTATGTGCACGACGCCGATGACCAGCGCCTGGGCGTGCTGGGCGAGTTGCACCCCGAATTGCAAAAGCAGTACGAGTTCCGCCAGCGCGTGTATTTAGCCGAGTTCAGCTTGAACGCGCTGATGCGCGCTGCGGCACACACCGTGCATTATCGCCCGCTGCCGCAGTTCCCGCCCGTGCTGCGCGATATCGCAGTGATTGTGGCGCAGACCGTTCCCTACGCCGCGCTAGAGGCGACGATTCGTGAAGTGGGCGGCGCGTGGCTGGAGTCGGTGCGGTTGTTTGACCGCTACATGGGCGCGCCTGTGCCAGAGGGGCATCATAGCCTCGCGTTTTCCTTAGTGTTCCGCGATCCCGAGCGCACGCTCACCGATGCGGAAGTGAACGCGCGCGTGGAGGCGATTTTCGAGGCGTTAGAGACGCGCTTCGGTGCCCGGCGTCGCGCCTGAGACAGCGTATGCCACTGCCTGCGCTGCGTTGAGCAGTGCTACCTGTGCCCCTTGCTGCCACGCTTGCTGGGGTTGCTGCGTGTGGGCAACAACGCCCGCGCGTCGATACTGCGCCTCTGGCAAAAGCGTTTGCCACATCGCCTCATCTTCGGGCAGCAGCACCACCTCAAAGGCGTCGTGCATGCGCCAGAGGGCAAGCAGCGACAGCGGCTCACCCAACGCTGCCAGCCCGATTGCGCCCACCTGTCCCTCCTGACGCGCCACCTCAAGCGCCTCCAGCGCGCCACTTAGCTGCGATTCCGTTGGCAGCTCGCGAATGGCTAAAAAGTAGTAATCCACGCGCGTGCGCCCAACCGCGCAGAAAATCTCCACCAGATGCGACTGCACCAAGTTCGCTGCGATGCGGGCATCTGCAGCTTGAGTAAGCATCTCAGGCAGCGACTGCACTGCGATTTTCAGCTGGTTGGGTACTTCGCGCAAGAATCGCCCCCACAGCGCGGGCGCAGGGCTAATGTCCAGCGTTTCAATCGGCGATTGGAGCAGGGCGTGCATCAACCGTTCGGCGCGCTCTTCGGCTGAACCCTCGCCACTGAGGTGCCCGCGCGCCCATATCGGATACACATACTGGTTCGTGCGCCCTAATAAAGTGCGTCCGGTCATGGTTGGTTGAGGCGTGCCAACAATTGAGTGTACCCAGCGTAGGCTAACGGTTCATTCGGATTGTAATCGCCTGTGAGCACTTGCGCCAGTTGGAGGGCGCGCTCGCGCCAGAGAGACTCGCCTGAGGCTTGGGCATATTCCAACATCGCAATTGCCAGCAGGGCGTTATCGGCGGGCAGGTCATCGTCAATGCTCATGCGCACGGGGGCGACTTTGAGCGCGCCCCACGCCTCGCTGCGAGCGATGTCGTAAAATCCGCCCGTGGGGTCGGCATGTTCACGCCAGAGGTAGCGCAACAGTTGGCGTGCAAAGCTTAGGGCGTGCGGGTCGCGCGTGAGCTGATAGACGCGCACTGCAGCTAAGGTAGTAAGGGCAAGGTCGGGCAGCCAGTCGCGGGTGCGACGCAGCGAGCTGTGATACAGGTCGCCGTAGCGTGTGCGCAACCCTTGCAGCGTTTGTAACACGCGCGGGGCAGTGGCGCGTGCCCACGCCGCTTGCGGATCCATCACCCCAAATGTTTGCGTGTAGTCGACCAGCGCAATAACCGCGTAGGCGTTTGCGTCGGCATACAGGGCGAAGTCGCGTTGAGGAACGCCTACTTGCTGGAGTAGGGTGCTGCGCAGCTTGGGTGGGGCAAGCGCGCCCAGAACGCCTGCGGGGGGGTCGCGGAAAAAGCGGGTGCGCAGCCCGTCGGCTAAGGCATGGGCAAAGTCGCCCAGTTCAGGGTCAAAGCGCGCCGCGCGGCTGTAGAGGCTGAGCAGGCGCGCCTGTTCAATCGCACGCTTACCACCGATGGGGTTGGTCTCGGCATCAGTGCCTTCGGTAAGAGCGTACACAGTTTGCGATTCGGCGTTCCAGTAGGGGCTGAGGGGCAGCGTTCGTAGGTAAGCTGTGAGCAGGTCGCGTGCGCGGGCATTGCCCTGCTCCGCCAAAGCCAGTAAGGCTTCCAACTGGTTAAGGTTGTAGGCTTCCGCCGGTTGAGTGGCGATGGCGTTTAGGAACGCTTCGAGGGCGCGTAGGTCGGGCACGAGGCGCACGGCAGGACGCACCCAGCGCTGGCTCCATGCACGTTCAAGCTGTTCAGTCAGGACCGCCATCTGCTCCGGGCGGCTGCGGTAGAGGGTGCTTAGCTCCTCAAGGTGGCGCATCAGTTCTGCGCGGGTGTCGGGGGTGGTGGCGCGCACAGGTTTGCCGTCGGGGGTCAGCCACACCAAGATAGGGTAGCGAACGGGCGCGCCTTGCAGCCGTGCCAGCTGCCGCGCGTAGCGTGCCACCTTGGGCGCCGCTTCGGCGTCAACTTTGATTGCCACAAACTCACGGTTGATGAGGTCGGCTACGCCCGAGTCGGAGAATGCTTCACGCCCCAAGCGTTGACACTGCCCCGACCAATACGCACCAACTTCTAGCAAAATCAAGCGATTGCGTTCTTGTGCGAGTTCGAATGCCTCGCGCCCACAGATGTGCCAATCCACCAACTGGTACTGCCCACTGCGCAGGTAGGCTTCTGGCGCATTTTTGAGGGCGTTGGGGTGCTGAGCGCGTTCCAGCCCACGCAACAGGATGCCCAGCCACGCCAGCAGCACCATCAGCATGCATACGCCGCTCAGCGCGGCAAACTGCGGCGCATAGCGTTCCGCCACCGCACGGTATTCGGGCGTCAGCCAGCTCACATGCCAAGTGTACCTAAGGCATTGTTGGCAGGCACAGGCAGCTTGTAGGGTATAATTGCACTGCGCGGTGGGCCTGTAGCTCAGCGGTAGAGCGGGCGGCTCATAACCGCTTGGTCGCAGGTTCGAATCCTGCCGGGCCCACCAGACC
>JAUQOS010000117.1 GCA_030550775.1 Armatimonadota bacterium
GGGGGTCATCCTCCACATTGCCCACGGTGGCGCAGGGCATGGTCTACCAAAACCAGTGCTACCATCGCCTCCACCATTGGCACGGCGCGGGGCAGCACGCAGGGGTCATGACGCCCACGCGCCTGCAAAATCGCCGCTTCGCCCATTTCGCTAACCGTTCGCTGAGGCTTGAAAATCGTGGCGGTGGGCTTGAACGCCACTCGGATGTCAATCAGTTCGCCGTTGCTAATACCTCCCTGCACGCCTCCAGAATAGTTCGTGCGCGTGCGGATGCGTCCGAACTCGTCGGTGTAGAACTCGTCGTTGTGCTCGCTGCCCAGCATGCGTGTGCCGCGAAAGCCAGAGCCGATTTCGAAGCCTTTGCTGGCAGGCAAGCTCATCACTGCTTTCGCTAAGTCAGCCTCCAACTTATCGAACACGGGGCTGCCCCAGCCAGGGGGCACATGCCGCGCGATGCAGCGAATCACACCCCCTACCGAGTCGCCCTGTTTACGCACTTGCTCGATCCGCTCAATCATCTTAGTTGCGGCGTCAGGGTCGGGGCAGCGTACAGGATTGCTCTCCACCTGCTCTAATGTTACGGTGTCGGGGTTCACCTGCGCTTCAATGGTGTGGATTTGCTCAACCCATGCCAACACTTCCACGTGCCAGAGGGTGCGCAGCACTTTTTTGGCGAGTGCGCCTGCTGCCACGCGCCCCACGGTTTCGCGGGCACTGCTGCGTCCACCCCCTTGCCAGTTGCGAATGCCGTACTTGGCTTGGTAGGTGTAGTCAGCATGCGAAGGGCGATAGAGATGTTTGAAACTCTCGTAGGCTTCAGGACGGGCATCCTCGTTGTACACCAACATCAGTATGGGCGTGCCCAGCGTTTGCCCTTCAAACACGCCCGAAAGGATGTGCACAATATCGCTTTCCTTGCGTTGGGTGGTGAGCTTACTTTGTCCCGGACGGCGACGATCTAACTCGAACTGGATTTCTTCGGGCGTGATGGGGATGCGCGGGGGACAGCCGTCTACCACCACGCCCACTGCCCCGCCATGCGACTCGCCGAAGGTAGTAATCCGAAACAGATGCCCAAACGTATTCACGATTCGGCTAACTCTTCGATTGTTTCGCGGATCCAGCGTTCAATCCAGCCATCACACACGATGGCTTCGTTGGTTTCGCGGATGGCTTCCAATTGCGCCAAGATGTGGCGCGGGCGCAGATTCTCTTCCTCGATTTCGTCCAGCAACTCCAGCGCGAGGGTGCACACTTGCTCTAAGCGCAGTAGCCAGGGTTGGATTTCTTCCAGTAGTTCGGGGTTGTTGACGGCTTGGCGCAAGCGGCGTGGCAGGCTCACAAGGTCGAGAAATGCCTCGCGCAGCGGCTCGGCATCGCCTGTGGTTTGCCAATCTTCGATGTAGCGCTGAATTTCGGGGGGTGCCTCGCTCCAGTGGCGTGTCCACAAGTTCTGCTTGCAGAACTCCAGCATCGTGGGTAGGGCTTCCTCGCCCACAAGGCGTGCGATTGAAGCGTGCCAGCTGCGCCGCGGATCGTAGGCGTCGGCGTTCCACAGCAGGTCGGCGTAGGTGCCCAGCGCCACCTTGGAGGCCTCCGCTTGGTTCATCGGGTTGGAAACCAACGCTTCTAAGTGTTTGAGCGTTTCGGCGGTGCGCCCGGTGATTGGTCCCATCAATAATCGGCTGGGTTCATAGTCGTTCACGGGGTAGTTGTCCCACACGAACGGCTTGCGCTGGATGGCGAGTTTGAATAGTTCGGCGTCTTCGTGGGTGATTTCGCGCGAGACGACCTTGGGTCCCGTCCACATGATGGAAATGCCGCGTTCGGTGAGTTCGCCCAGCTCGCGCACATAGGGTGGCTCGCCCCGATTGTGGTAAAAAGTGGGGCAGACGATGAGCCAGCTGTTGGGGTCGCGCTCCTGGAGCCAGTGGTGGAGGCGGTTGGCGAGGTCGGCGTGGGCGTGTGCCAGCGACCGGTAGGTGCGTTTATCAGCCTCATGTTGCAGCTCCTCGGGGATGTCGTCCAGCAGCAAGCCGAAGGTGCGCACGCCCATCTGTCGCACAGCTTCGATTTTGGCTGTGAGTTGCTCGAACTCTGTGGGGTCGGAATAGACCATTGATAGGCCGGGGCTTATGCTGAATACGAACTCCACGAACTGTTCGCGGGCGTGTTGGATGAGTTCGTGGAGGCGGGCAGCCTCAGAGGCAGGGTATGGCTCGCGCCATCGCTCGCGATGGTAGGGGTCGTCTTTGGGCGCGTAAAGATAGATGTTCATCTTATGCGCGCCCATGAATTCCAGCATCTTGAGGCGGGCTTGATGGCTCCAGGGCTTGCCGTAGAAGCCCTCCACCACACCGCGCCATGCCAGGGTGGGATAGTCTTCCACTTGCATCAAGGGGATGGATTTACCATCCCATGCTTGTAGCAGGGTGTGGCAGGCGTAGAAAGCGGCGCGAGGTGTGCCTGCGTGGATGTAGATGCGCCCGTTTTCGACGCGCAGGCGATAACCCTCCTCAGGCAAACTGGGGTCGTGTTCCACGAACGCGGTCCAGCCACCGTAAGCTTCGCCCAGCGCGCGCAGCGGGCGCACCGAACGCTCCCAGTCGGGCTGGGGTGGGGTCTTAATCGCATGGCAGCCCGCAAATGGCAGCCGCTCCGACGATACCTCCGCTTTTTGAGGCAACGGTAGCCAACGCATCGCCAAATCCTCTTAGCTAATCAATTCGCGCACGGCGTTCAACGCCGCCTCGTAGTTGGGGTGGTTGGTAATTTCAGGCACATATTCCACATAGCGGATGATGCCCTGCGGGTCCACCACAAACACCGCGCGACTGAGAATGCGCAACTCTTTCACCAGCGTGCCATAGGCTTGCCCAAATGCGCCCTCACGATGGTCGGAAAGCACCTCAATCTTGTCAATATTTTCGGCACCACAAAATCGCTTCTGCGCGAAGGGCAAATCCATACTAATCGTCAGCACTTTCACCGACTCGGGCAGGTTGGCGGCTTCCTCGTTGAAGCGCTTCGTTTGGGCACTGCACACGCTGGTGTCAATTGAGGGTACCACGCTAATCAGCAAGGTGTGTCCTTTGTAGGCGTGGATGTTGACAGGGGTCAGATCGTGGCGAATAACTGTAGCATCAGGCGCAGGGTCGCCCGGCTTGAGTTCGTTGCCCACAAGCGTAAGTGGCTCACCTCGAAAAGTCACAGCGTTTGGACGCTCCATAGCGATAGCCTCCTGCAGGCGGTAGTATACCTAACGGTAGGTATACTCTCTCCGATGAACCTACACCAGGCGACCTTGAGCAACGGCATTCGGGTTGTGGCAGAAGCGATGCCGACGGTACAATCGCTAACGGTCAGTATCTGGATTCGCGTCGGCTCGCGCGACGAGTTGCCTCATCAGCACGGAATCGCGCACTTCTTAGAGCATATGCTGTTCAAAGGCACCCACACGCGCACCGCGGCGCAGATTGCTCAAGCGATCGAAGGGCGCGGTGGCGTGTTGAACGCTTCCACTGGTAAGGAGCTCACCTGCTACTACGCCCGCGTACTTGCCGAGCATATGCCCATCGCGGTAGAAGTGCTTAGCGACCTGCTGCTCAACGCCCGCTTAGCCCCCGAAGATATCGAAGTGGAAAAGGGCGTGATTTTGGAGGAGATGCGGATGATTGAAGACACGCCCGACGAGGTGTTGCACGACCGCATTGCGGAGGTGCACTGGGGGGACCATCCCCTGGCACGGCGGATTATTGGCACGCCCGACACCGTAGGTCAGTTCACGCGCGAGATGATGTTAGAGTTTATCCAGACGCACTATCGCCCAGAGCGGATGGTGGTGGCAGCAGCGGGCAACTTGAAGCCTGATGCCCTATTTGCGACAGTTGATCGCTGGCTTGGGGGCTGGAAGCCTGCGCCGGTGCCCGCCAACGCAGTACCAAACGCGCCCGCGCCGGCACGCAACGCCGATACGCCCGCGCGCTACCTTGAACCACGCGATGTGGAGCAAGTGCACTTCGGCATCGCGGTGGATGGGGTCTCGTTCCACGACGAACGGCGGTATGCCCAGGCGGTGCTGAATACGCTGCTGGGCGGCAGTATGTTCAGTCGCCTCTGGCTTGAGGTGCGTGAGAAGCGCGGATTGGCGTATGATATCGGCAGCTACGCCCTGCCAATGTCGGATGGCGGGCTGTTCGTGGTTTATAGTGGGGTGGCGCCTAGCGCGTTCGAGCAAGCTGTGGAGGTGATCGAAACTGAACTGAACAAGCTGCTTGATACCCCTCCAGATGAGGAAGAGGTCGTCAACGCTCGCAACATGCTCAAGGGCAACCGCATATTGGCGCTGGAATCCACGCAAGCCCGCGCCGAACTCATCGGCAGCGAGACGCTCATGCGCGGCTATGTGGTGCCGATGGAAGAGATTATCACTCAAATTGATGCGGTAAGCCCTGCACACATCCACGCGCTGGCGCAGCAACTGCTCCTGCCCGAAAAACGCACGCTCGTTGCGCTGGTGCCTCACGGGGTATAATACCCACGACGCAGGTAAGGAGGCAAACTGTATGTTCGGTAGCATCGGTTTTTCCGAAATCATGGTCTTGTTCGTGATTGCGCTGCTGATTTTCGGGCCCCGCAAGCTGCCCGAAATCGCGCGCTCCGTCGGACAAGCCATGCGCGAGTTCAAAAAAGCTGGCGAGGAGGTCTCCCGCTCCTTAGAAGAGCCTGTGGAAGACCTGCGCCAGCGCATCCAGCAAACGATCGACTTCGATGAGGAGCGACAATGGAGATATTGAAAACCGTACTGGTCTGGGTGGACATCCTAGTTATGGTAGCGTTCATTGGTCTGGTGGCGATCCAGACCTCGCGCTCCGAGGGCATTTTTGCGCCTGGCTCCGCCGATAGCCTGTTTACCCGCGCCAAACCCAGCTTCGAAGACAACCTCTCGCGCCTCACTTTGATTTTAGCCATCGTGATGTTCGTGCTCACGGCAATCGTGACCTACATGCCCGACTACTAATGGTGCATATCGAAAAGCTCGTGCTGGGCGTGCTGCAAGCCAACTGCTACATCGTGCAGTGTCCCGAAACGCGCTACACAGTGGTGATTGACCCCGGGCTGGAGCCAGAGCAGATTATCGCGCGGCTACAAGCGCTGGGCGATCCTCCTGTGGTAGCGTTGCTGGCAACGCACGGGCACTTTGACCACGTGGTGGGCGTGCGCGCCCTCAAACAATACACAAACGCTCCCTTTTGGATTGCGGAAGACGAGTGGAACCTCTGGGCACAATATGCTCACGAGCATCCTGTGTATCTCAACCTACCCCCAACGGAGCCGATTCCGGAGCCTGACCGCTTTCTGCACGAGGGCGAGCAGTTCTCGGTAGGCACACTGCACTTTGAGGTGTTGGCACTGCGTGGGCATGCACCCGACCATGTTGGATTCTTGCTAAAAAACACGCAGCCAATGCATTTGTTTTGTGGTGATGCGATCTTTGCAGGCAGCGTAGGGCGCACCGACATCCCTTACGCCGATTTTGAAACTCTACGCGAGCACTTACACACGCGCGTGCTCAGCCTGCCCGATGATACCATCCTCCACCCCGGACACGGTCCCGACACCACCGTGGGCATCGAGCGGGCAACGAATCCGTATTTGTAGTACGGAAACTGCTTGGAAAGACACCATGCGTTCCCGTTGGAGCGCGTTGGAAACTGTTGCTTGAAGTTTTTCGCAACTCGTGAGCCGAAACCCCTTGACAGCTGAAGCCACCGCTTAGCGTGCGACAACGAGCAGGTGCGA
>JAUQOS010000118.1 GCA_030550775.1 Armatimonadota bacterium
ATAGCTTCCGTGAAAGGTACAATACTCCCATCCATGCGCTTGCTGGAGCCGATTTATTTGGGGCTGCTGCCGATTGCGCTGCTGGGGGTCTGGTGGAGTGGGCGGCGCATACTGGGCATGAGCCGCGCCCGCAGGCGACTCGTGCTGGTGTTGCGCTTTGGAGTGCTCACGCTGCTCATCCTCGCGCTTGCTGCCCCCCAAGCCGTGCGCCCCAATCAAGGCACTTGCGTGATTTTCGCGTTAGACCTCTCCGACAGCATCTCCGATCAAGGCAGGCAAGCGGCAAAAGCATACCTTCAGCAAGCGCTCAAACAGCTCGGTCCCCACGATATGGCAGGGCTGGTGGTATTTGGACGCGACGCTTTGGTGGATTTTATGCCCGCCGAGATTCGCGAGTTGCCCACCATCTATTCTAAGCCTGAACCTGACGGCACAAACATCGCGGCGGCTATTCGCCTTGCCAGCGCGATGTTCCCCGACGGCAAGAACAAGCGCATTGTGCTGCTGACCGATGGCAACGAAACCGAAGGCAACGCCCAAGACGCCGCGCTGGTTGCCGCTACCGAAAACATTGAAATCGATGTGGTGCAACTGGCCACCGCTGCGCCCGATTCCGAAGCGCTGGTGCTGGAAACGCAAGCCCCCAGCGAGGTCAAAATCGGCGAGCCGTTCAATCTGCGCGTGGTGATTGAATCCCGCAAAGCCGCCGAGGGCACGCTGGTGGTTGACCGCGATGGCGCGCCAATCAAGCGTGTGCCCGTAAAGCTGACTCCCGGTAAAAATGTGGTGGTTGTGCCCGTGCGCACCGAGCAGGAGGGCTTCCATCGGTACCGCGTCTCGCTGGAGGTGTCGCCCGATGGCGACCCGCGCAACAACATCGGTAGAGCGTTTGTGCGCGTGCAAGGCAAGCCGCGCGTGCTGCTTGCCGAAGGTGGTACTCCCGACCCCACACGCGCCCTTGAGAAAGCCCTCCGTGCCAACAACTTGGAAGTCACGCGCGTGAACCCCAACACCTTCCCCGCCCGCGCCGAAGAGCTGCAAAACTATGATGCAATCTTGTTGCACGATTTTCCTGCCACGGCACTCAGCCCACAGATGATGCTCGCCCTACAAAGCGCGACGCGCGACACAGGCATTGGCTTCGCGATGATCGGCGGCGAAAACTCGTTCCTGCCCGGTGGCTACTACGGCACGCCCATCGCCGACATGCTCCCCGTGGACTTGGAAGTGCGCCAACGCAAAGTCTTTCCCCCTGCCACCGTGGTAATCATCATTGATATCTCGGGCAGTATGGCTGCGGAGGAAGATGGTATCCCCAAGATCCAGCTTGCTGCCCAAGCAGCGATTGAGACACTCAGAATGCTGCGCCCCCAAGACCAGTTTGGCGTGATTGTGAGCGGCACAGGGGCAGACTGGCTCGCACCCATCCAAAAAGCCGAGAATCGCGAGCGTGTGATTGCGCAGGTGTCGCGCGCCTATGCAGGTGGCGGGGGCATCTATATGCGCCCGTCGCTGTTGTTTGCCGAAAGCGCGCTGGTGCCCATCCAGACCACCACACGCCATGTGATTGTGCTTGCCGATGGCGACGACTGCGACGAGCAGGAGGGCACTTTTGAAATCGCCGCACGGATGCGGGCGATGGGCATCACGATGTCGGTTGTGTCGCTGGGCAGGGGCAAAGATGTGGAGTATCTCAAACAGCTCGCCCGAGTTGCGGGGGGCAATTTCTATCTGACGGAGCGCGCCCGCGACCTGCCCCGCCTATTCACCGCCGATGTTGCCCTGATGACCCGCTCGGCGATCGAGGAAGGGGCGTTCATCCCCAAAATCACCGCAGGCGAGGAAATGCTGCAGGGCATCAACTGGAGCAGTATGCCCCCGCTGCTGGCGTATGACCTTACTTCCGACCGCCCGCTGGCACGCACGCTGATGCGCACCCACAAAGATGACCCTTTGCTGGCGGTATGGCAATATGGACTGGGGCAATCGCTGGCGTTCACCTCCGATGCCAAGCCCAAGTGGGCGCAACGCTGGGTCGGATGGAGCGAGTTTGCACCGTTCTGGACGCAGCTCACCCGCGCCATTTTGCGCAAGGGAGGCAAGCAAAACTATCAAACCACTGTGCGCACCGAAGGCAGTCAGGCGATTGTGGAGATGCAAGCATTCACTGCCGACGGCGAGCCAATCAACTTCCTGCAGCCCGAGGTACGCATCGGCATGCCCACTGGCGAAGGGCTGACCATTACCCTACAACAGGAAGCGCCTGGACGATACGCGGGGCGGTTCCCGTTGCGCGGCGTGGGCGACTACACGCTTACTATTGTCGAAAAAGACCCCGACGGCACCACGCGCACTAACACCACGGGCTTTTCGATACCTTATCCCAGCGAATATCGCTTCACGCGAGCAAACCTGCCGCTCCTGACGCGCATCGCGGAACTCACGGGGGGCAAACTGAACCCCACGCCTGCGGAAGTATTTCGCCCGGTTGCCAAAGAGGGGCGTTCAGTGCGCGATTTGTGGCGCACTTTCCTGTGGCTTGCGCTTGCGTTGCTGTTGGTAGACATCACCGTGCGGCGCGTGGTGATTCCGTTGGCGGAGTGGGCGGAACTGGTGCGTCGCGTGCCCGAAAAGCTGCTGGGGGGCACCCGGGTGCGTCGCCCTGCCACACAGCCCCAAGCCACCGCGCGCCTGCTGGGGGCTAAGGCACGCGCAGGCACACGCTCCCCCAAGCCAGACGGCAAGCCAGCAGCGCCGCAACCCACGCCCGTTGCGGCAGCCTCCCGCGAACCTGAAGCCCCCACCCAGCAACCCACACCCGCTTCCACCACCCCTGCCAGCACGACCAACCGCCTGCTGGAGCTGAAACGCCAACGCAAGCAATCACCACACCACTAAACCGCACCCACTCTGCGAAACGCCTAACAGGTACAATCCAGTAGGTATGAAAACGGCGATTATTGTAGGCGCAGGCATGGGCGGGTTGGCAACCGCTGCGCGCCTCGCAAAAGCGGGCTATGAGGTATTTGTGTTCGAAGCGCGCAATCAAATCGGCGGGCGGATTGGCGAACTGCGGCGCAACGGCTACCGCTTCGACACAGGCCCCACCCTGTTGATGATGCTGGAGCCGCTGGAACGGCTATTTAGCGACCTGCATCGGCGCGTGGAAGACTATTTAGAGTTGGTATTGATTGACCCTTCCTATCGCGTGTACTTTGGCGATGGCACGGTGTTCGATTCCTCGCCCAACATCGCGCGGATGGTGCGCGAAATCGCCCGCAAGATCAGCCCCCGCGAGGTGCCGGGCTACCTGAAGCTAATGGCAGACCTCAGCGCGATGTACCATGCGGTGGTGCCTGCCTTTGTGCGCAAACAGTACGACAGCCTTGCCGATTTGTTCAGCCCTTACCAAGTGGGTTTGCTGCTGCGCCATCGGCTGCTGGCGAACTTGTGGAAGCGGGTGGGGCGTTATGTGCGCGATCCGCGACTGCGGATGCTGTTCTCGTTCCAGACGATGTACTTGGGGCTGTCGCCCAAGGAGGCACTGTGGGTGTACGGTGTGCTCACCTACATGGAATCGGGCGAGGGAGTGTGGTATCCCCGCGGGGGTATGCACAAAGTGCCGCACGCTGTGGCACAGATTGCCCAAGAGGAAGGTGCGCGGATTTACCTCAACCAGCGCGTGGCAGAGGTGTTAGTGGAAAACGGTCAAGCGGTGGGCGTGCGACTTGCTTCGGGCGAAGTCTTGCGTGCCGATGTGGTGGTTATTAATGTAGATGCTCCCACCGCGTATCGTGAACTGCTGCCCCCCACACGCTACGCGCGGCGCAATTTCAAAAACTCCTGTAGCGCGCTGATGTTTTATATCGGCTACACGGAGCCGCTGCCCCACCAACTGCACCACAATGTTTACTTTAGCCGCGATTTTGAACAGAACCTTTACGAGTTGTTTGTGCAAAACCGCGTGCCCAGTGATCCCTCGTTCTACACATGCCTTTCTAACCGCACGGATCCTCAGGATGCCCCCGCAGGGTGTGAGAACTTGTATGTGTTAGTGCCTGTGCCCAACCTCACAGGCGAGGATGCACGCGCGGCGGCACCGCGTGTGCTGGAAACGGTGATTGCACGCGTGGGGCTAAAACGCGAGCGGATTCAGTTCGTAGAAACCCTTACCCCACACGAATGGCAGGCGTTGGGGCTGTGGCAGGGCGCGGCATTCGGCATCGCGCACAACTTTTTCCAATCCACCGCGTTCCGCCCATCAGTGCGGACGCCGTTCCGCAACTGCTACTTGGTGGGCGCAAGTACCCAGCCTGGCAACGGCATTCCGATGACCCTGATTTCAGCGGAGTTAGTAGCGGAGCGCGTGCTGGGTAGGCGCAGCAGAAAAGCGTAGGGTATCTGCGCTGACAAACGCAAACCCAAGCGGCTTCGTTTGCGTAGGAACGAGCCCAACACGCTCTATGACTCAAGCAATCTGCTACAATTGCCGAAAATATATTTGAGATGGCGGGGCAGCTGTTGACACAGCCGAATGGCTCAGAGTTGATTCGATGGACAGATGCTGCAGGCGAACCGCTTAGGCGTGCGGAGGAAGCATCGGCGCCACCTGGAGCCGCAGGGGTTGCCTATCCAGTGGAGCTGCCCCGAGTTGGGCGAGCCTATTTGTGGGCGTCTTATACAGCAGGGCATGCGAAGTCGTCTGCGCTGGAGTACAAGTTAGCTGCGCGCTACCTGGAGGCAGCTGGGGCGCTCATCAAGCGGTACGCGCGGCGGGGGGTGCCGATGGAGCAAGCCCAAGCACACTGGCAAGCTGCCCAAGCCCACTGGAGGGCAGAGGCGTGGCATGCCTGCCTCTCCGAAAGCGTGCTGGCAGCGGAACAGAGCGCCGTCGCATTGGCGCGTGCACGCTTGCAACGGATGGGTGGCCACGGTGCACTGCTTTGGGGTATCGTGGCGCAGGCGCCAAGCACGCTCGTGGCAGGGCTTGAGAGCGATTTAGCCGCCTTGAGTAGCGTTCATGCGCTGATACGCGAATCTGACCCGGCATGGAGTGAAGCGTTCCGTCAGGCGCAAAGCGCGCGCCTGGCGGTGGGGGCAGCTCTTACCGCGTCTCCTTTGCCAAATGCGCTCGCGTTGAGCCAAGCAATCGCCGCCTATCGCGGGCAAGTGCGCTACTGGTGTCTTGCGACGCAAATTCAGCAACTGCCCCCGACAAAGGAAACCCTCAACAGATTAGGCGAACTCAGCGAGCAGGCGCGCGCAGCTGACATCGGCGTCTTACGGGTGCTGCATGGGGTTCACAGCTGGCACGCCCACTACAGCCCCTATCGCGTGTTGGAAGCGTGCGTGGATGCAGGTATACCATTTGAACTTATCCAGCTGGAGTGGCACTGGTACGACGGCAGCCTCTACGACCTCGACCAGTTGCTGGAGCGCTACGGCGAGTTGGGCAAACCGATGCAAGTGATGTTGCATATGCCGCCTGAGGGGGGCTGGAATGACTTCAAGCGGACGGAGCCGCTGTCGTGGGTGGAAGGAGCCGCGCTGATTGCGCTGAGCAAACCGTATGTGGTCGCAATATACGTGCCTGCAGCTGCCACCGACTCAAGCGCAGGCGCGCTCGAAAGTGATGCTAAAGCCACCCCTTACTGGCACCAAATCGCCCAAGTCGCCGCGTGGAATCGTCAGTTGAGTTAGGTTCACCTGCACCCCCGCCGAGAAATTGACGAGGGTGCAGGAAAGAAGGCAGCAACTGCTCCTCAGCA
>JAUQOS010000119.1 GCA_030550775.1 Armatimonadota bacterium
CCGTGGGTTGAGAAGTTGGGCAGCGTCAGTATCGGCATGCTGGGCGCGTGGCTCGCGCTTTTCATCTTGCTGGGGATACGGCTGTATCTGTAGATCAACGCACCTGATGGGGCTACGGTGCCCGTAGCCCCATCAGGTATACTATCCCTTGTATGAACAGCCCCATCGGTCGCGAAGTATTGCAGGTGCCCGTCGAGGAGGAGATGAAACGCTCTTACCTCGACTATGCAATGAGCGTCATCATCGCCCGCGCACTGCCCGATGTCCGCGATGGTCTCAAGCCCGTCCAGCGACGCATTCTATATGTGATGCGCGAGCTTGGCTTGACCCCCGATTCGGCGCACACCAAGTCTGCCAAAGTGTGCGGCGAGACGACGGCGAACTACCACCCCCACGGGCAGGAAGTGGTCTACCCCACGCTGGTACGCATGGCGCAAGATTTTAACATGCGCTACCCGTTGGTGGATGGACAGGGCAACTTTGGCAGTGTGGACGGCGATCCGCCCGCGGCGATGAGGTACACGGAGGTTCGCCTCACCCCCATCGCAATGGAAATGCTTGCCGATATTGACAAAGAGACCGTCGACTGGATGCCCAACTACCTCCAAAGTGCAGAGGAGCCAACCGTGCTGCCTGCGCGGTTCCCGAACTTGCTGTGTAATGGGGGCAGCGGTATTGCCGTCGGCATGGCGACCAACATCCCGCCGCACAACCTTAGCGAGGTGGTAGACGCACTGATTTATCGTCTTGAGCATCCCAACTGCACCCTCGAGCCAATTTTGAAGCTGCTGCCTGGTCCCGATTTCCCCACAGGCGGGCTGATTTTAGGCACCAGAGGCATTCGCCAAGCCTATGAAACGGGGCGCGGCAGCATCGTGATGCAAGGCAAAACCCAAATTGAACCCTTAGACGGTGGCAAAAGCGCGATTGTAATCACAGAGCTGCCCTACCAAGTAAGCAAAGCGCGCTTGATTGAACAAATCGCCGCGTTGGTCAAAGCTGGCAAACTGGATGGCATCACCGATATCGCTGACTACTCTGACCGCACGGGCATGCGTGTGGTGATTGAACTGCGCCGCGATGTGAACCCCAACCGCATGCTCAACCAGCTGCTCAAACATACGCAACTGCGCACTACCTTTGGGGCAATTCTGCTCGCGCTGGTGGACAATGTACCCCGCGTGATGAGCCTGCTTGATTTGTTAGACCATTATTTGGATCACCGACGCGCGGTGATTGAGCGGCGCACCCGTTATGAACTTTACCGTGCCAAGTCGCGCGCCCACATTCTGGAAGGGCTGCAGATTGCGCTCAACTTCCTGGACGAGATTATCCGCATCATTCGCCAGTCGGAGACCGCCGAGGTTGCGCGACGCACGATGATCCAGCGCTTCGGGCTGACCGTGCTGCAAGCAGATGCCATCCTGAACACCCAACTGCGTCAGTTGGCGCGGCTGGAGCAAGAGAAGCTTGCTGAGGAGTATCGCGGGCTGCTGCGCGAAATCACCCGACTGGAGCATATCCTTTCGGACCCCAAGCAAATTGAGGCGATTATCAAAGATGAGCTGCGCTCGCTCAAAGAGAAGTTCGGCGATGCGCGACGCACGCGAATCATCGCCCGCGAAGCCGAAGAGTTCTCCGAAGAAGAACTCATCCCCGAAGAGGAGAGCCTCATTTTGATTACGCGTGATGGCTACATCAAGCGTGTGTCGATTGACGCCTATCGCTCGCAAAAGCGCGGGGGCAAAGGCGTGATTGCCACCACCGCTCGCGAGGAAGACGAGGTGGAACACCTATTCCAAGTGAGCACGCATCACTACATTCTGTTTTTCACCGATCGGGGGCGTGTCTACCGCTTGAAAGCCTACGAAATCCCCGAAACCTCGCGGCAGGCGCGTGGAACAGCGGTCATCAACTACATCGGCATCCAGCCCGACGAGAAGGTAACGGCGACTGTATCGGTGCGCGATTTCGACGCGCCGGGCTACCTCACGATGATCACGCGCAAAGGCGAAATCAAGCGCACGCCACTCAGCGAGTTTGCCAACCTGCGCAGCAGTGGGCTGAATGCGTTTGACCTTGAGCCTGGCGATGCTTTGGGCTGGGTACTGCACACCTCAGGTGCAGACGAAATCATCTTGGTTACCAAAGCGGGCTTGGCGATCCGCTTCCCCGAAACCGATGTGCCTGTGCGCAGTCGCACTGCAGGGGGCGTAAAAGCGATAACTTTGGGCAAAGAGGATGCCTTGGTGGCTGCTTGTCGCGTGCAACCCGACGCCCTACTGTTGGTGGTCTCCGAGAACGGCTTTGGTAAGTGCACCCCCCTCAAGGAGTACCGCGCGCAATCGCGTGGAGGCAAGGGCATCTTCACGATGAATGTCACGCGCAAAACGGGCAGCGTGGTCGCCGCCGAAGTGGTGGAGAAAGATGACAAGGTGATACTGGTCACCGCAAACGGCAAAGGCATTCGCCTGCGCGTGGCGGATTTACGCGTCACCGGGCGCATCGCGCAGGGCGTCAAGTTGATCGACCTTGCTGAAGGCGACACGGTCGCGGCAATTACGCGAGTTGTGCTGGGCAAACGCCTGCAAGAAGTGGAAGCTGGGCGCGAGGCGCAAGAGGCGTAGCGTGCAGCGCGACTTGCCCCGGTGTGAGCCTAATGCCTGCGCGTTCAGAGCGACAGGACTGTTTTCGCGAAAGTGCCCTTGGCATCCCGCGCTGTAGGCGAGGAATCTCCCATTGGGTGGTAAATAAGGCTATTGACACCAACCAAGGGAGTGTGCGCCATGCGCTGGTGGACGATCGGAGTTGTGGCTGTGCTTTCGGGAGCGGCACTGGCAGATGAGTTTGCTCATCCTGCCGTTTATCGCGATTACCCTGCTGGACGCTGGGAAGACTGGTCGTGGGCGAACCGGGATATGCGCAACACGAACCCTGTGTACTTGGGGCAATACTCTATCCGCGTAGATCTGTACCCGTGGTCGTCGCTCTTTTTCAAGAACCGTGACGGCTTCGTGGTAGATGGGTTTAGCCACTTGGAGTTCTGGGTACACGGCGGTACAGCGGGCAACCCCAACTTTCGGATTGGGGTCGAAGTGAACGGGATTGACCGCCCGCTGGTGCCCGTGCAAAACTTTGTGAGTACCATCCCCGCCAACCAGTGGACGCGCGTACAGGTGCCTCTCAGTGCGTTGGGGGTCAACCCAGGCGATCGGCTTACGGGGATTCACTTTCGTGAGTTTTCGGGGCAAACAGTGCCCACTTTTTACATTGATGAGATTCGGCTGATTCGGGCGCAGGTGAGCGCGCGCGCCCTTGCAACCGTGAACTTCAACGCGCCCGGACGCACGATTACCCAGCCGATGCGCGGGATTAATGTCGCCGCGTGGGATTGGTTTTTGACCACGCCCGAGCGCCGCGAACTGCTCAAGCAACTAAGGTTCGGGCTGATGCGCTATCCGGGCGGTTCCATCAGCAACGAGTACGATTGGCGCACCAACAGCAATCGCCGCTACGGGGGCGGCTACGGCACGAATACCGACGGTTTCCTAAGCGTGGCAAGCGAAACGGGCGCGGAGAAGCTTATCTGCGTCAACTACGGCTCTGGCACGCCCCAAGAGGCTGCCGATTGGGTGCACTACGCAAACATTCAGCGCAACGGGAATGTGCGCTACTGGGCAATCGGCAACGAGAACTACGGCTCGTGGGAACACGACACCCATCCTCATCGGCACGACGCCCACACCTACGCACACTTCACTCGCGATGCGATACAACTGATGAAAGCCGTAGACCCCACCATCAAGGTGGGCGTGGTGGGCGTGCCCAACGAACATGAGTTCCCTCAGCGGTTTAGCGTCACCAACCCCCGCACGGGGCAAACCCACAATGGCTGGACGCCTGTGCTGCTCAATCGCCTCCAAAGCTTGGGCGTTGTTCCCGACTTTTTTGATATCCATATTTACCCCCAGCAGCCCGGGCGCGAAGATGACGCCTTCCTGCTGGACGACCCGCGCACTTGGGAGGAGATAATCGCCACCACGCGCCAAATTTTGCGCGACTACTTGGGACCTGCGGGCGAGACAGTGCCGATTTTCGTTACTGAGAACAACTCGGTGGCGTATAACCCCGGCAAACAGACCACCAGTATGGTGAATGCGCTTTACATGGCGGACTCGTGGGCGCGCGCGATTTTGGCAGGTGCGGATGCTTTCGTATGGTGGGACTTGCAAAACTCAGCAGAGGTCAATAACAACAACAGTTCGCGACTCTACGGTTGGCGCCAGTGGGGAGACTATGGGATTGTGGCTGCAGGCTATCCTCCGGGCGTGGGCGACCCGCTGAATACACCCTATCCCACCTTTTTCGCCGCGCAGCTGATCTTGCGGTTTGCGCGCCCTGACGATGTGCTTATCCGTGTGGTGTGTGATAACCCCATGTTGAGCGTTTACGCCGTGCGTACCCCGCAGGGTAAAGGGCGTTTGCTGGTCATCAACAAGATGCGGAGTACAGCAATCACCGCCGAGTTGCGTGTGCAAGGCATGCGTGTCGGCAACGAGGTGTACTGGCGCTACTACTCAGCGGCACAAGACACCACGAAAACCAAAGGGATTGCCACACGCACGCTGCGTGGCGGAGGCGATCGCATTCGCCACACTTTCCCCCCGATGTCAGTAAGCGTGCTGGAGTGGTAGCGCAGCGATGCAACAGTTCGTGGCGAGCGCGTGGCTGTCTGATGGCTGTTCGCGCCAGAGATGAATTCAACCCACAGTGTTCACTAGACTTGCTGGACACTACGGCGCCGTCAACGCGCGAAACCGCACTATTGCATCCGAAACAGCGTTGCCTACGCGCCACGCCACGCCCTCTTGGGCGGCGATTTGCTCGGTTTCAGGATGTGCCCACTCCGAACCGATAACTACGGGCAGCACCTCCAACCCCGCTCGGCGAAGCACCTCCGCGCGACGCTTCGCCCGTAAAACATCATCCTTGTCTACTTTGATGGAAATCTCCGCAACTGCCACGCGATTGCCTTTCCACCAGACTAGATCAGCATCCAGTGGATCGCTGTCCTCGGGAACATCTTCGTCGAGCAAACCAGCCTGAGTAAGCCACTGCACTATCTGCTGGTTGACTCGTTCACTGATTGCAGGTGAACCGCCTTCTCCAACACCGAAAATACGCGCAGCGCGTCGCACAATTGTGCGCTCGTAGTCCTCGCCCGCGCGTCTACCCATTTCACCACGCTGCCAGTCTTGCAAGTTCCGAACCCCCTGTTTAGTTTCAGCAACATCTCGCTCTAAGTTGGTGAGGCGCGTTTCCACCTTCTCAAAGCGCGCCTCGGTCTCAGTGCGAAACTGTTGCAACTGCCCTTCTACTTTTTCAAAGCGCGCTTCGGTCTCAGTGCGAAACTGTTGCAGCTGCCCTTCCACCTTCTCAAAGCGCGCTTCGGTCTCAGTGCGAAACTGTTGCAGCTGCCCTTCCACCTTCTCAAAGCGCGCCTCGGTCTCAGTGCGAAACTGTTGCAACTGCCCTTCTACTTTTTCAAAGCGCGCTTCGGTCTCAGTGCGAAACTGTTGCAACTGCCCTTCTACTTTTTCAAAGCGCGCCTCGGTCTCAGTGCGAAACTGTTGCAACTGCCCTTCCACCTTCTCAAAGCGCGCCTCGGTTG
>JAUQOS010000026.1:0-16821 GCA_030550775.1 Armatimonadota bacterium
CGAGCGCAGCGAGGGGTCTCGCCTATGGCTCGGAACGGCACGGGTGTAGCGTGAACCACCCTGTCCGTTCCGAGCGAGGCGAGGAACATGCCAACTTGCTAGTGCACTCGCCTCTACGGCATGCGAAACATTATCAGTCGTCGGAAGGTGCGGTCTTGTTCGCGGCGTATGATTTGTAGCTGCACGGGGCGACCGGAGGCGATTTTACCGAGCGCCTGTTCGAGCTCAGTAATGGTGCGCACCGGTGTGCGGTTGACCTCCACGATGATATCGCCCTCGTTCAACTCGCCTGCTAACGGGCTGTCGGCGCGCACACGACGGACATAGACGCCCTGCACATTGCCCAGCTCACGGTTGAGTGTGGTTGGGATTTCGCCCACTTCCACACCCAGCCGCTCTAGGGCATGCTTTTCTGCAGGCAGCTCTGCGCGCCGTTCGGGTGCCTCAGGTGCGTCCTCAGGGTGTGTGCCCAGCGTTGCCTCCAGGGTGAGCGTTTGACCGTTGCGCAGCACTTTCAGACGCACTTTGGCGTTGGGACCCTTATCAGCGATTAGTTCGCGGAAGTGGTTCTCATTGCGCACGGGCGTGCCATCTACTTCGGTAACCACATCGCCGGGCTCCAGCCCTGCGCGGGCAGCGGGTGTGCCTTCTTCCACCGAGCGGATGAGCACGCCTTGTGCCCCCTTGAGTTCCTCACGCATATCGGCAGGGATGTCGGACGGTTCCACGCCCAGGTAACCGCGCCGATATGCGCCCTTCTCAATCAACTGCTTGACCACGCTTTTGACGCGGTTGATTGGAATAGCGAATCCGATGCCCACATTACCGCCTGTCCACATGTTGGACACAATGGCGGTGTTGATACCAATCACCTCGCCGCGCGAGTTAACCAACGGACCGCCCGAGTTGCCCGAGTTGATGGCGGCGTCGGTTTGAATCAGATCAGGATAGAAGCGCACGCGATCGGAGCCTGCGATGGTTTCGCGGCGCCCGATGGCGCTCACGATGCCCATTGTGATTGTGTTCTCCAGCCCGAACGGGCTACCGATGGCGAACACAAGCTGCCCTGGCTTTACGGTACTGGAGTCGCCCAGCGTGGCGGCGGGCAAGTTCGTGCGGTTTACCTTGATGAGCGCGATATCCGCACTTGGGGCACGCAACACTTCGCCTTTGGCTTTCGTGCCATCGTGGAAAGTGACCTCCACTTCTTTTGCGTTGCCCACCACATGGTCATTCGTGACGATGTAGCCGTCGCTGCGGATAATCACGCCTGAGCCTTGCCCAAACACACGCGGCATGCGCTCCTCGATATTCGGCGGGATAACGATGCGCCCGCCCGGGAACTCGAACTCGCGTCTATCGCGCTCACCGCGAGGATGTGCCACGCGGATATGCACCACAGTGGGCTGCACGGTTTCCGCAACACGCACCAGTGCCGATTCCAAGCTGGTTAGGGTTGCACGTTCTTGTGGCGTGAACGCTACAGCAACGCGCTCTTGGGCAACCGCCCCACTGCGCACAGCCACATACATCCCCAACGCACCAATCGCAATCCCAAGTCCAAGCACCAGGTGCCAGCGTTTCATACCTACATACGACCTCCTTATCGGGATGTCTCGATGAGCTTTGGCTCAACGAGGACTCCAGGCCATGCCCCTGATTGCTGATGGTTCAGCAAAGGGTCGGTGTAAGAGACGGTTGAAAAAGGCATCGGTTCGGGAGCCAAATTAGGCGTTCTTCGGAATTGGAGGCTGGTTTGGGTAATCAAGGGACGGTAGGCAGCAGGTTCGTAAAGAAGAGGGGTTCGCGGGGTGGAGGTGGTAAAAGTTTGGAAAGGGATGCTGGTATTGGAGGTGAAGGTGGGCTCTCTTGTTTCAGTATTGTTCCACAGGACGAAAGCAACGGCAAGCGCCACGCCCCCCGCGAACTGCCACCAGCGTATACTGCGCCAAGTGAAGGCGAACGCCTTCCGAGGTAGGGGCGCCGTTTCTTGCCGAAGGCGCTGCAGGACCTGCTGAGCTCCGCCTTGCGCTCTGACTGTGGGCAATTGGCGCAGCAATTGCTTGGTTCGGCGTAAGCCCTCCAACTCCCTCGAGCATATCATACACTGCTCTAAATGGGTGCGTATCTGCTGCTGCTCTGCTCCCGACAATTCAAAATCCAAATAAGCCGACAGACGGGACTGGACATAGCGGCAATTCATTTTAGTTCACCTCGCTCAAAAAGATTGGGGTGGCGTTTTTGGATGTGGTCGCGCAGTTGTTTGCGCCCACGATGGATGCGCGACCGAACCGTGCCGATGGAGGTGTTCATAATTTCGGCAATTTCCTCGTAGGAATGCCCCTCGATGTCTGCCAATACCACGGCGATGCGAAACTCAGGCGAGAGTTGCTGTAGCCCTTCTTGAATCGCTTCGGTATATTCTTTGCTGAGCACTTCCTCCATCGGTCCAGGCGAGAGGTCGGGCAAGTCGAAGGTGGTGCCCTCTTCGCCGTCTTCAGTGGTGAAGGTTTCGTCGATGGAGACGGTGCGCAATCGCCCGCGACGCCGATATTCGTCAATGTAGAGGTTGGTGAGGATGCGGTTGAACCAGTTCATGAAGGGCATGCTGCGGTCGTAGCGGTCGAAAAAGCGGTAGGCGCGCAGGAAAGCCTCCTGCACGAGGTCTTCGGCGTCGGCGGCGTTCCCCGTGAGGCGGTAGGCAAGGTTGTAGGCTTGCTGGTAGTGGCGCTCCACTAACTCTTCGAACTCCTGTTGCAAGCGATTGTCCATGCTACTTGCGACAGCCGTGTGGGTCATCGCCGCCTCCATCAGTGGGGTATACGCGCAGCATGCGGCTTAAGTTCCCCACAGCGTCCCGTCCCTCCTTCGCTGGTTTAGACGCCCCAAAAGTTTGACGGGTTTCGCGTGGATAAGCTTTGGTGTGCACGCTGATTGCGTCTCTATCCTCAACATCCGCTGCCGAAGTTGAACAGCACTGCCAGTAGATCGGCGTCGTCGACGGTGCCGTCGCGGTTCACATCGGCGCGGACATCGCTGGAGCCGAACGCAAACAACACCAGCAGTAAGTCGGCATCGTTGATGACACCGTCTTGGTTGAGATCGCCTGCTGGCAGCGTGAAATTGAGCGTGGTGACATCGCTTAGTGTGGTGGTGGTTTGAGCACAGAGCCAGACGCCGTTGGGCGTGCTCACGCGCACAGCTGCTGCGCCTGCCAGCGTCGTGTCAAAGGCGAACGCGCCGCCAGCCCCTAACGATATGTCCACTTGTTGCTGCTGGCTGCCTTGCTGGAGCGTGAAGCGCACTTGGGTGCCCTGTGGGTCGCCCAGCCCCTGCAACGCCACCTGCCCCTGCACGCGCACAGGTAGCACGCTCAGCGTGTTGGTGGCGGCTGAATCGGCATAGGTGCTGTCGCCTGCAAACTCGACGCGCAAGGTTTGATTGCCCAGCGCAAGCGTCAGCGGCACGGTGTAGCTCAGCGTCGCGGTGCCCCCGCTATTGGTGGTGGCTGTGCCCACAAGTGTGCCATTGATGAGGAAGTTCAGTGCTCGCCCGCCGATAGGGGCGTTATCCAGCGATTGGCGCAGCGTGGCTTGAAGCGTGATGGTCTGTCCGCGACGCCCACTGATGGTGGGCACGCTGAGGGTGGTTGCGCGGCGCACCTGCAGCGCGCCCGCGAATACCCGGTCATCTACCATAAAATCGCCCGTGTTGATGGTGTTGCTGTTGTTGCGGTCGAACCAAAGTGCGGTGAGCACATCGTAGGTGCCTGCGGTAGCGTCCGCAGGGATCGAGAAAAAGCGTGAGCGTGTGTTGCTGCCCTCTACAAGGCTTACCTTCAAATCGCGGGGTGGGTCGGAAATCCACGCGCCCGTGCCCAGCCGTATTGACGCGCCAAGCATCACCTGAAAGTCGTGGGTAGCGGTGATCGTGTAGCCCAACAGTGCTTGGGTGCCCGTGCGCGCAGGGTTGGGGCTGACCACGAGGTTCTGAATCATCGCGACGCCCCCTTGCACCAGCTGGTAGCCTGCAGGCGCGTAGTAGTGGCTCAGGATTTGCTGCCAGTTTTTGGTGCCGTAGCCGTGCAAGGGCGCGCTGCTGGTACAGGCTTGGCTGCTGGAAAGCCGTCTGCCTGTTGCCCAGCGCGCTGACCCCCACTGGCACATGCCACGCCCATGCCCGTTGCGCGAGAAGCCTGCGCACACAGGGTCAGCGATGCAGGGCCAGCTGCTGCCCGTGCCCGAATACCCGTCGCCACACCCAGCGTTGTTGTTCTCAGCAGAGTATTCCGAGCGCGCGATGTTGCCCGCGCCGGTCAGCAACACATAGCGCGTGGTAGCATCCACTGCCGCGTTGCCATTGGAAGTCTGATTGCCCGTAAACACTTGGCAGTGCGTAGAGTCGCAAATATCGTAGCTACTGCTGATGGGGCTGAACACAAACGATACCCCATAGCTGCGCACAGCCACCGCACCCGCCTTGAGCGACTCCATGCCGGCGGGCGGGTTCTCGCTGCCGAAGCGCACATTGCCCCAGCAGGCATACCACTCGCTGGTGATGACCCCTTTGCAATAGGTGTCAATTGTGTACACCTCCACGCCCCCAGGGCAGTTGGTGCGCGAGGTACAGTTGCGCCCTACGCGAATATACTTAGGCAGC
Organism: Armatimonadota bacterium; assembly: GCA_030550775.1. GTDB lineage: Bacteria > Armatimonadota > Fimbriimonadia > Fimbriimonadales > GBS-DC > GBS-DC. The sequence goes on from JAUQOS010000026.1 coordinate 4,660, forward strand.
ACAATCGGGGCAGGCGCCGCGGGGTAGAAATCGCTCAAGGGGGGCGCGTGCGGAATTGCTGCGTCCAGAGAGGGTTTTGCCTCATCGCAGGTGTCGCAGGGCTGCTCCACCAATGGCTCGCGGTGGCGCGGCGAACGCATATCGCGTATTTCCAGCCCGTTGCCTGCCCGCATCGTTAGGCGGTAAATCCAGTCGCCCTCGCTCCACAGCTGCACATATTGCAACTGCAGCGTCTGATAGCCCGCCTTGCGCAGCTCCAGTGTGGCGTAGGGTTGTGCCTGCCCTTGAACATCGCGTATCGGAAACTGCACCAGAAACAGCCCGCGTGCGTCGGTAATCGCTGCGCCTGCGTGGTTTAGCACGCGCACTTGCACCCCTTCCAGCGGTTGCCCCGTTTGCTCGTCGGTGACAAAACCCACGACAGTCATATAGCCGGGCTTACGCAGCGACCACAGAAACCGCCAATCAGCCTCTTGCGGGGGGGTGAGAGGGTCCAAGTAGACGCGATGTGGGGGCGTTTCGGCATTCACCGTGAGGGTGAAGCCCGCCACTGTGTAGCCCGCGTGGAAGGCGTATAGCAGGTAATCGCCTTCGGGCAAAGCAAGGCTCAGCCGTCCATCCGCAGGCGCACGGAAGCTATAGGTCTGCTGCGTGGGCAGATGGAGGAGCACCACCTCCGCCTCCAGCGCACGCCCCGAGACCGAGTCATAGAAACGCATCTCAACCCACGCCTGCGCGCTTGCCCACGCGACCGCAAGCGCCAACCATCCACCAAGCCACCTTTTCAGCAAGCGCATAGCCTTAGTGTACCACGAAATCCTAAAAATTCGCCTCCTCAGAGCGATCGCTCCACCTGAACTGCTCCAGCCACCATTGCTGCCGCCGTGGGCGGCACTGGCTACTCCACGAGCTGGTAGACCTCCACGCCGCGCTCGGCGTAAACCAGCGTGAGCCACCCCTGCGCGATGGCGTCGTAGTACAGCGCACGCCATGCCTCAGGCGCGCCCGCGGGCGTGAAGCGACGATTAATCAGCACATAGCGATAGCCATGCTGGCGCATCCACTGGGTCAATGCGGCGCCGCTGCGCATAGATTCGTAGGGAATGAGCCGATGATGCCCTGCGTTGCCCCACAAGTAAGGGCGATTGAGATAGTAGCCGCGCGTCTCATCCAGCAAAATGACGCCTGCGTGCGGGTCTGGCTGCGCGTTTAGAAACTGGATTGCAGGGTAAGTTTGTAGGCGTCGCATCAGATACGCTTCGCGGTCGCGCAGGGCGAGGGGTACTTGCGTGAGGTAGACGCTGCTCATCAGCCACAGCGTGAAGCCTGCTTGCAGCAGCAGCACGGCTCCGAAGCTATAGCGTGCCCACGCGCTCGCGTTCGCCATTCCGACTAGCCCTGCGCCCCCAAGAACGGGCACTACCAGCAGCAGGTAGCGTATCTGCTGCATCAGGTAAAACCAGCCCACAAAGTTCAGCGCGGCGAAGCTCAACAAATAGCCCATCGCGGGGGCAGTACCACCCGCCAGCCATAGGCTCGGCAAGGCAAGCACACCAGCGCCCAGCGTGGGCAGCAGGAACACGCGCTCGCCCACCGCTGCACCTATTGGGTCGGCAAAGGGCGCGGGGGTTGCTGCCAAGTGCCATGGGGCCAGCACCAGCATCGCGGGCTCGCGCCCCATGCCGAACTTCAGTTGGTCGTGGCGATAAGCCTCGGCTTGCTCTTGGCTCCAGTTTTTGCCTCCAAACAGCGCGTAGGCAAACGGATAGACGGGGTTGCCTGTCCACATCCAGTTGCGCAGGTACCACGGGCTTCCGAGCGCTACTGCCAGCAGCCCCGACAGTGCGAGTGTGCGCGCCAAGGGCATCGCGCGTTCGTGCCACAACCACCCGATGCCGATAAGCCCCCACAGCCCCCATGCCAACAATGCGGTGTACTTCGTGGCTAACGCAAAGCCCATCATTACGCCCGCAAGCCATACCCACCAGGGAGCGCGTTCGCGGATAGCGTGCGCCAGTCCGAACAGCGCCAGCGAGGTGTAGAGGGCGGTCGCTAAGTCGGCATACGCGCTGAACATCTGCCACAGAAACGCCGGCACGCCCAACACCAGCACGGCCGCGTAGGCGCCCGAACCGCCGTGTCGCTGTACAAAGCCCGCTGCCCCAAGCACTGTCAGAGTGCCCATTGCCCAGTGCATCACCTTCGCCGCGCTTTCCGAGCCAAGCGCTAACCCCAGCAGGTACAGCATGTCTTGCAATGGGGGGAAGTAGCTTTGGTGCATAAACGGGATTTCCACCATCCTGCCTGCCTGCAAATAGAGCTTAGGGAAGGCTAAGTGGTAGGCGAGGGCGTCCCACTCGTTGCCGTCGGGAGGCAGCATGCACAGTGTAAGGCTCAGTAGAGCTAGCAGCCACGCCATAGTGATGAGCAGCAGCTCAAACGGCGTGCGGAAATGCGGGCATGCTTCGTGCCAGCTTAGGGGGCGTCCGCGCAAGAGCCAGTTCAAACCCCACAGTGTGCCCAGCGTTGCTATCAGCCCCAACAGCGCCCCAGTGCGGCTTGCCAAACCGACGGCAGCAAATCCTGCCATCCAATAGGCAAGGATGCCCAGCGCCAACGCACCCCCGAACGCTAGTTGCTCCAGAAGATTTTGAGTGAACTTTGCGGCGATGCGCCCCCCCACCAGCGTTGCCACCGCGCAGATAGCCAGCCCCAGCGCCACGCCCGCCACCATCGCGCAGGAGTATACCCAACCCCATCTCAGGTATAATCCCGCCAGCCTGAATCGTTGCAGGCACGAACCCATCTACGAAGGAGGCATATGGCAATGACGCCCACGACTGTTGAACGAGCCAGCTTCCCGAAGTTAGAGTTGTTGCGTATAATGCTTCTATCGCGCGAGGGTGACCGTCGCGAAGGAATCTTGATGCGTCAGGGCAAGGGCTGGTTCCAAGTGCCAGGCATGGGGCACGAAGCACTGGCAGCGATTGCTTATCACCTACGCCCCGACGATATATTGTTCCCCACCTATCGCGATCGCGCCCTCATGTTAGCGCGCGGTATGACCACCCGCGAGATTGCGCTTGATTTTATGGCGCGGGCAGGCTCCAGCTCCGACGGGCGCAACATGCCTGCTCACTACTCCTCCAAAGCCCTGAATGTGTTTTCGGTGGCGACGCCCACAGGGGCGCAGTGTCTGCCTGCGACAGGCGCGGCGTGGGGCATCAAACTGGCAGGCGATGACCGCGTGGTACTTTGCAGTATCGGCGACGCTGCCACCCGTCAAGGCGAGTTCTACGAAGCGGTGTGCTACGCAATCCAGGAAAAGCTCCCCATCGTGTTTGTCGTAGAAGATAACCAATACGGAATCAGTACCCCCACGCGCACGATGCTTCCGATGCGCCTCCAAGTGTTTGACGAGCAGTGGGTGACCTTCGTGAACGGGCGCTATGTGAACGAAGTTTATGAGAAGTCAGGCGCAGCGATCCAAAAGGCACGTTCAGGCGGCGGTCCCACGATTTTGTGGTGTGAAATTGACCGCCTCAGCTCGCACACCAGCGCGGATGACCACCGCGTCTATCGCTCCGCCGAAGAAATAGAGGCGATGTTCCAGCGCGACCCCATCAAACTGTTTGCGGAGCAGCTCATCGCAGAAGGCGTCTTGACGCAAGAGCAGTTCGAGCAGATGCAAGCCGAGATTGCCCGTGAAGTAGACGCAATTTATCAAGAAGTGGAGCGCGTGCCTCTGCCCGACCCTGCGCATGTGCTGGATCATCTATTCGGTGAGCCACCCGCAACCTACAAACCGCTGCCCCTGGAACCTGACCCTGAACCCACCACGATGGTAGCAGCGTTCAACCGCACGCTGCACGCCGCGATGGAAACCTTCGACAACATCATCGTGTTCGGCGAAGATGTGGAAGACCCCAAAGGTGGCGTGTTCGGCTTCACCAAGGGACTGAGCACCAAATACCCCGACCGCGTGCGTAACTCGCCGCTGGCAGAGGCGACTATCGTGGGCACGGCGGTCGGCTTAGCTGCGATGGGCTATCGCCCTGTGTTCGAGATTCAGTTTATAGACTTCATCACGCCAGGCTTTCACCAGTTGGCATCGCAAATCGCCACACTGCGCTGGCGCAGCAAGGGCGAGTGGAAGTGTCCACTGGTGATTTACTCGCCCTACGGGGCATACCTGCCCGCCGGAGGCATGTGGCACAGCCAAAGCAACGACGGCTGGTGGGCGCACATTCCCGGCATTCGCATCGCCATCCCCAGCACGCCCGAAGACACTGCAGGGCTGCTGTGGACCGCTATTCAGGATGACGACCCCACGCTGTTCCTGATTCCCAAACACATTTTCCGCGTGCGCCATCAGGTGAACGAGTACAAGCCCGTGCCGTTTGGCAAGGCAGCCATTCGGCGCGAAGGTAAGGATGTCACCGTCGTGGCGTGGGGCAACACGCTGGAGCTAGCGTTCCAAGCTGCCGAGCACTTTGAGCAGCAGGGCATCTCGCTGGAGATTATCGACCTGCGCACCCTCGTGCCCTGCGATTGGGAGACGATTGAGCAATCGCTGGCGAAAACGGGGCGGCTGGTGGTGATCCACGAAGACAACCGCACCTGCGGCTTTGGGCAGGCGATTATCAGCGAGATGACCAGCGTGCCTGAGCGTTTCAACCTGCTGCTGGCGCCGCCGCAACTGGTGGCACGGTACGATGTGCATATCCCCTTCTGCCCCGAGTTGGAATACGCGGTGCTGCCCGACTTGCCCCGCGTCATTCAAGCAATCCAGACCACGCTGGAGTGAACGCTTACGGGGCGGGTGGTCGCCCTCTAATCAAGGGTCGGAATCCCGCCCCCCACTCACGAGGCGGCTCTGAGAGCGTCTTGGCGGGGACGCCAATGCCACGCTTCAGCTCGCACAGGCGGGCTTCGCTTGCGCAGGAACGGCTTTATCCGTCGAGAAGCTTACAAGTTGCGAAAACTTCAAGCAACACTTCGCATACACGCCCCGCAAACCCCCTCCGCTCAGAGTTTGGTTCCCCTCGCCTGCGGGGGGAACCTGCAGGAGGGGGGGTGTTTGTTTTGAGAACCCCCTCCTTTAGGTTCCCCCTACCAGTAGGGGGAACCGGGCGCTTTTTCGGTTCCCCTCGCGTGCGGGGGGAACCAAGCAGGTTTTTGGTTCCCCTCGCTTGCGGGAGGAACCTACAGGAGGGGGGCGGGTTGTCTTGAGAACCCCCTCCGTGAGGTTCCCCCTACCAGTAGGGGGAACCGGGCAGGTTTTCGGTTCCCCTCGCGTGCGGGGAGAACCTGCAGGGGGGGCAGTTTCTCAAACCCCCTCCGTGAGGTTCCCCCTACTGTGTAGGGGGAACCGGGCAGGTTTTCGGTTCCCCTCGCGTGCGGGGGGAACCTACAGGAGGGGGGGCAGTTTCCCAAACCCCCTCCTTGAGGTTCCCCCTACCAGTAGGGGGAACCGTTCAGAGTTTGGTTCCCCTCGCTTGCGGGGGGAACCTGCAGGAGGGGCAGTTTCTCAAACCCCCTCCTTGAGGTTCCCCCTACCAGTAGGGGGAACCGGGCAGGTTTTCGGTTCCCCTCGCGTGCGGGGGGAACCTACAGGAGGGGGGCAGAATCGGAAAAAAAACCTACTGCGAGAAGCGCGCGATGGAACCCAAGCGATTTACCCTTGTCAGCTACCAGTAGGGGGAACCGCGCTCGGAATGACAGAGCAACCGTTTGCACGGATAACTCTGTCATTCCGAGCCGAAGCAAGGAATCTCTGCGTAAAGAACGGGCTCTAGCGTCTCTGACCCGATGGTGCGGGTGTCGCTGGTGCGGCTGGCTGTGGTGGTTTGAGCTCCTTCGCGTCTTTGGGTGGTGTGAAGCGGAACCGCGACGCAGGAATCGGCTTATTGAAGCTGGCATAGCGTAAGTTCACTGTGATTTTGCGCGTCATCGGCGTGGTGGGGCCGCCTTGCCCGCCCGTGCCCTGCTGTTGCGGGCGCGTCACTTCGGTTTGCTCGATTCGATACACCAGCAGGTCTTGCACGCCGATAAACAGCCTTGCGGTGCTGTTGCGATTGCCGCGCGACTCGCTGATTTCGATCACGCGCGTTTGCTTGCCCGCGACCGTTTGCGTGCCACGAAACTCCACTTTTACCGACGGCTCCAGCTTATCCACATCTTGCTCCAGTGCGCTCAGCAACGCCCCAAACACCCCCAGTTGCAGCGCGTTGGCTTTTTCAAAGTTCGGCGGGGCGGGCTGCTTCATGTACTGCTTCATCGCAGGCTGATATAAGTAGATGTGTTTACCGTCGCAATAAACCTCACCCAGCGACATGCCGCCCGACTGCGCTTTGGCAACCACCAAATTAGGGCGTTGCATAACCAGTGTGCCCTCTATCACCTGCTTGCTCTGGTTGGCGCCCGCACTCATCTCTATCGTGAACTCGGCGCTCAGCTCCAGCGATTTGGCGTTGCGATACTTTTGCACCACCTGCTTGAGAAACGCCTTCGCGTCTTGCTGCTGTGCCATGCCTGCCGCAGCGACGGCTAACACCCCTGTAAGTACCCAGACGATTCGCATCGTTGTCTCCCTCAGCGGAACTATACCCCAAAGCGGGTACAATCTTGGCGCACAGGAGGCGAATCGATGGCGATCGTGGAGGTTTTGGTTCCCCAGTTAGGCGAAGGATTGCAGGAAGTGCGTGTATTGCGCTTTTTGAAGCAGCCTGGCGACACCGTGCAGCGCGACGAACACATCTACGAAATGGAAACGGACAAAGCCACGGTAGAAGTGGAAAGCCCCTACACGGGCACGATTGTGGAGTGGCTGGCAAAAGAGGGCGATATTTTGCCGATTGGCGCCCCCATCGCGCGCATGGAGGTGGAGGGCGTTGTGGAGACAGCTGCCCCAGCCGCGCATGCGCCCCAGGCGCAGGCAGCCACAAAACCTGTCGCACCGCCTGCGCCTGAACCAGTGATAGTGGGCGCGCGCTTGGAAGTGGTGATTCCGCCGCGCACTCGCGCCTACGCCCGCCAAAAAGGGCTTTCCGAAGAAGAGTTGCGCAGAATTCCCCCTGCCTCGGGCAATAAACTGATGCCTGAAGATATTGATACCTATCTTGCCACCCGCGCCACTGCCCTCGCAGGCGCCGAATATGTGGATTACCCGCTGCCGCAACAGCAACGCGCATTTATTTATCGCGTCAAGCGCAGCAGTCAACTGGTGGTGCCCGCCACCATCCGTCGCCCTGCACGCTGGGACGCTATTCAGCGCACCGCCGCGCGATTCAAAGCCGACCCCAACGCGCCTGTGCAGCCTTCCGAATTCCAAGTGTTCGCCTACTGCGTGGCGCAGGCGACTCTCAAACACCCCAAGTTCCGCTCGCAACTGGTGGGCGAGGAAACGCTGCGCCAATATGAGCATGTAAACTTAGGCGTCGCCGTTGCCCGCCCTGGCGATGAGTTAGTAACCGCGCTGGTCAAAAATGCTTCCGCGCTTGATTTCGTAACCTTCGTGCGCACTTTGCAGGCTCAAATCCGCAAAGCGCGCGCAGGCGAAGACCAAGCCGATGCCAGCATTCAGCTCCTGCTAACCTACATGGGCGGCTATCAAGTAGTGGACGCTATTCCCGTGTTAGTGTCGCCCGCCGTTGCGATTCTGTTTGCGGGCGAGAGCTTTCTGATTGATGGCGTGCCGCATGTCAACCTTGTGCTGACCTTTGACCATCGGCTCATCAACGGCGTGGGCGCTGCGGAGTTCCTCAACGAGGTGGCGCGTAACTTGGAGCAGGCGGAGACGCTGGTTGCCGAAGCTGCCGCACAGGTATCGGGGTAGCGCGCGGGCTACGCCTGCGCGGCTGGAGCCCCCCGTAGCGTCTGCGCCCCCGCCGACAGGCAAAAGCCAACGCAGATCGGATTCGTTTGCACGGGGAACGGCTTGAGCCGTAAACCGCTACGGCAAGGTGTAGACGGCTGAAGCCGTTCCTGTGCACGCCAAGCCCGCCTACGCGGGCTGAGACGTCGCGTCGGCGTCCGCGCCGAAAAGAATCCCCCACAACCTGGCTCACCATCCATAGCGTTCAGGTCCCCAGTCGCGGAACACCAACTCTTGCTTGAGCAGCACCAACTTACGGCTGGGGATATCTTCGTACACCACAATCCCAGAGCCGACACACGAATAGGTACCGATTTTCACACCAGGCATAGTGATGACATTCACGCCTGTGCGTGAGAAGTCGCCGAAATAAGTGCCGTTAGCGCCAAACTCGGGGCGTTCGCGCCTGCCACGCACCGTATGCACGGTGTCGCCATCGTCAAAGCGCAAGGTGCCACACACCGTCGCCGCGCCGATATCCACCTTTTGCCCCACCACGCCCATAATCTCGCAATAGTGATATAAAAAGCTGCCGTCCAACATCACCCCTTCGATCTCGGCGTCGTGTCCCACGATGCAGCTATTGCCGATGACTGTTGTGCCACCGACCAAGCAGTAGTCGCTGACGCGCGTGCGCGCACCCACCGCCGTGTGCCCCTGCAGAATGGCACCGTTGAGCAGGCGCGCCTCGCGTCCGACAAAACAGTTGCCCTTGATGACCACGCGCTTGCCGATGGTTGCGCCCTCCTCCACCACCAGTTTGCCGTAGATTTCGGCGGAGTCGTCAATATGCACCTCTTTGCCGATGCGGTCGGCTTCCAGTTGGCTTGCCTCGTAGTCCAGCCAGCGGGCGTTCGCCTCCCACAGGTGCCACGGTTTATCGATGTCCACCAGAAAGCCGACAGGCTCTACGGCGGGAATCTCGTGCCCCTGGTCCAGCAGGATTTGCAGGGTTTGCGCCAGCTCAGCTTCTACGGGGGGCATGCCGCCGACGGGCACGCTGGTCATGAGCCCCGGATGGGCGTTCAGGGCGTCGCGTACCTGCGGGCGGAACGCGAACAAGCCTCCTAGCCGGCAGTTGGTATCGGTGCTGTGCCCTTCCACTTGCACGATTTGTCCCTCGTGTACACGCGCGCCAATCCAATCGCGGGGGTCCTGTGTGGGTAGGTACGGTTGGGCGACCGCTGCGGCAAGCGCGCCTGTTTCGTGGAAGCGCGCGATGAGCCGCTGAATCGTCTCGGTGGGCGTAGCGATATCGCCGTAAGCAACCAGAAACGGCTCCTCGCCAATCAGGGGCAGCGCGCTGAGCACTGCATTCGCTGTGCCTGTGGGTGGGTTCTGGCGGATGAAGGCGATAGGCAACTCTATGCCGTGCAGCGCGGCGCGCACCGATGCCTCAAACGCGCCCACGACTACCACCAGCCGCTCAATCCCCGCCCGCTGCAGCGACTCGGCGAGCCGCCGCACATTCGGACGGTTCATCACGGGCACAGCAGTCTTGTGCCGTACCTCGTTGTAAGGCCAAAAGCGTGCCCCAGTGCCCGCGCATAGGATGACCGCGCTTTTCATCAAGATGAGCAATTTCGCCTCAGGGGCAGCATTTTCCTACTAAGGCGTGGCGCGCGCTCCGACGAACCACTCCAAACATCACCCCGATGGGGTATAATCCCCCAGCCACCTTTAGCGGTGGACAACATCCCCGCGGGCAGCACCCGCTGTTCACCGCACAAGCAGGAGTGAATAGCCATGAGAAACCCAACCTTGCCAGCCGAACTTGATTTGCAGGTGGAGTTGCCTACCATCATGCCGCGCTCGAAGACGCGCCCCTCTGTGCGCTTCACCGAAGCCCAACGCGCCATTGAGCAAGACCCCGAAATCCCCTACCTAACGGAGCAGGAACTGATTGAGCGCATTCAACAACTGCGTAAAGAGCGCAACGCGATTATCCTCGCGCATAACTACCAGCTACCAATCATCCAAGATTTGGCAGACTTTGTGGGCGACTCGTTGCAACTCTCGCAGCAGGCAGCCAAAACCGATGCCGAGGTGATTGTGTTCTGCGGCGTGCACTTTATGGCAGAAACCGCTGCCATTCTCAACCCCAACCGCACCGTGTTGATTCCCGACCCAGAGGCAGGCTGCTCGCTGGCTGCCACTGTGACTGCCGAAGAAGTACGTCAGTGGAAAATGAGCCATCCCGACGGTGTGGTGGTGGCATATGTGAATACCAACGCCGATGTGAAAGCCGAAGCCGACTACTGCTGCACCTCCAGCAACGCCGTGCAGGTCGTGAACGCCATCCCCGAAGATAGGGAGATTCTGTTCCTGCCTGATATGTTTTTGGGGTTGTATGTACAGCGGATGACGGGGCGCAAGATTTACCTGTGGATGGGCGAGTGCCATGTGCATGCGGGTTTCCGCGCTGAGGAGATTATGAGCGCGCTGCAGCAATACCCCGAGGCAGATTTGCTGTTGCATCCCGAGTGCGGCTGCGTGAGCCAGTGTATGTTCGCCTTAGCTGCGGGCGATTTGCCCGCTGAGCGGACTTTTGTCTACAGCACGGGGGGCATGGTGCGCCATGTGCGCGAGTCGCAGGCACCGATACACCTGATTGCCACTGAGGTGGGGATGTTGCATCGTCTACGCAAAGAGGCGCCGCACAAGCAGTTCATTCCTGTGAAAGCCGACGCAATCTGTGAGTACATGAAAACCATCACGCTGCCGAAGTTGTATCGCGCGTTGCGCGATATGGTCTACGAGGTGCGCGTGGAGGAGCCGACTTTGAGCAAGGCGCGCCGCGCGATTGACCGTATGCTGGAGATTGTGTGATGGCGACGCTGAACCCGCAGTTGCTGGCGATTCTGGCGTGTCCTGCGTGTGAGGATCGCCCGCCGTTGGAGTGGCGTGGCGCGTATTTGGTGTGTCATCAGTGCCGCCGCGCCTATCCTATTCGCGATGACATCCCTGTGCTGCTGGTGGAAGAGGCAGTGCCACTGGAACAGATTGAACCACCACCGCCTTCCGAGCCGGCGCAGGGGTAGGCAGCTGTTGTTCAGGCAGCACTATATGCCGACGTCCTGACAAGGATGGCAAGTGATGCTCTTGCTGTTACCACGATGCAGTTCGCACGTAGTAAAATCAGCGCCCCGCCCATCGTTGGGCGGGGCACAAAACTTTCGCAGCGTCGCTGGCTACTTAGCCAAAATCACAAAACCACTACTTCAAGCGTCGGCGTAGCCCCAACAGCCCAGCTAAACCCGCGCTCAGCGCCAACAAGCTGGCAGGCTCAGGCACCCAGTCTTGCTCCACGAGCAGCAAGGAAGCAGTGCTCGTGCCAGGCGCAGGCGCACCATCAATGTGCAAGATAAAGGTCTCTATCACTTGCACATTCGACGACGGGCGTGCCAACGGCACAAACTGGTTGATGCTGGCAAACCCGTCACTGCCCCCAGCATACCCCGCGCCGCTAAAAAAGCCTTGACCCAGATACAGGATCTCGCTTGTGTTCAGATCCACGACCTTTTTGGACCAAATAATCTGCCCAAGATCGAACACGAAGCCACGCACGACGAAGTTGAAGCCAGTCAACGGCGCTTTGGAGCTGGTAATGGTATAGGCAGCGGTGAAGGTACCACCTGTATACCGAGTGCCATCACCCACTAACATAGGCGGAACGCTCGTGAGGAATGTAATCTGCGGCAGCGTGTTCACGAAGTGCGAAGTAGGGGTGGCGTTGAAAAGGGAATTGTTGATGAGAAACGGCACACTCGATTGATCCGCCGGTTGGCTTGGCTGAAACAACAGACCGCGACTGGTGCTCACATTCACCGTCCAGCCCGATGCAAGCGCTGCAGAGACCGCTGTAAGCGACAGCGCGATACCCAGAGCTTTTAGCCCTTTCATCCTGTTGTACCTCCGATACGTTCAAATTACGGATGCCAGCAGGAGCGTCGCCATCTTATGACGCGCCAGCCGAGAATTCAGCATCCACTCCTTAAAGACTCGAAATTCCTCGCAAACCGGACAGGGTTGGAGTGCATTTCTCGCAGATTTCGCTTTAGGTTTATGAGCACGATGGGATCGGCGTGGAGCACGCTCCAGCTGGTGCCAGTTGCCTTGAACGCCCTACCTCCCCGACAAGGGTACCTTGCCTAGGTTCCACCGCGCGCTTCTCGCAGTGGTTTTTTCCGATTCTGCCCCCTCCTGTAAGTTCCCCCCGCACGCGAGGGGAACCGAAAACCTGCCCGGTTCCCCCTACTGGTAGGGGGAACCTCAAGGAGGGGGTT
>JAUQOS010000026.1:16921-25435 GCA_030550775.1 Armatimonadota bacterium
GCGAGGGGAACCGCACTCCGCTCGGTTCTCCCTACCTGTAGGGGGAACCTAAAGGAGGGGGTTCTGGAAAAATCGGGCGACGGCTTTGGTAGTCGAAGCGGTACTGTGTATCCTTGTCAGCTGCGTGTTTTCCCCGCAAGCGAGGGGAGCCGAAAATCGGCACGGTTCCCCCTTGTATTGCTAGGATGCAAAAGCCGTTGTGACAGGCGCTGTATTTCAACAGCCCCCTCGTTCAAAGTACAGCGAGGGGGCTGCAAGGCTTACCAAGTGTCGGTCTTGTTCGACGGGTCGGGTTGGATTGGCTCGCCCAGCCACGAGTAGGGGTAGTTCGGGTCTTCCAGCTCCAGCGCGGCTTTGGTCACCTGCAGCGGGCGGAAGGTGTCCATCATAACCGCCATCTCTTCGGTGTAGGTTTTGCCCAAGCTTGCCTCCACTGCGCCCGGCTGCGGCCCGTGCGGAATGCCCGAGGGGTGCAGCGTGATCGAGCCAACCTCTATCCCACGCCGACTGCCGAACTTCTTGTTGAGGTAATACAGCACCTCGTCGCTGTCGAGGTTACTGTGGTTGTAGGGTACGGGGATCGCCTGGGGATGGTAATCCAGCATGCGCGGGCAGAAGGAGCACACGACAAAACCCGGTCCCTCAAAGGTTTGATGCACGGGCGGGGGTTGGTGAATGCGCCCCGTGATGGGTTCGAAGTCGTGGATGTTGAACGCCCACGGGTACACATAGCCGTCCCAGCCCACCACATCGAAGGGATGGTGCTCATAATGGTATGAATAAACGCGCCCACGCTTGTGAATGCGCACCTCAAAGTCGCCCAACTCGGTGTGGGTCTCCAGCACTTCAGGCACGCGAATATCGCGCTCACAGTAGGGCGAATGCTCCAGCAGCTGCCCATACTCGTTGCGATAGCGTTTGGGCGTTTCTATCTGCCCACCGATTGCCTCAATCCAGATCAGTTTCGCAGGCAGCTGGTCAAACACCAAGCGCCAGATGGTGCCGTGCGGAATCACCAAGTAATCGCCCTCGCGGAAGCGCAAGTGCCCAAACTGCGATTCGAGCCTACCAGTACCCTCGTGCACAAATATCAGATCGTCGCCGTCGGCGTTTTTGTAGAAATAGGTCATCTGTTCAGCGGGGCGAGCAACTGAAAAAATAACATTCTCGTTGAACATCAGTTCCACGCGCCCCGTCACGGCGTCGCCTGCGGGGGGCATTTCGCCAGTGCGAAAGTGGCGGTGCTGCAACACGGGTTCGTCAATTGGCTCGATGCGTCGCTCGTAGCAGGTGTGGAACTCCTTCACACGGGTAGGCGGGTAATAGTGATACAGGATCGACTGGATGCCCGAAAAGCCCTCCGTGCCCAACACTTCCTCCGAATACAACGCGCCGTCGGGGCGGCGAAACTGAATGTGCCGCTTCGGAGGCACTTCTCCCATGCGCATATACCACGGCATCGTGGATAACCTCCCTACGATTTAGGATGGCAAATTATAGCATGCCGCAACAAGCGCATCTGCCCACGCAGGTTGCCGGTACCTTGCAGCGCGCTGCGGCTGTTCCGTGTTTCCACCAGCGAGTTGGATGGGGGTGCCGCGCAAGCCGCATAAGGGCTTCGTGGTATCCCTATCCGCCTTCAGCGGGCGACGATGCGCACCTTGAAGCCATTGCTGGAGGCACGATAGGGCGCGTACATGCCCCATAGGTGAGCGGGCAGGATTGTGTACTCGCCGGGCGTTTCAGCGCGCAGCAGCAGCGAGTAGCGGTACGCCTCGCCCTGACTCCAGTAGCGGCGGAAAGCAACGGCGCGGTCGTCGCGGATTTCTTCAAAGTCGTAGCGCCACCACCACATCCGCAGGAACGCTTCGGTGTCAAACGGGGCACACCCCGCGGCAAAAGGCGTTTCCAGCACAGTGTAATCCATACGCGGCAAAGCGCGTGGCAGGCGCGCCTCAATATCAAGGCGCAACAGCTCGCCTACGCGCACCATCTCGCCCGATTGCAATGGGCGCAGTCGCTCGCCCGGCTGGCTCATGTCGGCAGGGCGTTCCACGCGGTAAAGGCGCATTCGCAACGGTCCTGTGGGTTGGTCGGCGTCGCGCAAATTGAGGGTACGCGCCTGTCGCAAGGCGAGGCTCACCAGCGGCGCCCCGCGCACAGGGCGCACGATTACCGTGTTCTCGCCTGTGCGCCAGGGCAGGTCGCGCAGCACTACCGCAGGGCGACGCACTTGCGCCTCCTCGCGCGTGAGCGTCAGTGTGCGTACCTTCTGCCCGTTCAGCCACACCTCGTAGGTCGCCTCTGGGGCAAGCAGCTGCTTGGAGGCGCGCGGCAGATAGTCGGTCAGTGCCTCCACCGCCAGTGCCGTGTCGCGCGAGGTGTACCAGCTGCCCTCGCGATAGCCCATCAGCAGCCCGATGACGGTCTTGTTGATAAGCTGTTCGTGGCGGCGCGGGGTGCCAAAGCGCGTTGGAGACTCCTTCAGTAGTGCCTGTAGGGCAAGGGCTTGTATCTCGGTGGCAAGCCACTCGGACCAGTAATACTCGCTGGGGCGTTGGGGCGACCAGTCAATCAGGTTGCGGTCTTCGTAAGCGTCGCGGAGGGCTTGCTGCCACAGCTCAGCAAGGTATCGCTCTGCGTTGGGCAAGTTGCGCCACCGCTGTAGGATGCGAATAAGCATCAGCCGATCGTGTTGTTGACTGGGGTAGGGGCGGGCACTCAAAATGGTGTTCAACCGCGCATAGAAGGCGTGGCGTTCATCCTGCAGCGGGGCAGGAGGCGTAGGGTCCACTTCTGCCAGCACCTGCAGCGCGAATAGGGTGTCGCCCCCCACAGGGGTTTCTGGTCGCTCCGGGTGCGACGCCAGCAGGTGCGCGATTTGTCGGCGGAGGGCGTCCACGCCGTGCTGATACATTGCTGGGGACACGGACACGCCCGCTTGTCGTGCTTTGTGCAAGCCCCACACCACATACGCCGTCAGCCACGGCTCCGATTGGCTGCCCTCCCACCAGCCCCAGCCGCCGTCGCTGTTTTGCGCGCGGCTAAGCCGTTGCAGCCCCTGCTCCACCGCCTCGGCGAGCTTGCGCGTCTGCTCGGCATCCACAGCAATGCCCGACTCTTGCAAGGCGCGTTGGGCAATCACCGCAGGCACGAAGCGGCTCACTGTCTGCTCGATGCAGCCGTAGGGGTAGTCAACCAGATACTGCAGGCTGTCGGCAATTAGCGCGCCGACGCTGGGGATTGCCCGAACTGTGAGCGTGGTGCGCGCGAGCTGCGTATCAGGAGGGAGTGTGAAGTCGAGTTGACGCTCGCCATCCAGGAGCACAACACGCGCGTCGGTCTCAAAGATCGCCAGCGGTTTCACCTCTAGCGTGCGCTCTTCGGCATCGCGTAGCGCCCCGTTGATCTCGCGGGCAACCAGCGTGAACTTGTGGGTGCCCACTAACTTCGCCTCATACTGCCAGTGGAGCGCAGTAGAGCCACGCGCGGGCACCGAAACGGTTTGCGCGCGCACGCCGTCGGGGGCGCGCAGTTCCACTTGCACGGTGCGCGGCTGCGCCGTATCGTTGCTGAGGATTGCGCTGATTTCAGTGCGGTCGCCCTCGTTGAGCCACAAGGGCAGGCGCAGGCGCGCCATCAGGTCTTTAGCAGCCTTCACATGGGCGCGAGCAAAGCCCACTTGAGTGTCACGGGTGTGCCCGATGGCGGTGAGCCGCCATTCGGTGAGGTTGTCGGGCAGACGCACGCGCACGGTTGCCAGCCCCCGCGCATCGGTCATGATTGTGGGCTGCCAGTAGGCAGTGTCGGGGAACTCACGCCGAACGGTTTCCACGCTGCCCTTGTCGCCCTGCAACGCCAGCCATACCGCCGAGAAATCGGTATACACGCGGTTGTACCTGCGCCCGTAAAACGCGCGGAAGACATCCTGTGGGCTATCCTCGCGAATGCTGTAGACGGCTTCGTCCACCACCGCTAGCGACACCTCTGCAGGCACGGGGCGCCCTTGCGCATCGGTGGTGCGAATGCGCGCAGTGAGCATCTCGCCAGGTTGATAGCGCGATTTGTCGGTCTCCACCGTGACAGTGAGCCTACCGTAGCGCGCGCCCACTTTGATTTCCACCACGCGCTCAATCAGCTGCTTCTCGCGCACCATACACACCGACACATAGGCGTTGGGTACCTGCTGACGGCTCAGCGGCACGCGCACGCGCGTGAGTGCCCCCTGCGCCTTCACCACCTGCGAGTGGTAAATCGTGTCGCCTTCTAAAGTGATGTAGAAAGTGGCGTCGGTGTGCGGCGTGCGCAAGGCAAGCTCAGCCGACTCGCCCGGCTCATAGTGGCGTTTTTGCAAGCGCACTTCCAGCGCGTTGCGCTGTTGCGCGCTTTCGAACCACCACGGGATGTAGTTGGTATCCCAAATCCAGAGCCAGTGGCTAGCAACCACGCGATTGCCCTCCGAATCGCGTCCAACAACTCGGATGTACCAATCGCCGCTGTGGTCTGGGGTGAACTCGAAAGAGCCTACCCCTTGCGCGCTCGTCGCGATGGTGCCTTCGGCAAACACTTCGTAGCGGGGGCGGTTGCCCGCCCACAGATACTTGCCCGCTTGCCAACGCAACTCGGCTGGCACAGGCTGCCCTGTGCGGCGGTCGGTCAGTTGCACGCGATAGCGGTAGGTTCGCTTCGCTTCGCCGAAGGCTGCATCGGGCACAAGGCGCGCTTCCCAAACGCTGGGGACAACCTCGAACTGGGCAGCGGCTTTTGCGCCTTCCCAACCTTCGGATATGGCGAACACTTCGATGGTGTACTCATACGCGAAACTTGGCTCGTCCAGGCCGCTGGGGGCGTCGGAGCGGGGTTGTGGCAGCAATTCGTCGGTGCGCAAAGTCAGCACGGCACGCCCCATCGCGTCGGTAGTGAGCTGCCCCGTCTCAATGACCTGCCCGTAGTTCTCAGGCTCGCCGTCCAGCCATTCCTCGTCGCCTTCTAAGTAGTCAACGGTACCTCCGTAGTCGTCGCTCCAAGTGAACTTTTCGCGCCGGTAGACGAAGTAGTTGAGCGTCGTGTTGGGCACGGGCATTCCGAAGTAGTACTCGGTGTGGATTTCGGCGCGCACGACGCTACGCGGCATATACAGCGGCTTGTCGGTTTTGAGGTGCACGCGGTAGGTGGGCTTGCGGTACGCGCTGAGGGGCACATAGCGTTCTAGTTGCCCGTAGTTGCCCACTGAGGCGACGACGCGATAATAGCCCGCTTCCGCTTCGGGCGAGGTGCGAAAGTCGAAGTGGAAGCTGCCCATGGGGTTGAGCGCAGTGCGTGTTTCGTACACCAGCTCGTCGCGCGGGTTGAAGATGGTGATGCGCACGGGGGTATTCGGTGGCAGCAGTTCGTAGTTGGGTGCGTTGCCTGTGCGCACAACGCCCTTGAGGTGCATCGTGTCGCCTGGGCGATAGATGGGGCGTTCAGGATAGATGGTGCCTGCGAGTGTGCTTGTGCTTTCGGGGGCATAGTCTGCGCCTACGCCCAGCCGCCCCCAGTGGATGAGCGCGCCCGTGCGCGGCGCGTGCACCGCCACCATCGGCTTGTACCAGCGTTCGCCCGCGAGAGGCGCCGTTTGCAACCGCCATAGCCCCTGCGCATTTGTGCGCCCGACTGCCACTTGACGCACGGAGGCAGATTCATCGCCTGAAGAGCGGGCATAAACGCGCACCTCCGCGTTAGCAATCGGCTGCCCGGTGCGCAGGTCGGTGCACCATACTTCAGTCGTGCCCCCGCCAGATTTCGCTACCACCCCGATGGACGATACACTCACCAAAGCAGCTTGAATCAAGTCGCCCGCCTCGATGGTCAGCACATAGGTGCCTTCCGGTTGGCGCGGTAGCTCCAAGTACTGGGTGTGTACGCCCTCTGGATCGCGCCCGCGCACAGGCGTCGCTTGTTGCCACACGGGCAGCAGGTAGGGGCGGAATCGCTCTAACTGCTCGCGCAAGGCGTTGCGGTTTGGGCTCCACCAGCCGTGGCGCAAGTCGCTCAAGAAGTTGTGCAGCTCCAGAGGCGGTTGCTCGCGGTCAGGATAGCGCGCGCGGTAAAGTGTGAGTTGCAAACGGTCTTCTTCGTGGAAGCCGCGCACGCCTACGCGCAGCGGCTCGTCAGGATAGTACACCGCTTGCGGATGGATCAACTCCAAAAACGGGTCGGCAGCAACCAGGGGCAGCTCGACCTCGGTGCGCTCACCTTCACGCACCACGATGCGTAGGTTGCTCTCCTGCTCGCGCGAAAGGTGATGCACTTTGGCTGCGATATAGACGCGATAGACGCCCGCAGGAATGCCGCGCAGTTGAAACCGCCCTCGCGCGTCGGTATAAGTTTCCCACGCCTGGTAGGCAAACGGGTAAACCACAGACTCGGGTGGCTTGGGTTGCCAGCCCTGCCGACGGTAGGGCATGTCTAGCTCAGAGGATAGAGAGGGAGCTTCAGGAGGCGGTTCCACGCGCACCAAGCGCACAAAGGCGTTAGGAATCGGGGCTAAGGTGCGGTCGGAGTAGACCGTGCCAATCAGTGTGCCTCGCGGCGGCTCATTGCGTACTAACTCCGCAATGCCGTAAAGCTGAAACGCGAACAGGAGCGTGCTTCCAAGCACGATATAAGCAACCTCGCGCCAAGCCATGGCTGTGCACCACCCGCTTGTTAGACGCGCGAGTCATTACTGCACATCGCGTCGCCAGAAAATCACTGCCCCCGCAACCAGCGCAACTAAGATGTACACGCCCACATAGATAACATCTTGGGTTTGCACGCCGGGGTTCATGAAGCGGATGACCTCTGGCGAGCCGAACGGTGGCGGTTCGCCCACGCCTGGAGGCAGAATGGTGTCCACGCGCTGGAGCACCAATCGCTTGAGAGTTGCCATCGGCAGCACCCATTCGGAGAGCCACACGATTTGTTGCAGCAACTGCACATTGAAAAACCCCGCGATGGGACGCAGGAAAAGGTCGGAAAAGTAGGCGAACGCGCCTGCTGCGACGGTAAACATCGCTGCAAGCGACGCCCCTAAGAAACTGGAGAGCGCAAGCGCGAGCGTGCCGTACAGCACAGGGTAGAGCAGTACATAGGGCAACGCGCGCCACATCTCTACGCGTGGCTCGCCTTGCAACGCTACCGACATCCACAGCAGCGCGGTCCACAGCGTGGCGTTGGCAGTGCTAAACAGCATGACGCCCAGCCATTTGCCCAGATATAGCTCCCAGCGGTGCAGGGGGCGCGGCAAAATCGCTGCCAAGTAGCCTCGCTCAATCTCGGCGGTGATTGCGCCTGCGCTGAGCAATATCGCCAGCACCGACGAGAAAAACTTGATGATATCCACGCCAAACAGCACCGCGAGGTTCACGCCCACATCAAACTGCGCTTCGCTGCCCCCGAACGCCTCTTTGAAGGCACGCGGCAGAAAGCTCAGCCCATACAGCGCGAGCAGAATAATCACCGTGCCCAAGAAAGCGCGGCGACGCATCGCTTCACGCAAAGTCAGCCCCACGATTACGCCCATCGCTACTTGCCCTCGCCCTCCACGGTTTGGATAAATAGGTCTTCCAAAGTCTCGCGGTGCGCCTGCAGTCCCATCAAGGCGCCGCCTGCATGCACAATCGCCCGCACCAGCTCAGGCACATCATCCTCTGAGGCAACTTCTGCGGTGAGGCGTCGATCGTCGATGGGGTGCACTTTGCGGGCGACTTTCGCAATCGCCTCCAGCACCTGCGGCTCCACTTTTTTGAGTTCAATACTGACGATGGAGCGGTTCACCAGCAGTTCCTCCAGAGTGCCCTGCTTGACCACGCGCCCTTTGTGGATAATCGCCACTTGGTCGCAACTGCGCTCCACCTCCGAGAGCAGATGCGAGTTGAGAAACACCGTTTTTCCGCGCTCTTTGAGGTACTGGATTACTTCGCGCACGCGTCTGCGTCCCAGTGGGTCCAACGCGGAGGTCGGTTCGTCCAGAATCACAAGCTCGGGGTCGTGGATGAGGGCTTGCGCCAGCCCGATGCGCTGCTGCATGCCTTTGGAAAACTCACGGATTTTGCTTTTGCGCCGCTCGGCAAGCCCCACCAGCTCCAGCACTTCGTCAACGCGCTTGCGCAAGGTTGCCCCATCCATCTTGGCGAGCCGACCATGCATATGCAAAAACTCTTCAGCGGTCAAAAAGTCGTGGAACTGGAACTTTTCGGGCAGAAAACCGAGCTTGCGTTTGGCTTCAATCGCACCTGCGGGATGCCCCAGCACGAACGCCTGCCCCGCCGTGGGATACACATTGCCGATAAGGATCTGGATAGTAGTGGTTTTGCCCGCGCCGTTGGGTCCCAAAAAGCCGAACACCGTGCCCACGGGCACTCTAAGGTTGAGGTTGTCTACCGCCACGATCGGTTTGCCGCCCAGCAGTGGGCGGAACACTTTACGGAGGTCGCGCGTTTCGATGGCCCACATGCAGGCTATATTGTACCGAGTGAGAGCATTTTGCCT
>JAUQOS010000027.1 GCA_030550775.1 Armatimonadota bacterium
AAATGCCACTCTTCGCCCCCGTCGGTGTCTTCGGGAAACATGTCGTCATGGTAGCCCATCCACGGGTGTTGCCCCAGATAGCCGTTTGCCGTGCGTGCCTGTAGGATTTTGTTGGGGAAGGCGGCGCGCATCTCGTCTACCACTATCTGCTGCGTGGCAGGGCTGGCAAACAGCTCAGTGCGCGGATAGGTGTGCCATTCACCCCAGAAGCCCAAAAAGCCCAGCTGGATAAACGCGACGCGTGGGTGGTTGTTGAAGTGTTGCCCCAGCGCGCGGATCAAACGCACCAATGCCTGTACTAAGCGTGGGTCGTCGTAGTCGGGCGATAAACCGCCACCATACTCCGTGTAAGGGCGCATCTCCACGCCCATGTCAATCAGCCATTGAGGCACACCTGTGGGTAGCCCCGGATAGTCAAGGTAAACACGGAACACCACATGGTTGTTCCGAGTCAATGGCGAGCTGTCCCACTTTTGCTCGAACTGCTGGAAGCGATAGTCTTGAGGGTTGGGTTCCAGCTCGCGCCACGACACATACCAGAAGTTCATGCTCACGGGTTGATAGTATTCTGTTGTCCAAGGGAACCAATAGGCAGCCCAGCCCTTGAGTGGGTTATCCAACGGTCCTAAGGCACTTGGTAGGGTTCGTATGCGTCGTTGGATTTGCATGGTTCACCTCCTTATTGCCCCCAGAAGCTATAGGCGGGGATGTTGAACATCACGCCCACCAGGCTCCAGCCCATGCCTACGATGGCTTCGCCTAAGATAAGCCCCAAGAAGAAGGGCAACAGACGCCGATACATCGGTAAGCCACCGTAGCGCACCACGAGGAGCTTGATAAGCCACGCGATAGCAATCGGGAGCCAGACGAGGTTCATCGCCCAGCTGCCCGAAATCGCGAAACCTATCGGATGGAACGGAAAGCCCATGAACTTGCTACGCAGCCACATCATGCCCCACGCCAGCGCGAAGCCCAGCGCGGTGGCTGCCTGTGCTCCACGGTGCGCTTCAGGGGGCATTGCAAGCCAGTTCGACAGACGGTTATATGCCTCTGTTCCAAACAGTTGCCCTTGGAAGAACTCTGCGCCTGCGCCATAGCGGTAAGCGTTGTGGAGGTATGCCCAGAACGCCAGCAAAGCGCCCCACAAACCCGCCCACAGCATCCACAGCCAGTACGTTGAGAACGAAGCGCCCACGCGCTGCGCCAGTTTCAGCCCCTCCAGCGCAAACGGCATCGGGTGTGAGCGGTAGGCGCGGTTGAACCAGTAGAAAAAGTTCAGCGTTGCCAGCTCACGCGCCGTGTAACCCTGCGCACCTGTCAGGCGCGTGAACACATGGTCGGGTCCTGAAAAGTGCTGATCGTGTACGGGCGAGCCGAACTCGGCGCGAATGCGGGTAATCACCAACGCCATCAGCAGATAAAGGGCAACTGCCAGCAGCGCGATGTGCCCGCGCAACCCAAATAGCCAAAAGAAACCTGTTAGCCCCGCCAGCCCGGCAAGCAGTCCGTAGACTGCCGTGCGATAGGGCAACGCTTCACCTGCATCGCGCAACTCGCTGTGCTGAGGGTCGTGCAAGTGACGCCAAATCTGCTGTACGAGCCCCCGACTGCCAATCAGCAAAAACAGCCCAATCCCCAGATAGGCACCGATGCCCTGCTCGCGGATGTAGGGAAATTCAGGGGTAATGTCCCAGCCCAGCCACGCGGTGATTACCAGTTGCGCTTTCCAAAATAGGTAGAAGAACCAGATTGAAAATGCCAAATCGGTGGGCATAAGATAAGCGATACCGATAACAAAGGGGTAAAACGAGATTGGCAGCCAGCCTACCGCGTTCCATGGGCGATCAGTGAGGTAGACCGCCATGTCTTGGTGCTTCACAGGGATTTCGGGGATGGTAGGGAACCAGTAGTGTAGCCCGTTGATGAGGTTGATCCCGCCTGCGAGGGCGAAGCCGCCCCAAAATAGGCGCGTGCGCCAGAGTGTGCCACCGGGTTCCACCATCTGCAGGGGCAGCTCTACCAGTGGAAATGCCAGTCGCTCGGCGTCCATCCACTGGCGGCGCACCAGTGAGACCAGGCAGAGCATCGTCCACCACAGCAGGGCAATGAACACCATCCACACCGCGATCGGCACCAGCCACGCCGTAATGTGCTCCCAGCGATAAAGCGTGGAGTTGCCGACGAAGTAGGGGCGCAGAGCCGCGTAATCTTGCACAATCAGTGGCGCGGGCACGGCTTCCAGCACGGTTTCGGGCAGCACGCCCTCGCGCACGTAGTAGGCAGGATGAGCAACCAGCTGCACCAGCACAGGAGTGAAGTCATGCCCTGCCATCGCGCTGGAGACGCAGAGCATCGCGTAGATAAGCAGTAGCTCTGCAGGGCTGAATCGCCAAGTGGGGCGCAGGCGCCCCAGCAACGCGTTGCCCACCAGCAACAGCCCCAGCCACAGCAACGCGTTCATCAGTAGCGAGATGCTGGTGGGGTAAGGACCCTCGCGCACTTTCTCAATCTGGATAATCCAGTAGGCGTTGGGAATAGCGAGTAGGGTAGCAACCAGCGGGGCGCGCGCCCGCAAGCTTAGCGAGGATGCTTGGGGCGTCGCCCCCGCCGTTGCCTGCCGTGGAGGTGTGGCGGTAATCGTTTTCACTGCCCTTGTGGCATCGGCACGCCCATCGGGCTACCGCCGGGTGGACCAGGCACCTGCCCACCGGGCATGCCAGGTGCGGGTTTAGGCACACTCTCGCCGTAAGTATGCACACCGCCCGTCCATGCCCGATAGAGCAGGAAGCCCGCCAACAACACCACTGCTGCAATCACGCCCCAAACCACATAGGGCGGCACTTCAGCACGCATGGACGCCTCCTATTGCCCGTAATCGTAGGTGCTGGCGCACTCGGTGCCTGTGGCGAACTCGCGATCCCCCAGCAGCACAGGGTAATAGTGCGAGAAGTTGGCACCGCGCCACTCAAAGTAGGGTGCACCGCGCTGCGAGCGCCGTGCCCACTTCGCGTGCCCGTCCGCATAGGTAAACACCAACCCCTCTTGGTGGCGCACAATGCCCTGCACCCACGACCACTCGCGGTCATACGGCACATACTTCATAAAGGCGTTCGGGTTCGCTGGACCCCGCAAGCAGGTGTACTCGCTGTAGATGTAGTTGTTGTCCATCACTACGGCAATCTCGGCGGGACGCTGCAGCTGTGCCAGCGATACAGGCGACAAGGTCTGCGTGCGGTTGATCAGCACCTGGTTCAGCCCGTACTCCACTTTGGGCACTATCCACTGACGCGGGTCGGCTGGGCGCCCTTGACCACAGTTCCATAGGGCATAAGAGGCGTAGTACCACTCGCCCTCGTAGCTGGGACAGTCGAAAATGCCCGCATTCTTGATGTAGGGGAACACGAGGGTCGCCCAGTGTTGACGCGGATGTGCTGGGTTGTGCGTGAAATACTCAGTCTCGTTCGTAGGACAGCCACCGGGCCAAGGCTGGATGAAGAACTTCTCGTCGTAGTCGTTCAGGTACATCGTAATGGCAAGTCCGATTTGCTTCATGTTGCTGATGCAGGTAGTTTTGCGTGCGCTTTCACGCGCCTGCGCGAACACAGGGAACAGTATCGCCGCCAAGATGGCGATAATCGCGATGACGACCAACAACTCAATCAGTGTGAAGCCCTTCTGTCGCATTGTCAGCTCACCTCCTATGGTTGTTGAAGTGGTGCGGGGATTCCTCGCTTCGCTCGGGATGACACGGGTGAGAAGCGGCAGGTACTGTCATCCGAGCCGAAGGCGAGGAACCCCTGATTTTAGCACCCGCTCCCGAAGTTGAACAGGATCGTCAGCAGATCAGTGTCGTTGACCGTGCAGTCGTGATTGACATCAGCGGGAAGTTCTTCGCCTGTGTTGCCGAAGCTAAACAGCACGGTCAAAAGGTCGGTGTCGTTGACACAGCCATCGCCGTTCACATCGCCTTCGCGTATGCCAGCAAGGCGGATGTTTTCAAGGCGAATGTAGCCAAACGAAACTTCTGGCTGTGGATCGCCGTAGAAGCCGACGATATGGTAAAGGGCAATCCGCCCCCCATTCTGGGCGACCTCGCTTAGTACTTGCGGGCGCACAAACGGCGAGGGCCACACATCCACAAAGTCCGTCCAGCCCTCCAGTTGCACACGCACTTTGACGAGGGGCTGATTGTTTTCGTTTACACCGCCATCTTCAAGGCGCAGCTTGAGGGAGAAGCTTGGTTCGTT
Source organism: Armatimonadota bacterium (assembly GCA_030550775.1). Taxonomy (GTDB): domain Bacteria; phylum Armatimonadota; class Fimbriimonadia; order Fimbriimonadales; family GBS-DC; genus GBS-DC. The sequence continues at coordinate 4,248 of JAUQOS010000027.1, forward strand.
TTCGCCCCAGAAGCCCGCCGACGCTCCGCCATAAGCGTAGTTGCGGTTCACCTCGTGCGCGGTGCTGAGCCAGAACTTGTGCGGGTTGTTGCCGTCGTTGGGCATCACGATAAGCATCGTTTGGTAGTAGTTGTCCATGTCGCGCATCACCATCAGCCCCGCTTGGGTGAAGACGGTGGGGATATTGCCGCGCAGGTCGAGTTTGACTTCGGTCTCAATTGCCCATCCTGGGTCAAAGCCCAACACGGGGAGATTCGGGAAGTTGGCGGCGTAGTTCCACTGTTCATAGGTGGAGTTCCACGGGTGCATAACGATGACCAACCTACCGTCTTCGAACCGGTAGGGGAAGTCGTTGTTTTGGGTGTTCACATAATCGCACTCAGTATCTGGGTTCGGGACAACCACTAGCCACGACCAAGGCAGGGCGGGATTGAAGCCGCCCTCGAACTCGTCTACATAGACGGTTTGCGCGAAAGCGTTTACGCAGAGCGTCGTTGCCAATGCCAGTGTCAGCAGTGTGGTTCTCATGGGGACTTACCTCCTTCGTTGGGGGTGGGATGCGGCGCTGAGCCGCGGGATAAAGCGTGTCGCGACGCAAACGGGCGCGGGTATGGCATCGGGGCTGCTAATGAGGCGCATCAGCAGCTCCACTGCACTATGCCCCAGCTGTGCATAGTCGATACGAATACTGCTGAGGGGTGGGTTCATCCACTGTGCCATCGGGAGGTCGTCGTGCCCGACAAGGGCGATATCATCGGGAATGCGCAGCCCTTGTTGCTGCAGTGCCTGCATTACACCAAACGCTAGCAGGTCGGTGCGCGCGAGTAGGGCTGTAGGCAACGGCTCTGTGGCAAGCAGTTGCTGCGCAGCGGTGTAGCCATCGGCAGGCGTTTCGCCGTTTGCGTGCACAATTGGGGAAAGGGTTAGCCCATACTGGCGGGCGGCGTTTTGAACAATCTCCAGCGCGGGGTCGGAGGGGTACGCGCTGATGAAGCCCACTTCGCGATGCCCGAGTTGATAGAGGTACGCGAAAGCTTCCGCCCAGCCAAAGGCGATGTCCAGTTGCACGACGGCGGTACGCTTGGGCATCGGTTCGGGCACATCATACGCAATCCAGACGATAGGAATCCCTTCTGCAGTCAGCGCACTTTGCCACTCGAGGTCAATTCGGGGGTTCGCCACGACAATCACGCCGTCAACCACGCGCCCGCGAATCCACTGGCGGAGCACGCTGCGACGGTACTCTTGGTCGCCGGAGAGGTTGATGAGTAGGCGATAGCGGTGTGTCACAAGGCTTTGTTGTACGCCCCGCGCCAACTCCACCAGAAAGCTGTCGGCAAGCACTTCCACCGCACCCAGATACTCCAGCGCGACCGCCATGCTGCGCTTGCCTGCCAAGCTTTGCGCGTGGAGGTTGGGGGTGTAGCCTAACCGCTCCAGCTGGCGCAGGATACGGGTACGCGTTTCGGGGCTAATCCGCCCGCGCCCATGAATGGCACGGGAGACCGTCGCTGTGGAGACCCCTAATGCCCGTGCAACCTCGCGTATTGTCAGGCGTTTGCCATTGCCTTGCTGCGTCGCCATTCCTGCGCTCCGTTGCGTAAGCGTTTACGCAGTCTGCGTACATTATAGCACACTTTAGGGAAAAAGTCAAGGGGGCGGGTAAAATCAACACGCCTATGGAAATCTTACGCACCGTTGACTCGGTTCGGCAGTGGGTGCGGGCACAGCGCGAGGTGGGGCGGGCCATCCATTTTGTGCCCACGATGGGCTACTTTCACGAAGGGCACCTCAGCCTCATGCGGCGCGCCAAAGCCGACGGCGGCGCGGTGCTGGTAAGCATTTTCGTGAACCCGCTGCAGTTTGGTCCTAATGAGGACTATGCCCGCTACCCCCGCGATTTCGAACGCGACCGCCACATGGCAGAATCGGTGGGGGTGGACGCCATCTTTTACCCCGAAGTGCACGAGATGTACCCTGAAGGGTTTCAAACCGAGGTGCGCGTAAAGGAACTCTCGAAACCACTATGCGGGCGGTCGCGTCCGGGGCATTTTGAGGGAGTGGCAACGGTGGTGTTGAAGTTGTTCAACATCACCACGCCTGACCGTGCTTATTTTGGCATGAAAGATTACCAGCAGCTGCGTATTATTCAGCAGCTGGTGCGCGACTTGAACTTGCCGATAGAGATAGTGCCGTGCCCGATTGTGCGCGAACCAGATGGGCTAGCGATGTCATCGCGCAATGTGTATCTCTCACCTGAGGAGCGGGTGGCGGCGACGGTGCTCTATCGCAGTTTACAGTGGGCGCAGGCGCAAGTGGCAGCTGGCGAGCGCGACGCCCACGCGCTGCGGGAAGGGGTTTACCAGCGCATCGCTGCTGAACCGCTGGCGCGGATTGACTATGTGGAAGTGGTAGACGCCGATACCTTACAGCCTGTGGAGCGGATTGGGCGCCCCACGCTGGTGGCGGTGGCAGCATTTTTTGGCAAGGCGCGCCTGATTGACAATACTATTGTCGCTCCGTAGGGGGCTGTGCTGCACGAAGGGCAGCCGCAGTGTGCTCTGGCAAAGTATCGTTGATGAATACGCCTGCACCTGACTCGGAGCCTGCTAAGTATTTGAGTTTATCGGGTGCCCGATGGGGCGGGTAGAACTCAATGTGGAACTGCCAGTAGGGGTGTTCTGCGCCGTCGGTGGGGCGCGGGTGTTGCACCATAATGTAGGGCAGCGAGAAGCCCCATAGGGCGTCGTAGCGCTGCAGCGTGTCTTTGAGCAAGGCTGCTAACGACTCTATTTCGCCTTCGTTCAAATCCAGTAAGTCGCGACGCGGTTCCAACGGCACCAAGTACACCTCATACGGGTAGCGTGCGAAAAACGGCACGAATGCCAGCCAGTTGCCCATTTGGTTTACAACGCGGGTACCTTCTGCCTGCTCATAGCGGGCGATGGCAAGCAGCAAGTTTTCGCCTGTGGCGGTGTAGTGACGCTGCATCGCGTCTAACTCGCGTTGGAGCTTTGGTGGGATAAACGGGTAGGCATAAATTTGCCCGTGCGGATGGCTCAGCGTCACGCCGATTTCGCGCCCCTTGTTTTCGAAAATGAACACATATTGCACCTCAGGGCGCGCGCTGAGTTCGGCATACCGATCGCGCCAGACATAGATCAGCTGCTCGATGCGCTCAAGGGATAGTTCCGCGAGTGTGGTGTAGTGGTCGGGCGTGTAAAGCACCACTTCGCACACGCCGTGTGCCGGCAGCACGGGCGAAAAGGGTGTGGGCGCGACGACAGGCGCAGGTGGCTCGCGCATGAGCGACGGAAAGCGATTCTCGAACACCACGATTTCGTAAGTTGGTTCAGGAACTTCGGTTGGGATGCCACCCGGCTGCGTGGGGCAGAGTGGACAATATTCAGGTGGTGGGTGGAAAGTGCGTTCTTGCCGATGCGTGGCGGTAATCACCCACTCTTCCAGCAGCGGATGCCAACGCAGTTCGGACATATCGTAAAGATACCTAACACGGTGCCTGCTGCGGCGAGTAGCGTAGGTACCTTTCAAGAGGAACCGCAACCGGCTCGGTTCCCCCTACGGCGTAGGGGGAACCTCAAGGAGGGGGTGCTGGAGAATTTGACAGTTGAGGCTGCCCCCGGATCCTAGACCGCGGGTTACGCCCCTCCAGCACTACAAACGACGCAGCATTTGGCGCAGCTCGGAGTAGACACCTGCGTAGTTGAGCGCCTCTTCGGGCGTGATAAGTTGCTTTTGCACATACCGATAGAGGCACTGGTTCATCGTGCGCATGCCCCAGTGTTCGCCCTCACGGATGGCATTGTAGATTTCGCCAATATGCCCATCTTCAATCATTTTCTCAACGGTGGGCGTGTTGATGAGGATTTCCACGGCTGCGATGCGTCCGCGCCCACCTGCACGCGGCACCAGCTTCTGCGCTACAATGCCACGCAAAGTGTTTGCCAACCGCTGCAGAATGTGCTTTTTCTCTTCAGGTGGGAACATGTTCACGATACGATCCATCGTTTCATACGCGCTGGGGGTGTGCACGGTGGAGAAGACCAAGTGCCCCGTTTCGGCAGCTTGCATACAGGCGTGCATTGTCTCCACATCGCGCATCTCACCAATCAAAATCACATCAGGGCTTTCGCGCACTACTGAGCGCATGGCGTCAATGAACGACTCGGTATCAATACCCACCTCGCGCTGGCTAACGATGCACTGTTTGTCGGTGTGTACAAACTCGATGGGGTCTTCAATGGTTACGATGTGCCCGCGGCGGGTTTCGTTGATAAGGTCAATCATCGCGGCGAGGGTTGTGGACTTACCGCTACCGGTGGGACCTGTTACCAGCACCAGCCCTTGGCGGTATTGAGTAAGCCCTGCCAGTACGCGCGCGATTTCGGGTTCTTCGGGCCACAGTTCCTCAAGTTTCCAGTGTTGGAGCGGGATAAGGCGGAACACGCCCGCCACCGTTTGGCGTTGCATATAAACATTGGCACGCACGCGACACACGCCCGTAACAGTGAACGCCAAGTCGATAGCCAAGCGGTGCTCGAACTTGGCGACCTGTTCGTGGCTCATGTTAGAAAAGCACAAATCGCGGGCTTGGCTGGGCGTGAGCGGCTCGAGGTATTGTTCAAACGGTGCGATTTTGCCGTGCAGGCGCATGACGGGGGGCGAGCCTGCTTTGATAAACACATCGGACGCTCGCAACTCAAAGGCGGTCTTGAGCAGGTCTTCCAAAGTATAGTTCAGCATAGGGCAACCTCCTATCAGGGTTCTGTCTCTGGTTGGACGGATGTGGGTGGGGTTTGTCGCTTTAGCAGTTTCGTGGCTGCGAAATAGACTCCTACGCCCACGAGCAACGCGGTAAATATAATCAAGGCAATCAGCCCGCTGCTGGGGCGCGATGGTTGAGGGGGGACAGCCGCTTGCGGTTTTGGCTCAGGACGCTTGAGCGGGATTTCCAGCACGGCGGGGTCTGCCGTGTGGATGTAGAGGATGCTGCGCCACATCGTCGGTTGCGCTTCCGTCCACATCTCGAGATGGGGCGTGGCGTACTGAAAATAGCCAGCATATTTGACTGGCTGTGGCAACAGTACATACACATGCAGTACGCGCAAATCGGCGCAGGCGCGGGCAATGGGCGTGAGGTTGAGCGTGCCCTCCTTGAGGTCTACCAGCCCGCTGGAGACAAAACTGGCGACGGTAAACAGCTCGTTGGGCTTGGGATTTTGTTTGAGGGTATCGTCGGCGATGCTGAGTTGGCTAATTGCGTGCCCGTTCCACTGGCTGAGGCGTTCCAGTTGTTGGCGCACGGCGGTGTGGGGAACGCGTCGTGCGTACGTCCACGAAACTATGTGCGTGCCGTTGGGCTGGGGTGCAATCAGCACCACCACATCGGGTGTGCGCGTAAGGTCGGGCGCAGCCGATTGTGCTTGCCCCCACGGGATGCCAAATAGTAGCAGTAGCCCAAGCCACCCGCGCCGCCACACGACGCGCCATTATACCCCACTCGGCAGGAATTCGCCCACCGATGGGGTACAATCAGGGGCTGGAGGCAACTATGAAGCGTGTGGCGATAGGGTTGTTGATGCTCTGCAGTGCGGTGGCGCTGGCGCAAGCGCCCTTTACTATTGTGCGCCCGCAAGATGGGGCACGGGTACGCGAGGTGGTGCAAATCCGCTTCCCCATCCGCAGCGTACCTCAGGGCGGTTTTATTGGCGTGACCATCAACGGCAAGTTTGTGGAAGCGGTCGCCCCCGCCGCGCTGGAGACCGACCGCGAACGTGGACACTATATCTACCGCTGGGATACCAAAAAGCTCAATGTGCCCGACGGTGAACACACGATTGAGCTGACACTTTACCAGTCGCCCGAGGGCGGCAGTGCACGCATTTTAGCCCGCAGTGCGGTGCGCGTGCAAGTGGAAAACGAAATCAAAGTGCCCGCCGAGGGTATACCCCTGCGCTACCGCTGGGTTCCTGGCAGAACCTATCGTTACCAAGTCAAGGGCACTGTCAAGGAAATCAACGAGGTGCAATATTCGGGCTTAGCCCCTGAGGAGACCCTGATTTACGATGTATCGTTCCGCGGCGAGTTGAATGTAATGGACTTTCGCAACAATCTGGGGCTGATCTCGTGGACGCCGATGCCCCCCGCGATTGCAATTACGGGCAGTGGACAAGTGGAAACCATCACCTCCGATCGCATGATTCCGGTGTATCAGGAGGTGGAGACCACGGGGCGTGTGCTGTATCAGGTGTCGCGCGGTGCCGATGCCGTACAGCAAGATGTGTTCTATGTGTGGACTGCCGATTTACCCTTGTTGCCCCCGCGCCGCTACAAGCCGGGTGACCGCTGGGGCGCCACCATCACACTTAGCAACCCGCTGGAGTCGGGCGACCCGAACGAAATTGGCCTCAAAATCCCCGTGGCGGCACACTTGGAGCGGTTTGAGTGGGAGCAGGGCTACAAGTGCGCCAAAATCGTGTATGAGTTCACGGGTAACCTCCCGCGCAGTATTAACTTGGGCGGCGTGGAACTGGACAAGCCCAAAAGCACGATCCGCCGCGTCGTTTATTTTGCCTACGACATCGGGCAGGTGATTCGTGTCACGACCACGCTGCAACTGGAAGGGATTGCGCGCCAGGAGCAGTTTGGCGGTGGTTTTGGCACGCCGAGCGCCCCTGGGGCACCTGCGCCGCCCGGCTTTGGCGGGCGTGGCGGTATCGGCGCGGATGACGAGGGCGGCATGCGTGGTCCGCGCGGGATGCGCGGGCCCGGCATCGGTGGCGTAGGCATTCCTGGCGCGCCCGGTGGGGGCGGCGCACCACGCGGCGGGTTCCGCGGTGGTGGTGTGCAAACGGGTGCACGCAACATCATCAACCGTTTCGTGCGCGAAGTTGATATGCGCCTGATTGGCATATTCTAAACGATGACCAGCCCAGCGAGTGTGCCTCCGACGCCCGAACCCTACGATGAGGGGCCGAAGGCGACCTTTATGGAGCACTTGGAAGAGCTGCGACGACGCATCTTCCGAGTGCTCGTCTACATCATGCTGGGCTGGATCGTCGCTTTCGCCATCACCCCGTATGTGTATCACTTTTTAGCTGCCCCACTGCTGCGCATCAAACCCGAAAGCACCAAATTCGTGTTCACCCACGCCACTGAACCGTTCTTTCTCAAGTTCAAGCTCGCGCTGATTTTGGGGCTAATCCTAGTGATGCCCCTGATTATGCGCGAGGTGTGGGGCTTCATTGGGCCGGGGCTAACCCGCCAAGAGCGGCGCGCTGTTAAACTGATCGCGCCGTTTAGCCTGTTTTTGTTTTTTAGTGGTGTGGCACTGGGCTACTACATTTTGCCAGCGGCGTTCAATTTCTTTTTGGGCTACTTGGACGACTACCCCGACGCACAGTTGTTGCAGAACCCCGCCCAGTACATTATGTTTGTGGTGAAGATGATGTTTGCGTTTGGGCTGGGGTTCCAGATGCCGGTGGTATTGATGTTTTTGGCGTCGGTGGGTTTAGCTACGCCTGAGGCGATGTGGCGCCACTGGCGCTACGCGATTTTGATTATTGGGCTGCTGGCAGCCTTGCTGACCCCGTCGGGCGATGCCTTCTCAATGCTGGCTATCGGGCTGCCGATGGTGTTTTTATACTTTTTGAGTATCTTTCTGGTGGCGCGGATAGCCAAGCGTCGCCGAAAACACGCCTTGCGCGTGGAAACCCGTCAAACATAACCTGCGGAGAGGAACCCATGGGAACCGCCTACACACCCGGACTGACGGTAAGCGCGAACACGATTATCCTTAAGACGCGCCGTTTGCCCATCAAAGGCGAGGTGCTGGTGCAAGAGGGCGATGTGGTACAGCCAGATACGGTGGTGGCACGCGCGCTGTTGCCCGGCATTTTACAGACGGTGCGTGTGGCGCAAATGCTGGGCATTGAGCCAAGACAAATCCACAGCGTGCTCAAGGTCAAAGAAGGCGACACCGTCGAGAAAGACCAAGTGATTGCTGAGACAAAGGGCTTGTTTGGGCTGTTTCGGGGCGTGTGTAAGTCGCCTGTGGCGGGCACGGTGGAGTTGATTTCGGAAGTGACAGGGCATGTGGGGGTGCGCCAACCCCCGACCGTGATTGATGTGAACGCCTATGTGCAGGGGCGCGTGGTGAAGGTGCTGCCTCAAGAGGGTGCGGTGATAGAAACGCAAGGTGCGCTGATACAGGGCATCTTTGGCGTAGGGGGCGAGCGACGGGGCACTTTGCGCGTGTTGGTGAATAGCCCCGACGAGACCCTGACCGCCGCGCATATTCCTGACGATGTGGCTGGGCAGATTCTGGTAGGCGGCGCAGCGGTGGAAGCCGATGCTTTGCAGCGCGCTGCCGAGCGCGGCGCTATAGGCATCGTCGCCGGCGGTATCCGCGATACCGACCTCATCCGCTACTTGGGGCACGACATCGGCGTGGCTATCACCGGCTCGGAAGACATTCCGCTGACGCTCATCCTCACCGAGGGGTTTGGCACTATCCGCATGGCAACCCGCACCTTCCGCTTACTCAAGAGCTTGGAAGGCAAAACTGCATCCATCAACGGCGCCACGCAAATCCGCGCTGGGGTCATCCGCCCCGAGATTGTGGTGCCGCTGGAAGATGTAAGTCACCTGCCCGAATCGCCGCCCGCGCGCGAAGCGCAAACCTTAGAGGTGGGCAGCCAGGTGCGCATTATTCGTGAGCCGTACTTCGGGCGGTTAGGCACGGTGGTAGAGCTACCCCCAGAACTGGTGGAGCTGGAATCGGGCACGCACGCGCGTGTGCTGAAAGCACGCCTTGAAGACGGTACAATTGCTACCGTGCCACGCGCGAATGTGGAGATTATCGTGGAGGAGTAGCCATGAGCGTGCAAATGCAAGCGGAAGCGGCGCGCCTGAGCTCCACCGAACCCGTGCGCGTGCTGCTGGTGGAGGATGACCCCGTTTTGTGCGAAACGCTTCAGTACAACCTGCAACGCGAGCAGCTGCAAGTGCTCGTTGCGCACAGCGCGGAAGAGGCACTCCACCTGTTCCACCAACACCAGCCCCAGCTGATCATCTTGGATGTAATGCTGCCTGGGCGCAGCGGCTTCGACTTTTGCCGAATCATTCGGCAGCACAGCCAAACGCCTGTGCTATTTCTGACGGCACGCGCCGCAGAGGAAGACAAAATCCGCGGGTTCGAGTTGGGTGCGGATGACTACCTGGTCAAACCATTCAGCGTGGCGGAGCTTGTGGCACGCATACGCTCAATTTTACGGCGCGTGCAGCCCCCTGCGCCGCCGCGTATCCAGTTCGGCGATGTGACGATTGACTTAGAGGCACGCCGCGTCTACAAAAACGGTGTCGAGATCGCTATGACCCCTAAAGAGTACGCGCTGCTCACCCTACTGGCAACCCACCCTGGCAAGGTGTTCACGCGCGACCAGCTACTGGACCATGTGTGGGGGCTGGGCACTTATGTAAGCCCACGCACAGTGGATGTGCACATCCGCTGGTTGCGCGCCAAGATCGAGCCTGACCCGCGCCAGCCGCGCTACATTCAAACCGTGCGTGGCAGCGGCTACCGATTTGAGGGATGAGCTTTCGCTGGTTGCCCGCGTCGCTGGCTGTCAGCGCAGGGCTGATTGCACTCACCGCGCTGCCTAACTTGCCTCGCGCGTGGCGTGAGGCGTTTCTGGCAGTGACGTTGGGAGGAATACTGCTGGCACTCTATTTTGCGCGACGCCTATACATCCGCTACAGCGCGCTGCGCCAACAACTACACGACCTCAACGAGCAAGTTGAAACACTCAACTTGGAGCTCACGCGCCAGCAACGGCGTCGCCTTGCGCTGATAGACGGTATGCCTATTCCACTCCTCATCTGCGATGAGGATGCCATGCTGCGCTACGCCAATCGCGTCGCCTTGGAGTGGTTCGGTTTCCGCTACATGACGGGCAAGTCGCTGCTTGCGTTGACTTTTTGCTATGATTTGTATTTGCTGATGCTCAAAGCGGCGCGGCGAATGGGCACAGTCTCCAGCGAAGTCACGCTCAGTTTCCCACGCGAGCGCCACGTGGAAGCCACCATTTGGTACCTGGGCGAGGCCGACTCCCACCACCTGTTCGCCATCGCGCTACTAGACAAAACCGAGTTGTTGCACTTAGAGCAAGTACGGCGCGACTTCGTGGCTAACGTGTCGCACGAGTTTCGTACCCCACTGGCTTCGATTCGCTCACTGGCAGAAACCATCCACAATGACCCTCAAATGCCGCTCGAGACGCGCCAGCGGTTTCTGAACCTTATCATTCAGGAGGCAGACCGTCTCACGCGGATCGCAGACGACTTGCTGACCCTCACGCGTGTGGAGTCACTGCAGCCAGTAAAAGAGGTGTTTGCCCTCGAGCCAGTCATCCAACAGGCAATTCAGGAGATGGAGGCCGAGGCGCAACGCCATCAGGTGCATGTGCGTGCTGAACTCCAACCCGACTTGAAGTTGTTTGCCAACCGCGACCAGATTCTGCAGGTGGTGCTGAACTTGCTCAGCAACGCCATTCGCTACAACAAGCCGCAGGGCAGCGTTGTGGTGCGCACCTATCAGGAAGACGGCAACGCCGTGATTGAGGTTGCGGATACGGGAATTGGGATTCCGAGTGAGGCATTGCCGCGCATATTTGAGCGGTTCTATCGCGTGGACAAGACGCGCTCGCGCGAGCAGGGAGGCACAGGGCTAGGATTGGCGATTGTCAAACACATCGTGGAGGCGCACGGCGGGCAAGTGGAGGTAGAAAGCGAGTATCGCGTGGGCAGCACTTTTCGCGTGCGCTTGCCAATCACGATTACGGAAGATAGTTCGGTGTAGGGGCGGCCTTAGCCCTCGCAGGGGTACATCGCTTGGGTTCCCGCGCACTTCTCGCCAGAGGATTTACCTGCTTCGCGCAAGTGGGTTTTCTAATCCTGCCCTCCCTCCTGTAGGTTCCCCCCGCTGCGCGAGAGGCACCGAAAATCTTATCGGTTCCCCCTACAAGTAGGGGGAACCTAAAGGAGGGGGTTCTGGAAAAATCGGGCGATGGCTTCGGCAGTTGAGGCAGTACCCTGTACCCTTGCCAGGCCTCACGAGGGGAGTTCGCCAGAGTACCCCCTTCTACAAGTTCCCCCCGCTCTGCGGGGGGAACCAAGAAAAAACCGCTCGGAACGCAGGTTCACTTTTGCAGAAACAGCCCTGCCATTCCGAGCGAAGCGAGGAATCTCGCCTGCTCAAAACGGATAGGTAGCACTTGGATCAACCAAGCACTAGCCTCAACTTGCGGGGCTGGTGTCCACACCCTTATCAAGAGGTGGAGTGCCCATCACTCAGGGCAGGGGGCGTTGCTAGCGCCGCCGTGCACTTCGGTAGGCACTTCGCGCTCGATGGGCGCGCCCACAAGGTTGCCCCACTCCGTCCAGCTGCCGTCGTAGTTCCGCACATCGGGATAGCCCAACAGGTATTTCAGTACAAACCAAGTGTGCGAGGAGCGCTCGCCGATACGGCAGTACACAATCACATGCTTGTCGGGGGTGATTCCTTGCGACTCGTAAAGGGCACGCAACTCCTCAGGCGACTTGAAGGTGCCATCCTCGCGCACCGCTTGTGCCCATGGGATGTTGCGCGCGCCTGGAATGTGCCCGCCGCGCTGTGCGGTTTCCATCATTCCTGGCGGGGCGATCAACTCGCCCGTGAACTCTTGGGGCGAGCGCACATCCACCAGCGCATAGTCAGGGCGACCCAAACTCTCCAGCACCTGTGGGAAGTATGCGCGTAGCGCGAAGTCAGGCTCCTTTGCTCGGTACTCAGTGGGCGGATACTGCGGCACTTCCGCGGTAACGGGCCGACCTTCGGCTAACCACTTTTTGCGACCGCCATCCATAATGCGCACATCTTCGTGCCCATAAAGTTTCAGTACCCAGAACGCGAAGGCCGCGAACCAGTTGTTGTTGTCGCCGTACAGCACAATTGTGTGGCTGTGGCTGATGCCCAGCGAGCCGAGCAGTTGCTCTAACCGCTCCTTGGAGGGAATGTCGCGTCGGATAGGGTCTTGCAGTTGCGTTTGCCAGTTCAGCCCGATAGCGCCAGGAATATGCCCTTGCTCATACGCCGTTGTGTCCACATCCACCTCCACGATGCGGACACTTGGATCGTTCAGATGTTGCTGGACCCATTCGGTAGAAACGAGTACGGGATTCATAGACCACCTCCATTTGGAGTATACCCTGTAGGAGAGGAGCGCGTTCAGGTATGATAAATCGTGGACGCAGGGCGTCCGCTTTGCACAATAAGGGAGGTTAGCGATGAAAGTAGGCATTATAGGTGGCGGCGGGCGCGTCGGTTCTAATGCGGCGTTCGCCCTGCAGATGGTTGGTGCGGTTTCTGAAGTGGTGCTTTTGGATGTCAATCGCGAGGCAGCGGAAGGCGAGGCGTTAGATCTGCGCCATGGGGCAGCCTATGCGCAGCCCATCCGATTCCGCGCGGGCGATTATGCAGACTTGGCAGGCGCGCATCTGGTCATCATCACGGCAGGACTGCGCCGACGCCCCGACGAAAGCCGATTGGAACTTATCAACCGCAATGTGGGACTTTTCCGCGAAATCCTAAACAATCTCAAGAGCGTGTCGCTGGCGGAGGACGCGATCATTCTGGTGGTGTCTAACCCTGTGGACATTCTTACCTACATCGCGGTGAAGGAATCGGGCTTGCCGCAGGAGCGCGTGCTGGGCTTGGGCACGGTGCTGGACACCTGTCGGTTCCGCTCGTTCTTGGCGGAGCACTTTGGCGTGGCGGCTACCGATGTGGACGCGTTGATTTTGGGCGAGCACGGCGATTCAATGGTGCCCATCTGGAGCAGTGCGACGATTGCGGGTGTGCCCATCCGCGACTATCCCGGCTACAGCAAGGAAGCGATGGACGCCGTGTTTGAGCGCACAAAGCAGTCGGGCGCAGAGGCGATTCGGCTCAAAGGTGGTGCGGGCTACGCGGTAGGTGTCTCAATTGCGCAGGTGGTGAATGCCATCGCGTTGGACAAGCACCAGATTTTGCCCGTGTCCACCTTGCAAACAGGCGCGTTGGGCATTAGCGATGTGTGCTTCTCGCTGCCGACGCGCGTGGGACGCAAAGGCGTGGAAGCCGTAATCGAAATCAGCGTGTCGGACGAGGAGTGCATAGCCCTGCAGACTTCCGCAAGCGTGCTCAAAGAGACGCTGCAGAAGGTGATGCAGTAATGCCGATCTACGAGTATCGCTGTCTGAGTTGTCGGAGGCGGTTCACCAAGCTGCTGGGGGTCGCCCATCGTGACGACCCCCAGGTGTGCCCGCACTGTGGCGCGACGGACGCCAAGCGGTTGGTGTCGCGTGTGGCGCGGCTGCGCACGGAAGACCAGATGCTGGACGACCTCGCCGACGCGATGGAGTTTGCGGGCGATCCCGACGACCCGAAGACAATGCGCCATTTCCTACGGGAGATGAGCGCGGCGATGGATGAAGACCCGCACGAGATGGAAGAGATGTTTGAGGAGGAACTCGCCAGCGAGGCGTCAAGCGATGAGGCGTAAAGCTACTTGCGAGGCAACGCTTTGGCGTTGAGGGGCGCGCTGCGCCACGCGTTCAGTCGCAACCACACCAAGTCGCGCAGCATGCGTAACCCGTCGCGCAGCAGGCGCACCTTAGAGCCTTCTTGGTGCCTCCAGCGGATGGGCACTTCCGCAATCGGGTAGCCTAGTCGCTGGGCGTAGTAGAGCGCCTCAAAATCGAAGCTGAAGCCGTTGAGTTGGCAGCGGGCGAAGATGTCGTGGGCTGCCTCGCGCGTAAAGAGTTTGAACCCACACTGGGTGTCGTGAATACCGCGCACCGCCAGCAGTTGCACGACTTTATTGAAGGCACGCCCTGCCATCTCACGGTAAAACGGCTGACGCACAATCAGCTGCGATTCGCGCAGCGGGCGTGAGCCGATGGCGATTGCGTAGCCCTGGTCTAAGTACGGTTCCAGTTTTTCCAGTTCCTCAATGGGCGTGGCGAGGTCGGCATCGCTGAATAAGATGCGTTCGCCGCGCGCCCGCAGGATGCCGTAGCGCACTGCGTGCCCCTTGCCGCGATTGGGCTGGTATGCCAGCAGGTGCACTTGGGGATGGGTTTGGGCAAAGCGTTGCACGATAGCTTCGGTGGCGTCGGTGCTGCCATCGCTAACCACGAGGATTTCGTAGCTGTCGCCCCGCGCATCGAGGTACTCCACAATGCGTTGGAGGGTGCGTTCAATGCGCTGCTCCTCGTTGTAGGCGGGAATCACCACCGATAGGCGTGGGGCAGCCTCAGCCACCGAACACCTCCTGTAGGGCTTGCTCGAACGCTTCGGTTGCCTCACGCCCAAACAGACAGAACCGCACGAGCTGCAAGTTCGAGCCGGCGTCTAAGTGGGCTTTTAGGGTTTCCATCATCAGGCGTGCGCCTTCCTGCAGCGGGAAGCCCGCGATGCCCATACCCACGGCAGGGAATGCGATGGTGCGCACGCCGTGTTGCTCGGCAAGGCGCAAGCTGTGCGCCACACTGCTGCGGATAGACTCAGCGGTGGCTTTGCCCCCTAGGCGCATGCTGGCAGCGTGGATCACATAGCGTGCGGGCAAGTTGCCTGCGCCAGTAATCGCCGCTTCGCCCACTTGAATAGGACCGTGGCGGTTGCACTCCTCTTGGATGCTAGGACCGCCCTTGCGGGCGATTGCGCCTGCCACGCCGCCGCCCAAAACTAGCTCGCTGTTGGCGGCGTTGACGATTGCGTCGACCGCTTGTTCAGTAATGTCGGCTTCCAGCACCTCTATCGTGGTACCGCGATAAGTGGCGGTTTTCATCAAGTTTGATTGTACCCTGCAGGTGGGGTAGGGGTCGCTTACTCAAGTTCGATGCCGCGCTCGCGCAGGAGCTGACGCAGGCGTTGCAGTTCGGCTTCGGCTTGTTCGGCGCGCTGGCGTTCTTGTTCAGCGCAGCGACGCGCCTCCTCTGCCCGCTGGCGTTCTTGTTCAATTGCGCGTTCCAACGCCTCGCGCAACTCCAAGTAAGATCGGAAGCGATTGCCCTCCGTATCGTACACACCAGGGTCAGCTTCACGCCCAACGCCAAATCGTATGCCCAAGCGCGGGCTAATCCAGCCTTCCATCGTCTCGATAGGGCGCAGCACACCGCCCTCGCGAATAAAGCCCTTCCATCGCCCCGTGTCGGGGTTGTAAATGTAGTACTCCTCTACTCCGTATTGCTCGTAGAAGTTTTTCTTCTCGTGCTCCAGCTCGTGTTCGCTGTTGCCTTCGGAAACGACCTCGAACACCACTTGGGGGGCGATGCTGCCTTCCTCCCATTGCTTGTAAGCACGGCGATGCCCTTTGGGACGCCCGAACGCCACCATCACATCGGGCGCATGGCGAATGTCGGGGCTGCCCTTGACAGGGTACAGAACAGGTCAATCGCGATGAACACATCGTCACGGTGGCGGAACATCGCCTCAAGGTTTTCCTTGAGGGTCATCATCACTTCCGCTTGGATGGTGTTGTTTGCCATCGGCTGACCGTCTGTCTCTGGGTATTCCAGATCCGGCGGTGGTAGCGTCGAGCGCATCGTTCTCACCCGCGCGGATTATACCTGTGGCTGCCCTGTAAGTCGCCGTAGCGCCTCGCGGTAGCGAGCGGCTGTCTGTTCCACAATCTCTGGGGGCAGGGCGGGGGCAGGTGGTTGTTTGTTCCAGCCGATGGATTCCAAGTAATCGCGTACAAACTGCTTATCAAAGCTGGGCTGCGGGCGTCCTGGCGCGTAGTGGGTAGCATCCCAAAAGCGCGAGGAGTCGGGTGTAAGTGCTTCGTCGATGAGGATGATTTGCCCGCGGGCGTCTTTGCCGAACTCGAACTTGGTGTCGGCAAGTAAGATGCCGCGTGTGCGGGCGTATTCGTGTGCTTCGCGGTAGAGGCGGAGGGTATAGTCGCGTAGCAGCGTCGCCACCTCTGCGCCCACAAGAGCAGTCGCTTGCTCAAAACTAATATTCTCGTCGTGCCCTGTGCGGGCTTTGGTGGCGGGTGTGAAAATCGGCTCGGGCAGGGCATCCGACTCGCGCAAGCGAGGAGGCAGCGAAATGCCATGCAGCACTACGGGCGCCTCGGCGCGCTCGCCGCCTGCAGCGCGATATTCCTTCCAAAGCGAGCCAGCGAGGTAGCCCCGCGCTACGCACTCAATAGGGAACGGCTCGGCGCGTTTGACCAGCATGCTACGCCCTTCCAGCTGCTCACGGTATTGCTCTGGCGCGGCGATGCCCGCTTCGCGAAGCGCCTGTGCGACATCGTGCCACTCGGCGCTGATGAGGTGGTGAGGCATCCACGCTTCGAACTTGCGGAACCAAAACACGCTCAGCTGCGTGAGCACGCGCCCTTTGTCGGGGATGGGCGTGGGCAGCACCACATCGAACGCCGACAGGCGATCGGTGGCAATCATCAGCAGGTGGTCGCCCACTTGATAGGTATCGCGCACCTTGCCCCGCGCATAGAGCGGCAAGGGTAGGTTGGTTTCGAACAGCGGTGCCATCAGAAAGGAGGTTTCGCATCCGCCGTGCGCATTCCTGCAACAGGTATACTAAGCGTCACCTATGACCTTCCAAGAGGTACTGTTTCGGCTGGAGCAGTTTTGGGCAGACTACGGCTGCTTGATTTTGCAGCCGTATGACTTAGAGGTAGGTGCAGGCACGATGGCGCCCGCCACCACCTTGCGAGCGCTGGGACCTGAGCCATGGTATGTAGCGTATGTGCAGCCCACACGCCGCCCCGCCGACGGACGCTACGCCCGCAATCCGATGCGCCTGCAGCATTACTATCAGTATCAAGTTATCCTCAAGCCCTCACCCGACGATGTGGTGGATGTCTATTTAGAGAGCCTAAAGGCAATCGGCATTGACCCCCGCGAGCACGATATTCGCTTCGTGGAAGACGACTGGGAAGCCCCCACTCTGGGCGCATCGGGCGTGGGCTGGGAAGTGTGGCTCAACGGCACCGAAATCACACAGTTCACCTACTTCCAACAGGTGGGCGGCATTGAGTGCGACCCCGTGTGCGCCGAAATCACCTACGGTCCCGAACGCTTGGCGATGCTGCTGCAAAAGAAAAACAGCGTATGGGAGCTGGAATGGAGCCGCGGCATCACCTATGCCGATGTGGACTACCAAGCGGAGTTGGAGCATAACTACTACAACTTTGAGCACGCAGACACCGAGATGCTGTTCCAGCTGTTTGAGATGTACGAGAAGGAGAGCGCGCGCATAGCTGAGCTGGGCTATGTCCACCCCGCGTTTGACCTTGCCCTCAAGTGCTCGCATATTTTCAACCTGCTGGACGCTCGGGGCAGTATCTCTGTGACGGAGCGCGCAAGCTACATTCAGCGGATTCGCGCGCTGGCGCGCGCCTGTTGCTTGAAGTATCTAGAGGTTCGCGAAGCGGAGGGCTATCCGCTGCTGCAGAAGGCGTGGCGCGTTGGGCTGCGCAAGTAGCCTTTAGGTATAACCCACACCGATGCAACAGTGGATGGTACGGTTTTGGGAACAGCGTGCCGACGCGATTCTGCTCAACGCACTCCAGGTTGCCCTTATCATCGCGCTGTTGGTGGTGGCGCGCTGGATTGGCGGGCGCGTGATACAACTGGTAGTGCGCGCGCTCACACGCAAGATGGAACTTTCCGAGCGTCGCCAAGCCCAAATTCGCACGATTAGCGGACTGCTCAACAGCGTGCTTAGTTATGTGTTGCTGTTTGTAGGCATTTTGAGCATTCTGGGTGCGCTAGGCGTGAACTTGGGACCGATTTTAGCAACCGCGGGCGTCACAGGGCTGGCAATTAGTTTGGGCGCACAGCAACTCGTGCGCGATGTTATCAACGGCTTCTTTATTTTGGTGGAAGATCAGTTCACAGTTGGGGAGGAAGTAACCATTGACGGCATTCACGGCGTGGTAGAGACGATGGGCATGCGTATCACACGCCTACGCGACGACGAGGGCAGGCTCATCACCCTGTCAAACAGCAGCATAAGCCGCGTCATCAACCACAGTCGGGGGCAGGCGACGCTGCAGTTGGAGGTGGGCATCGCAGCGGAGTATGGGCTGACTCAAGCGCGGCAGTGGCTTGAAGAGACTTGCACGACCTTCAGCCACTCTTCCCTACATAGCTCGCTGGAGCTGCACGGACCAGCGACGCTTGATCCCACGCGCTATCTCTTCCGCATTCGCGGCAAGGTGCCCCCGCCGCAGGTGGAAGCCGTCGGGGATGCCCTGCGCGCCTATCTGTTAGAGCGTGCCCAAGCAGACGGCGTGCCCCTGCGTTAGTGTGGATGCTCGTGATCGCAAACAATGGTGACCTGCACGGGCTTTTCGTCGGGGGCAGGGCGGGGCACACTGCGCGTGCGCTCCAGAAATAGTGTGCAGTAAGCAGTTTTTAGCGTGTTGAGGTCGCGGGGGCTAATCCGCAACGGCACGTTGGAGACGAACGTGGCATACATCATATCGCTGGGGTCGGTGCTATGTCCATAGATGCCCAAGGCGTGCCCGAACTCGTGTGCTGCGACGCTGCGGATGTCTATAGGGTTGTTGCCCCGCGTGCCAATTGCCATTTTCGCGCTCTCCAGCAGCCCGCTGCGCGGATAGTAGGTGAAAGTTGTTAGCCCGTTGGTGGTGTTCGGTTGGAAATAGACCACAATCTGGGCTTCCTCGCGGGTGTTGACTTCCACGTAGCGCACAACGCGGCCTGTGGCTTCTACCCACTGGTCAAAGCCTTGAAGGGCGAGGGCACGGTAGTAGTCGGAATAGTGCTCATCACGCTCGAAGTAGACGCGCACGGGGAACTGCGCCCAGTACAATAGTCGGTTAAGTTGGGGCACATAGTTGGGCACGAAAGTATCAGCAGAGCAGACACGCTGTTCTGCCACTTGTGTGCCCCCACCGCCACAGCCCCCAAACACGATTAGGAGTGCGAGCAACCCACAGCCGGTGCAGCGTGCAACTCGCATCGCTATCCTCCATTCGGCAGGTACGGTATAATATACCACGACACGGAGGCAAGTACTATGAAGACAGGTATCCATCCAAAGTATGTGCTTTCGGTGGTGCGCTGCGCGTGTGGTAACACTTTTGAGACGCTCTCTACCAAGCCCGAGATTCGGGTGGAGGTGTGCGCAGCGTGCCATCCTGCGTTCACGGGCGAGGTGACGCAGCGCGTGATTGACACTGAAGGGCGCGTGGAACGCTTCCTGCGCAAGTACCAGAAGTACCAGCAACGCAAATGAGTCAAACCCGACCTGCATACTGGCGTTATGGGGGGCAGGCGGTCATCGAGGGCGTGATGATGCGCAGCCCCCGCTATTTTGCTATCGCATGCCGTAAGCCTAACGGCGAGCTGATTGTACATACCGAACCCATCGCTAAGACGATTTTGGGCAGACTGCAGTTTCTGAACCGCCCGCTGCTGCGCGGGATTTTTATGCTCCTTGACGCGCTGGCATTGGGCATCAAAGCGCTGCACTTTTCCAGCCGAGTGCAGATGCAGAATGACCCCTCCATCAAGCCGCTGTCGAAGTCCGTGCAAGATATCGCGATTGGCGCATCGGCAGCGGGAGGCTTTGCGATTGGCATTTTTCTGTTTTTTGTGTTGCCCACGCTGCTTACCGACTGGCTGGCGCGGGAAGGGTGGGGCAGCGTGGCGCGCAACTTGGTGGATGGCACGCTGCGGATTGCGATTTTTCTGCTGTATGTGGGGCTGATTGGGCTGCTGCCCGATATTCGGCGCGTATTCCAATATCACGGGGCGGAGCACAAAGCGATCAACGCGCTGGAGGAAGAGGGTGTGGTGTCGCTGGAGGCGGCACGGGCACAAACGCGTCTGCATCCGCGCTGTGGTACCAGCTTCGTGCTGCTGGTGCTGATTGTGAGTATTTTTGTGTTTGCGTTGTTGGGGCGCCCGCCTGCGTACATCCGCATTCCGATGCATTTGGCGTTGCTGCCTGTGATTGCCAGCATCACTTACGAAGTGATTCGCCTCGCGGGGATGTTCAAGCACGGTTTTCTGGCGCGGGTGCTACTGGCGCCCGGGTTGTGGACGCAATACCTAACCACGCGCGAGCCGACCGACGACCAGATTGAGGTGGCGGTGGCAGCGTTGCAAGCCGTGCGCGAGTTGGAGGAGGGGCAGGGAAGTGCCGCTACATCGCCGTCCGTTGCGGAAGCCGCCGGCTAATCCTGTTCGAGTTCCACCTCGTAGCCGTTGAAGGTTTGGCGAATAGCGTCCAACAGTGCTTCATCCTCCAGCATCGGCGGCTCGACGGTGGGAGGGGGTGGGGGAGGTTCTGCCGGCCGTGGCTCGCTAGATACCTCCAGCTTCACCGGAGCATTTGGCATGCCCAACGCAGCACGTACTTCGTGAATCAGGTTCCGTTCGCGTTGCGCCGTTTGCTTGAAAAACTCGTATGCCAACTGGCTGGCAAGAATCAGCCGAACGGTGTTGCCTTCCACCACGATGCGCGAGTCGCGCAGGTGCGCACTGCCCAGAGGGCTACGCCGTTTGAGGTCTTCCAGCCGCTGTTGCCATAGTTGGTTCGCGTAAGCGGTGTCAATGGCTGCTTCCGAAGCTGATGGGGTAGGGGAGGGCGGCGGTGTGGTGGTAG
>JAUQOS010000028.1 GCA_030550775.1 Armatimonadota bacterium
CGTGCCAGGGTCGGTTCCCTTCGCGAAGCGGGGGGAACCTTACGGAGGGGGGAGAGGGGGTTGAGGGAGCCAAGTTGGTTGTTGGTACAGCCGAGTTGAACCCATGCGTTGTGCCCTTATCAGCTCCCCGCCAGCTCCTCCCTCAGATGCCGCTCTCTTTGCTCTTGTGGCAGGGAGCACGAGATGAGGAACTGCTTGCGCAGGTCGTCGGCTAACGAACAAGGTACTCTCTCGGATATACTTCCTTGTGCAGTGATAACAATACGAAGTAGGAGCTACGCGGATTTCAGGACTGAGTCTGGTACCTGTCAGCTTAGCGTCGGTTGCCGTGCTGTTTGCTCTCTCTGCCTGTGGCGGTGGGGGCGGAACCCCAAATGTAGACCTACTGCCACCAGGTGGTAATACTTCCCCTCCCAGTAACACGCAAGTGTTGGAGGTCTGCTGTTCTTGCGATGTCCATCGTACCCCCTCCCACCTCTGGAAACTTTGTACGAAATCGCAGTTGCCGAGCTTTTAGGTGCGTCCGGCTGCCCTACTGCCTACGCAACCAACGACGGCGCGATAGTGTTGGACTTCGGCAGAGGCTGTTATAACTACGATGGCTTGAGACTGACGCGCGGTCAGGTGCGTGCAAGACCCTTAGGAAGCAACTCATACTACCAACTGAGTTTCGTAAGCTTTTCCTGGGACGGTCTGCCTTTCAGCCTCAACGGATCTGGTACCACCAACACTGTTGTCTCACTGCTTCTGGTGAACTTCGTTACACGCTGCCGACGGGCTGTGAGGTTCGATTCAGCTTGTCGGGAGGAGCGCAATACCTTGCGAGCCTGCGCCAGGCGCTGATAGAAGTTGCCCGGTACGGGGACAACCACCAGTAGGCCAATATCGCTTTCGGAGGTCACCTAGCCACGCGTGTGCGAGCCGAACAGAATGACTTGCTGCGCTTTTAGCTCGCGGCGCAAGGTATCCGCCAGCGTGCGCAGAAACGGCTCTTGAAGGTTGTTGGCGGCACGCAGTCGCTGGTTTTCCGAGCCCATCGCGGGTGGAGTTGTACCCATAACACCGTTGCAAGGCGCATATGTGGGGGGCATCCTTCTAGAGGCAGTCATTCGCCGATGCTTATCGTTGCTTTGTCGCCACAAAAGCCCTCAGCTCCTTTTGTCCTCAATACGCCCTGAGCTGTTTTAGTGCGCCCTCAATGAACAACGAGCCTGCGTAGGTATGAGCCAAGCGGGCAGGTCGGGCATGGTGGTGGAGAAAAAGCACGGGCGAGGACGCCCGTGCCGCCATTTTGCCCCAAAAGGATATCATGCTACAGCATAAGTAGCGGGTTCTCCAGAATCTGCTTGAGCGTTTGCAGGAACTGTGCTCCGACGGCGCCGTCAATCACGCGGTGGTCGCACGAAAGCGTGACCTTCATCCGCTGGCGTGCCACGATGGAGCCATCGTCCAGTACGACGGGCACACGCTTGGTTGCCCCCACAGCCAGTATCGCGCTCGCAGGTGGGTTGATAATCGCCGTGAACTGCTCAATTCCGAACATGCCAAGGTTCGAGATGGTGAAGGTGTTGCCTGTCATCTCGTCGGGCAGCAGTTTGCCGTCGCGTGCTTTTTGGATGAGCGTCTGTGCCTCTTGGGCAATCCGACGCAGCGACTTGCCCTCGCAATGCTTAACCACTGCCACCAGTAGCCCCTGCTCCACCGCAACGGCGATGCCGATGTGGGTCCCATCGGGGTGCACCAGTTGCCCATTTTGGTAGCGGGCGTTGATGACGGGGTGTTTCTCCAACGCGACGGCGCACGCCTTCACAATCAGATCGTTCACGCTGATGCGCAGGCTTTCATCGAGCTGGTTAAGTTGCTGGCGCAGAGCGAGCGCGTTTTCCATATCAATTTCCATTGTGAGGTAGAAGTGAGGAATAGTTTGATGTGCTTCGGTGGTGCGTTGTGCGGTGATTTGGCGCAAGCGATTGAGGCTCTCCACACGCTCGGCAGCTGCTGCAGGCGGCGCAACAATAGCAGGTGGCACCTCGACAGTAGGAGCTGGAGCCGCTTCGGGTGCGGGCGCCACAGCGGGGGCAGCGGCTTTCTGCGCCTCGAGGTACGCCAGCACATCGCGCTCCACGATGCGCCCCTTTGGCCCCGTGCCCTTGATCAGCGCAAGGTCAATTCCATGCTCGGCGGCGATTTTGCGGGCTAACGGTGAGGCGAGGATGCGTTCGCCGCCATCTAAGGCAGGGGCAGCGACAGGTTTAGGGATGGGCGCAGTAGGCGTGGGAGCAGCAGTTGCCGCGGTTGCCGTGCCATCGGTTTGAGCGGGCAGGCTCTCGCCTTCTTGCAAAATGTATGCCAGTGGCGTGTTCACAGGCACCACGGCTCCTTCGGGCACGCTAATGCCGCGCAACACCCCCGATGCAGGAGCTTCAATCTCCACAGTGGCTTTGTCGGTGGCGATTTCAGCAATCGGTTCACCCTCATTCACTGTGTCGCCCTCTTGCTTGAGCCAACGAACTAATGTGCCCTCCTCCATTGCATCGCCCATTTTGGGCATAATAATCGTGTGCATACCGACCTCCTTATGCTAACACCGCGTGCACCGCTTCAATCACGCGCTGTTCGTTCGGAATCGCTAATGCTTCCAAGTGCTTGTTGTAGGGCATCGGCACATCGGCGCCTGTCACGCGCATCACGG
This sequence comes from Armatimonadota bacterium, assembly GCA_030550775.1. GTDB lineage: Bacteria > Armatimonadota > Fimbriimonadia > Fimbriimonadales > GBS-DC > GBS-DC. The sequence goes on from JAUQOS010000028.1 coordinate 2,693, forward strand.
GTGCGTCTAAGTAGTCAAACGCGTGCTCTTGGATTTGGGCAGCGATTTCCGCACCGAAGCCCGCAAAGCCCCAGTCATCGTGCAGCGCGATTGCGCGATGGGTACGCCGTACCGAGTTGAAAACAGTCTCCCAATCGCACGGCACCAAAGTGCGCAGGTCAATTATCTCCACCTCGATCCCTTGCTCCGCCAGTTGCTCGGCGGCGTTGAGCGCAATCTGCACGCCCCGCGAGTAGGTGACGATTGTCACATCGCGCCCGCGACGCTTGATATCGGCTACCCCAAACGGAATCGTGTACTCGCCCTCGGGCACCTCGCCTTTCGTGAGGTATAGGCGCGGATGCTCGATAAACATCACGGGGTTATCATCGCGAATAGCGGTTTTGAGTAAGCCCTTTGCGTCGGCGGGTGTGCTGGGCAGTACGACCTTCAAGCCTGGGGAGTGCGCCAGCCATGCCTCCACGCTGTGAGAGTGCTGCGCCGCTAACTGCCGCCCTGGACCGGCAGGCCCACGAATGACTAACGGCACGGGGCACGCCCCACCCGACTTGTAAAGGATTTTCGCTGCGTGGTTGACGATTTGGTCAAACGCCAGCAGCGCGAAACTCCAAGTCATCATCTCTACCACGGGGCGCAGCCCCTCTATGGCTGCCCCAATCGCAACTGCCACAAAACCCGGCTCCGAAATCGGGGTATCCCACACACGCTTGGGGCCGTACTTTTGAAATAAACCTTCGGTGACGCGGAAAGAGCCTTGATAGCGCCCGATGTCTTCGCCCATCAAAAACACATTCGGGTCGCGGTCTAACTCCTCAATTAGGGCTTCACGAATCGCTTCGCGAAAGAGTTTGGTCGCCATAGCGTGCTCCTGCTGTGCAAGTTGCCTGCATAGTGTACCCGAAGCGTGCTGTGCGTTTGCCTGCGTTGGCAATCGCAGGGCTCCTCCGGCTAATAGCCCCCTCTTGACAATCCCCGACACCTATCGGGTATGCTATATTAGCACTCTCGGCCCGAGAGTGCTAAAATCAAGTTCAAAAATCGAAGGAGGTGGGCATACGATGACCTTCCGACCGCTCAACGACAAGGTGGTGATTGAACTGCTTGAAGAGGATGAGAAGACCGAAGCAGGCATTATTTTGCCCGATACCGCCAAAAAACGCCCGCAAGAAGGCGTCGTAGTGGCTGTTGGTCCCGGACGCTTGCTGAACAACGGGCAACGCGCCCCTATGACCGTACAAGTGGGGCAGCGCGTGGTGTTTTCTAAGTATGCGGGCAACGAGATTGAGTACGGAGGCAAGAAATACCTGATTCTTGATGAAGACCAAATCTTTGCCATTCGTGAATAGGAGGTGAGAGCATGCCGGCAAAGATGCTGAAGTTCAACGAAGAAGCGCGTCGTGCACTTGAGCGCGGTGTCAATAAAGTCGCCAATGCGGTGAAGGTCACTTTGGGTCCGAAAGGGCGCAATGTGGTGCTGGATCGCAAGTACGGCAACCCGATTATCACCAAAGATGGCGTGACCGTCGCCAAAGAGATTGAGCTGGCAGACCCGTGGGAGAACATGGGCGCGCAACTGTGCCGTGAGGTTGCTTCCAAGACCAACGATGTGGCAGGCGACGGCACTACTACTGCCACCGTGCTGGCGCAGGCCCTGGTGAACGAGGGCATGCGCTATGTGGCGGCTGGTGGCAACCCAATTGCGCTCAAGCGCGGCATCGAAAAAGCGGTTGCCAAAGCCGTTGAGACCATCAAAGCTACTGCTATCCCCGTCACCGAGCGCGAACAGATTGAATATGTCGCCACCATCGCGGGCAACGACCCAGAAATCGGCAAGATGATTGCCGAAGCCATTGACAAGGTAGGCAAGGACGGCGTAATCACTATTGAGGAATCCAAGGGCACGCAAACCACGCTCGAGGTGGTGGAGGGCATGCAGTTTGATCGCGGCTACATCTCGCCCTACTTCATCACCGACCCCGAGCGCATGGAAGCCGTGCTGGAGGATGTGCTCATCCTCATTCACGAGAAGAAGATTAGCTCGGCGCAAGACCTACTGCCCGTGCTGGAGCGCGTGGCGCAAGCGCGACGCCCGCTGCTGATTATCGCCGAGGATGTGGACGGCGACGCGTTGGCGACGCTGGTCGTGAACAAGCTGCGCGGTGTGCTGCAGGTTGCCGCAGTGAAGGCGCCCGGCTTCGGCGAGCGACGCAAGGCAATGCTGGAAGACATCGCCATCCTCACGGGCGGACGCTTCATCTCCGAAGACCTCGGTATCAAGCTGGAGAATGTCACGCTTGACATGCTCGGGCAAGCGAAGAAGGTGGTCATCACCAAAGAGGACACCACCATCATCGAGGGCGCTGGCTCGCAAGAGGCAGTGATGGGGCGCATCAACCAAATCAAACGCCTCATCGAGACCACTGAGAGCAGCTACGACCGCGAGAAACTGCAGGAGCGCTTGGCGAAGCTGTCGGGCGGCGTAGCGGTTATCAAAGTCGGTGCTGCCACTGAGACCGAGCTGAAGGAGAAGAAGCACCGCTTTGAGGACGCGCTGTCGGCTACCCGCGCAGCGATTGAAGAGGGTATCGTGCCCGGTGGCGGCAAAATCTTTCTACTGGCGCAAGCCGCGCTGGACGGCATCGGCGATGACGACGATGAGCGCACCGGCGTGAACATCGTCAAGCGCGCCCTCGAAGAGCCACTGCGCCAAATCGCCGAAAACGCCGGGCTGGAAGGCTCCGTGATCGTCGAGAAAGTCAAGGCGCTTGGCAAGCACGAGGGGCTCGACGCGCGCACAGGCGAATTCGTTGACCTTGTCAAAACGGGTATAATTGACCCTGCCAAGGTCAGCCGTGCCGCGCTAGAGAACGCTGCTTCCATCGCTGGGCTGGTGCTTACCACCGAGGCGATGGTCGCTGAGAAGCCCGAAAAGAAACCTGAACCGACGACGCCGGGCGGGGGCGATTTCGACGACTTCTAAAGACTCCACCATCCCCCTCCCACCCCCAAGGACCGGGTGCTGTCCCCCTCCACCCGGTCCTTTTTGTTCTCGATGGGAGGTATAATCGGCTCAGAGGGGTACGGGCATGAACGGAGCACAACTGCACCTAATGCTCAATCACTTGCCCGTTCTGGGGGCACTGTTCACTGTTTTGCTCCTCGGGTGGGCACTGGTTCGGCGTACGCCTGAGCTTCTGAAAACCGCGCTTGTGGTGGCACTAATCGCGGGGCTAAGCAGCATCCCTGTCTATCAAACAGGTGAAGCTGCCGAGAAAGTGATTGAACACCTGCCCGGGGTTGAGGAGCGCTTTATTGAACAGCACGAGTCTCAAGCGAAGTATGCGCTTGGCTTGGGAATTGTGATGAGTGTAGTGGCTGCGGGGACGCTTGCCGTAGGCTTACGCAACGCACAATGGCTTCGAGGAGGTGCTGCCCTTACTTGGGTGGCAAGTCTCTTGGCGTTTTTGGTCATGGCTTACACGGCGCACTCGGGGGGCATGATTCGCCATCCAGAGATACGCAGCGACTTCACGGCTGCCCCTACAGCAGCTGGGGAGGAATCTCGCGAACCGCACTCCGACGAGCGTGGCTGAACAGTAGCGAATATGAATGCAGCCACATTCAACTGTTTGGGAAGGGAAGGCTCAACGCTAAATTTTTGCCCCACAGTGTGCTCACGCCCCTTCACAAACAGTGGCTGCGACTCTTCAGACGGCGGCTCGGGATGACAGTGGGGGGTTCTCGCCTGCGGCTCGGGCAGTGGTTGTAGCCAAGCGGTTTGTCGCTCCGAGCGCAGCGAGGAGGGTTTTATTCTTTCACAAGCGACGGGCTGCAACCCCATGAAAAGCACCAAGGCAGGAGCATCTGGTGTGCCCCTGCCCTTGCAGCGAACGGAGCGAATGCGCTGTTAGGACGGTGCGCCGATTTCGAGGCGCACGAAGTGCGCCACCTTCAGGTCGCCTGCCGCGCGCAGCATCTCGCCAATGGTCTTCGACTCGTCCTTATAGAAGGGCTGCTCCAGCAGGGCAACGCGCTGGATGAAGTTCTTGTTCACGCGCCCGCGCGCGATGTTTTCGGCGACATTGGCGGGCTTGCCTTCATTGATGGCGCGCTGCTTCTCAATTTCCAGCTCTTGCTGCAGCACTTCTTCTGGGATTTCCTCTTTGGTGAGATACTGGGGCGCGCTCCAGGCGATTTGGATGGCGATTTCGTGGGCGAGGTTGCGCATGGTTTCGGGATCGGCGTTGCCTGTGAGCACCACCATTGTGCCCACCAGTTTGTTGTGGTGGATGTATACGTCCACGATGCCGTTTTCGCCCTCGGGCACGCGCGCTACGGCGTAGGTTTGGAAGGCGATGCGCTCGCCCGTTTTGCCCATCACCAGCTCAATGAGTTTGGCGACATCCACCGAAGGGTCGCTGAAGGCAGTGCGTTGGAGCAGTTCCTCCATTTTGCCGTTCTCGCCGACGGCGAGCGCGTGTTGCACCAGCTCCTCGGCGAGTTTTTGGAACTCCTCGTTGCGTGCCACGAAGTCGGTTTCGCAGCGCAGATCCACCAGCGCGCCGACACGCCCATCCGCGCTGACAGCACCAGCCACAACGCCTTGGTTAACTTCTTTAGTCGCGCGCTTAGTCGCGATAATGGCACCTTTTTCGCGTAGAATCAGGCGGGCTTTTTCCAAGTCGCCCCCTGATTGCTCCAGCGCGTTTTTGCAGTCCATAAATCCTGCGCCCGTTTCATCGCGCAGCTGCTTGATTAGTTGCGGGCTAATACTCATCGGTATTCCTCCTCTAAGTCTTCTAGGCGATGGCGTTTCATCAGTTCCCACTCTTTGCCCATAATCTCCTCGTCGGAGAGGCGGGTTTCGCTGACGGTAATTTCCTCGCCGAACATTTTGCCGTACTCGGCAACCTGTTCAGGCGAAAGCGGTGCTTCTTCCTCCACCACAGGCATCTCTTCGGCAGGCACGACTTCCGCACCTTGCCATTCGAGCTGCTTCTCTTCGATGATGGCGTCGGCGATACGCCCTGCGATGAGCCGAATGGAGCGGATGGCATCATCGTTGCCGGGGATGGGGTAGTCTACCTCTTCGGGGTCGCAGTTGGTATCCACAAGTGCGATGGTGGTGATACCCAAGCGCTGGGCTTCGGCAACTGCGGTGTGTTCCTCTTTGAGGTCTACGATAAACAGCGCAGCAGGTAGCCCGGGCATTTCCTTGATGCCACCGAGGTTGCGCTCCAGTTTCTCGTACTCTTTGCGCAGGCGCGACGCCTCTTTCTTGGGGATGCGGTCTAGCTCACCCTCTTGAATCATGCGCTCCAGTTCCTTGAGGCGTTTGATGCGCGATTGGATGGTGCGGAAATTGGTGAGCGTGCCGCCCAGCCAGCGGTGAGTGATGTAGTATTGGCGGCTGCGCAGCGCAGCTTCCTTGATAGCGTCGCGGGCTTGCTTTTTAGTGCCCACAAACAGGATGTGCCCGCCGTTGTTGACAATTTCCTTGACGGCTTTTTGTGCCTTGTCGAACATCTCGACGGTCTTGTGCAGATCGATGATATGGATTCCGCTGCGGGCGCCGTAGATGTAGCGGCGCATGTTGGGGTGCCATTTGCGGGTTGGGTGTCCAAAGTGCACCCCTGCTTCCAGCAATTCGCGCATGGTTAGTTCTGCCATAGGTTCACCTCCGGGTTGGTTGCCACCCGCGCCGTCATCCGCGCTTTCGATCTCGCACCGAGACACCCCAGCGCGTCAGGCGCGGTACGTGATGGCTACAAGTATACCCGACGGTATAATCCTGCCTGTAATGCGGGTGGATTTGCGCTCGGATACGGTGACTTTGCCCACGCCTGAGATGCGCCGTGCAATGGCAGAAGCCGAGCTGGGCGACGATGTGTATGGCGAAGACCCCACCGTCAACCGCTTGCAGGAACGCGTTGCCGAGCTTCTAGGGCACGAGGCGGCGCTGTTCACTCCGTCGGGCACGATGGCAAACGAGATCGCCATCAAAGTGTGGACACAGCCAGGCGATGCGATTTTGGTTGACGCCGAAAGCCACATCCTGCATTACGAATTGGCAGGTCCCGCCGTAATTGCTGGGGTGTTGGTAGAAACTTATCCGATAACCGACGGCGTTTTCAACTTGTCCGACATTCCGCCGCGTATTCGCGTGGCGGATGACCATGTGCCCGGCACACGCTTGCTATGTATTGAAAACACGCACAACCGCTGCGGAGGCACGATTTTGCCCCCAGAGTGGATGCCGGAGCTGCGCGCGCTTGTGGATCGCCACCAACTGCGCTTGCATTTAGACGGGGCACGGCTGTTCAATGCCAGTGTCGCGCTTGGGGTGCCGCTGCAGGCGTGGAGCCGTTGGGCAGATTCAGTGATGGTGGCGTTCTCTAAGGGGCTGTGTTGTCCTGTGGGTTCCGTGTTGGCAGGTTCGCGTGAGTTCATTCGCGAGGCGCATCGCGTGCGCAAGCTGCTGGGTGGTGGCATGCGTCAGGTGGGAGTGCTTGCAGCGGCGTGCTTGGTCGCGTTAGACACGATGGTGGAACGGCTCGCGGACGACCACGCCCGCGCCAAACGCTTGGCGGAGGCGATTGCGGAGCTACCCGGCTTCTCGGTGAATCTGCGCACCGTGCAGACAAACATGGTGTATGTGCACACAGCGCGCCCAGCGCTGGAGGTTGAGCGTGCATTAGCAGCGCGCGGCGTGCTATGTATCGCGTTAGACCCGCACCGACTGCGCCTTGTGACCCACAAAGATGTCGACGACGCTGCGATTGACCATGCCATTCGCGCCTTCCGCGAGGTCGCGGCAGAGCTTAGTGCCTGAAGGGTAGCCGCTTAGGCTACTGCTTGAGTTGCTCGGCGACCAGTTGGGGCGTCAGCGCGAGCGCGTCGGCAAGCTTTTCGGGTTGTTTGCCGCCCGCTTGGGCGAAATCGGGGCGTCCGCCCCCAGAGCCGCCCACCTGTTGGGCAATCTGGCGGATTAGGTTGCCCGCATGCAAGCCGCGCTGCACCCACTCGGGGGCGACTTTGACCACCAGCACCACTTTGCCGTCGTGCGCGGAGCCGAGCGCTGCCACGCCCACGCCTTTCTGAATCAGGCGATCGGCGATTGTGCCTAGCGATTTCGCATCCACGCCTTGCAGCGCTTGGGCAGCCACCTTGACGCCGTTCACTTCCACAGGGGTAATTTGCTCCACGGCTTGGGCAGCAGTGCGCTGTTTGAACTGCTCCAGCTCGGTTTCCAGCGCCTCCAGTTGGCGTTGGAGGCGTTCGATTGCGCGCGGAAGTTCAGGCACAGGGGTTTGCAAGCGTTCGGCAGCCTCGCGGATGGCGTGCTCGCGTTCGCGCAGCCACTGGTACAGCGCGCGCCCCGTCAGCGCCTCGATGCGTCGCACACCTGCTGCCACGCTGCCCTCGTGGATAATCTTGAACATGCCCGCCTCAACTGTGTTGCGTAGGTGCGTGCCTCCGCATAACTCCAGCGAGAAGCCCGGAATCTCCACCATGCGCACGCGCTCGCCGTATTTTTCGCCAAACAGCATCATCGCGCCACGCTGACGGGCTTCCTCAATCGGGACATCGGTGTAGACGCGCACCTCAATCTCTTGCAGCATTTTTTCGTTCACCAACGCTTCGATGCGCTCCAGCTCTTCGGGGGTAAGGGCGCGCGGGTGGGTGAAGTCGAAGCGCAATCGGTCGGGCGCCACCAGCGAGCCTGCTTGCACCACATGCGTGCCCAGCACTTGGCGCAGCGCTGCGTGCAGTAGGTGGGTGGCGGTATGGTTGCGCTGGATGTCGAGTCGTCGCTCAGCGTCTACTTTGGCGCGCACTGTCTCGCCCAAGTGCAGCGTGCCCTCTACGATTTTGGCGTGGTGGAAGTAGTAGTCGTTGGCTTTTTGGGTGTCCAGCACTTCTGCGCGTCCGCCCTGCCACTCAAGAACGCCTGTGTCGCCCACCTGTCCGCCTGCTTCAGCGTAGAACGGCGTGCGATTGAGCACAATCTCCACTGTATCGCCAGCGTGGGCTTCGGGGATAAGATCACCATCGCGCACCAGCCCTACCACTTGGGCTTCGCCTTCCAGATGGTCGTAGCCGATGAACTCGGTGGGGGAGGTGCGCTGTGCCAACTCTGCCAGCGCTGCCCCCGTTTGCACGAACAGCTTTTCCGAGATACCGCTGGCTTCGCGGGCGCGCCGGCGTTGCACATCCAACGCTTGCTCGAAGCCCTCCAAGTCGACGCTAATGCCGCGCTCGGCCGCGATTTCGCGCGTCAACTCCAGCGGGAAGCCGTAGGTGTCATAAAGCATAAACACGCGCTCGCCCGAAAGTTGCTTCGTCTGCTGCGTGTCGGGGTCGGCAAGCATCTCTTCCAGTCGTGCTAAGCCCGCCTGCACTGTGTGGCGGAACCGCTCCTCTTCATAGCGTAGCGTGGTCTGGATGTACTCTTGGCGTTGTACGATTTCGGGGTATTGGTCGCCCAACGCTTCGACGACGGCAGGCACGAGGTCAGCAAAGAAGGGCTTCTCAAAGCCCAGCACGCGTTGCCCGCGCAGGATGGCACGCCGAATGATTCGGCGCAGCACATAGCCGCGCCCTTCGTTTTGCGGAATGACACCGTCAGCGATGGTGAAAGTCGCCGCGCGGATGTGGTCGGCAATTAGGCGGATGGCGGTGTCGGTCGGCTCGCCTTGCTTGTAGCGCACGCCTGACAACTCCTCAATACGGTGCACAATCGGCGCAAACACATCGGTTTCGAAGGGGCTTTCCAGCCCCATCAGTACGGCGGCGGTGCGCTCTAGCCCCATGCCCGTGTCGATGTTCTTTTTGGGCAGAGGCAGCAGCTTGGGCTTGCCGTTTTCTTCCGTGCGCTCATATTGCATAAACACGAGGTTCCAAATCTCCAGCCAGCGCCCGCAGTCGCACGCGGGACCGCAGTCGGGGTTCTCGCAGCCTGTGTCGATGCGCGTGTCGTAGAAAATCTCGGAGCAGGGACCGCACGGACCGTTGGGGCCCTCGCTGATGGCGTTGGCGGGCCAGAAGTTGGTTTTCTCGCCCAATCGCCAGATGCGGTTCTCAGGAATGCCCACCTCGCGGTGCCAGATATCAAACGCCTCGTCGTCGTCTTGGAACACCGTAAACTGCAGGCGGTCGGCGTCTACCTTTAGGCGTTCGGTGAGGAATTCCCAGGCGAACAGAATGGCTTCGCGCTTGAAATAGTCGCCGAAGCTGAAGTTGCCCAGCATCTCGAAAAAGGTAAGGTGCGACAGATCGCCTACCGATTCGATGTCGGTGGTGCGGAGGCACTTTTGCACGGTGGTCACGCGCGGGGCGGGCGGCTGCGCCACCCCCAAGAAGTAGGGCTTGAATTGCACCATGCCCGCGCTGGTAAACAGCAGCGACGGGTCTTTAGGCACCAGACTATCGGAGGGCAACAGCAGGTGCCCTTTTTCTTGGAAAAAGCCCAAAAACGCTTGCCGAAGCGCACGCGCGTTCCAGTGCATCGGTTCCTGCTCCTTCGGTATGGTGGTGGCGTGTATGAGTATACCCATCATTAGCCCTTGAAAGGTACAATACTTTGGGGGGCTTGGCGATGGCAAACCCGTTTCCCGGCATGAACCCGTACTTGGAAAACCGGCGGTATTGGAACGACTTTCATACCCGCCTGCTGACCTACATAAGTAATGCACTGCAGCCGCAGATCCGCCCGCGCTATGTGGCGCGGTTGGAAGAGCGCGTGTATGTGGAAGAATCGCGGCGCGAGATTCTGCCCGATGTGGCGATTTTGCGCACCAAGCAACCCACAGGCGCCACTGCCACACTCAATACCCCCTATGACCCGCCCCAGGTGTTGCATGTGGAAGAAGAACTCCATACAGAAGTGTATGTGCAAATCCTTGACCGCGAGCAAGGGCTGCGATTGGTGACAGTGATTGAAGTGCTCAGCCCCACCAATAAGGAGTTGAACACGAAAGGGCGCGAGTTGTACCTGCGCAAGCAGGGCGAAATCCTCAAAAGCGATGTGCACTTGGTGGAGATTGACCTGTTGCGCGGGGGCGAGTACACACTGGCACCGCCCCGTGCAAAGGTCTTAGAGCGGTTCGGCGACCGTTGGCATTATCTGATTAGCATTAGTCGCGCCGACGACCCTCACAACTTTTGGCTCTATCCGCTTACGGTGCGCGACCGCTTGCCTACAATTCCGATTCCACTAGCAATCGGTGATGGCTTCGCGTCGCTGGAACTGCAGTCGATTGTAAACCAGTGCTATGAAGACGGCGCGTATGAAGCGACCTTGGATTACCGTGAGCCTCCGCCGCCTCCACCATTTGCGGAAGAAGACTTGGCGTGGATAGACATGCTACTTCAGGCGCACGGATTGCGCTAAGCGCAGAGCGCGCTCAGCCGCAGCAGCACCCGCCGCCGCAGCAACCGGGCATTCCAAGCTCATCATCGGTTTGGAACGATGAGCCGCAGCCGCAGGTGTTGACAGCGTTCGGATTGTCTATCTTGAACCCGCCGCCGAACATGTCCTCTACATAGTCAATGCACGAGCCGTCCATGTAGCGGATGCTGAGGCTATCTACATAGATGCGTACCCCGTGCGACTCGAACACGAGGTCGGTCTCCTCTGGTTCGGCATCGTCGATTGCCATCTGATACTGCAACCCGCTGCAACCGCCACCAGCGACCCACACACGAAGCCCGGCGTTCTGATAGCCCGACTCTTCCAACAGCGTCTTCAACTCCTGCGCTGCTCGTTCCGACAAAGTGATAGCCATAGGACCCTCCTGTCAGGGGCAATTTTACCCCATAATCCTTCCAAAGTCCTATCGCGGTGTGGAATATACCGTATAGATTTGGAGGTTGGTTATGCGCTGGCTACGGGGGATGACTTTGCCCGAAGTATTGTCGTTGGCGGTGATGAGTGTGGCTGTGCTGGCGGCGTTTGCCCCACGAGTGCATATCCATCTACCGCGCGACCCGGAAGCGCGATTACGCATGGTGTTAGCCGAAACGCGCCACGCGCTGCTGGTGTTTTACCACGACACAGGCATTTACCCAGCCGACCTCAGCGACCTAACAAGCATGGAGCCACCGACGATGGGCTTAGATCGCTGGCGACGCCCGATGCGCCTCAACCCTGAATATTACAACGGTCCCTATCTGCGCGAGGTGCCACGCTGCCCCATCTCAGGTAAGGAGCTGGAGTACTATTGCGACCCGAACACGGGCGAGATGAAGGTGCGTTCGCCAGCCGAGGGCGTTGGTAGCAACGGTATTCCTTACCGTGAGTGGTAAGTAGTTCGGCAGGAGATTGCCCGCCCACCACGAACTGAAGTGCCGTTATGAAGGCGATTCGGCAACTCAGTTGGCTGGTGGGGCTGCTGTGGGCAACCGCGCTTGCCCAGACCAAACCTGAAGCCACAATCACAGTCAACCTGGAAAATGGGGCGACCGTCAAGGGTGTCGTCAAGGTCGTGGCGCGCGTGCAGTCGGAAAAGCTTGTGGAACGCGTGGAGTTCTCGGTAGATGGTGTGCTGCGCGAGGTGGATGAAAGCACGCCCTACGAGTACGAGTGGGATACCCTCACCGACGCTGAAGGAGAACGCACACTCAAAATCGTGGCGTTTTTGGAGGGCGGCAAAAGCGTCTCTAAAGAGATCAAGCTAATTATTGACAACGGCGTTGCCCTGGGCGCGGAACACCACTACCGCCAAGCCCGCGAGGCGTTTGTGGAGGGCAAATTTGAGGAGGCGCTCTACCACGCGCGTGTGGCGCTCAAAGCCGACTCTGCCCACCGCGAAGCGCGAATTTTGCAAATCCAAACTCTGTTGCGCTTGGGGCGCGCTGCAGAGGCGGATGAAGCCGTAGAAGACCTAGTGCGTCTGTTCCCCGACTCGCTGGAGGCGCAAGAGTTGCGTGTGGCGGCTAGTTTGCGACGCGCGCGCAACGCCCGTAACGAACGTGAACTGCTGCGCAACGCAATTGAAGCGCAACACCAGATCAATCAAACACGCCTCAAAACGGTGGGCGAGGCGAGTGTCGCTGATGCAATCGTCGCACGGGCAACGCTGCGCCTTGCTGAAGGTGAGGCAAGCAGCGCCATCAACGACTTCCTTAGCCTCATCGAGCGCGAGCCCAACAACCCGCGCTACCTCAATATGCTTGCCTATGCCTACCTGCAAGCAGGGCGATTGCGCGATGTAATCGTGATAACCAACACCGCCATTCGGCGGGGCGTGGCAAACGACTATACTTACGCCATACGGGGACTGGCTGCTGCACTGCTCAACGACACCCGTGAACAGGAGCGCGCCTTCGCTGAAGCAGAGAAAATCGACAAAGAATCAAAGGCTCTTCTGGTGGCACGAGCGAACCTCGCCTTGCTAAACCGTCGCCCCACTGTTGTGGGCAGGCTGGCAGCGCAGGCACAAGGGCTAAGCGACAACACGCCCCAGACCGCCTTCCTGCGCTATTGGAGTTTTGTGGCAAATCGCGAGTACGATCGCGCTAAAGACGCCTTCTGGCGCGTGTTGGGCTTGGATCCTCTGACGGCAGAAGCATACCAGTTGCGCGGTATGCTCAACTTGATGGAGGGCTTGCGCCCGGGCGACGAAGACTTGCTCCCCGTCGCGCGCGAGTGGTTTGAGCTGGCGCTGCAGGCACGCCCCAACTACGCGCCCGCACACCTGGGCATCGCGCTCAGCTACGCGCTGGAAGCCTACACTACTAAGCGCGACGGCAACCGCCCCAGTGCGGAAACCCTCCAGAAAGCCGAAGAGGCACTCAACAAAGCCCTTGCGCAAGCACGCGACACCGCGTGGGCACAGGTAGGCGCCTCCTACATCTACACCGAGCTGGGCAAGACTATCGAGGCTGACCGCGCTATTCGCCGCGCCGCGCAGATTGACCCCAACCGCGTCACCAGCCTCACGCCCCCCGAGCCTGCCCGTGCGCTGGAGCTGCTGATGACGCTCGCCTTTGTGCCCGTGTTCCCCGCCCCCTAAAATGATTAGCAAACTCACGGGCATCCTAAGCGCGCTGGAAGACAATCTTGCTGTGATAGAGGTGGGCGGCGTGGGCTACGAAGTGCGCTTGCCGCCCAGCCTCAAGGGGCAGCTGCCTCCACTGGGTGAGACCCTCACCTTACACATCCGCACGCTGTTTAGCGAAGACGAGGGGATCCAGCTTTTTGGCTTTCTGGAGCCTGCCCAGCGCAAACTGTTCGACTTGCTGATTACCGTCAGTGGTGTCGGACCGCGCCTCGCGTTGAACCTGATCGGCGCAGCCGAACCCGAAACCTTAGCCCGCGCCATCGCCCGCAAAGATGTGCGCTACCTCAAGTCGCTGCCAGGTGTCGGCTCCAAACTTGCGGAGCGGTTGGCACTGGAGCTCGCGGACAAGGTCGCCCAGTTTGCCTTCGAGCGGCAAGTGGAGCGGTTGGCAGCTGCCACGCGCGCTCGCAGCGTCGACTTCGACGCTCTCGCAGAAGGGCTGGTACAACTCGGCTACACCCGTCGTGAGGCGCAGGCAGCCCTAAACGCCGTGCTCAGCGAACATCCCGACGCCGACGAGCACACCCTGATGCGCTTGGCACTGACGCGCCTCTCACCCCGACGCTAATGCCCGCACAATTGCGGGGGAGATCGGGGAATTTCGACCAAACTCCCCGAAATTTTAGCAGGAATCTGGAAGGTGGAAGCGAATCACCGCCCTGGCTCCTGAAGGCATGGCTCTTGAGGGTATGGTGAGAGCTGCAGATTCGGCAAGGAGGTCAGAGTCATGCCGGAGCGTCGGCATACAACTGCGCAGATAGAGAGTGTACTGAGGGAGCTGCGTGGTGTGTGCGGTGCGCGTGTCGTTGCAGACGACAGTGGGCTCATCCAAGAGATCCACTTGCTCGTGGAAGCCGACCGCAACCCGAAACAAGCCGTGCGCGACGTGGAGTCTGCGCTACTGGCGCATTTTGGCATTCATATAGACCACCGCAAAATCAGTGTTGCCCAAAAAGGGTGTGCCTCGAAGCCTTCGGAACCCCTCCGCTTGCGCTGGCTCGATAGCCAAGTTGCCTACGAGGGCACTCGCGCAGTCGTCACCGTGCTGTTGGAGCGCAACGGCACTGTGTATCGCGGCGCCGCCGCGGGCGTGCGCTCCAGCACTCAAATCCCGCGCCTGGTGGCGGCAGCCACCTTACGCGCTGTGGAAGCCGCCCATGGCTTACACGAGCGCTTCGGACTGGAAGATGTATCTACGGCAACTGTGGTGGGCGGCTACCCCGTTGCCGTGGTGCTGGTGAGCGCGGTGCGCGATCAAGGCGAAGACCTGCTGGTGGGCAGCGCCCTCATACGCCAAGATCCCCTGCGGGCAGTGGGCTTAGCCACGCTGGACGCAGTCAATCGGCGGGTGGGGGCGTTCCGCAGCGACATGGAACCCACTGGGGGAGCAGTGGCAGCCCTTCCCACCAGCGAGAACGCGCCCACCAACGCAAAGTAAGGTTTGAGGTACGCCGCAAGGCGCACCTCAAAGCAAGGCAAGCCAGAGCGGAGCGGCACCGAGCGGCTGACCATTCCAAACTAACAGGAGGGACAGTCGATGAAACGGTGGCTCATCCTCATGGCAATGATCGTGGCGATGATGTCGATCGCCAGCGCGAAGCGCGTGTACTATCCGCACCGATGGGATGACCCCATCGACCAAGCGCCACAGACGGTGCAACTGCCGTAAGTGGCATCGCTAAAGTACACAGCGGCTTGCCTTGCCCATTCTAAATTCTTGTGTTTATGAACAAGCGAAGGCGGTTTCGGCTCTGGAGCGGGGCTTTGGGATTAGCTTCCGCCGTACTGTTGGCGTGGGCAGGCGTGCCGTTGGTGCAACAACACCAGCTGGGGGCGTTTGCTGCCATCGTTGCTTTGGCAACAGCGGCGGAACTTTTACTGGTACGCTACCCCCTACGCCCCGAATATCCCGACCGCGGGGTGTGGCTTAGTGTCAGCACCCCTGTAGTGATTGCAACTGCCCTCACCTATGGTTGGCAATTCGGTGTGTGGCTGGATGCTATCATCTCGCTCATTGCTGGACTGGTGATGACCCAACTCAAGGGCACACGCCCGCGCTGGGCGTTCATAAACACCGCTCAAAGCATCCTCAGCGCCGCCGCTGCGGGCTACACCGCCGCCCTCTTGCATCCCCCCTATCTTAGCATGTTGAGCCTCCGAAGCGGGGGAGCACTTGTCGCAGGGCTGGCGATATACCTACTGGTCAACACCGTGCTCGTGAGCATTACCATCTCTATTGCCGAGTCGACTCGCCTCGGCTGGGTGCTGAAACAGACCATTTCCAGTGTGCCCCGCGATGTGGCGCTCATGGTGCCAATTTCGTTTCTGGTAGCGCTGATGTTGCAACTGCAAGGTGTGGTCGGGTTGCTGGGTGTGCTGGTGCCCTATTTGGCGCTGCGGCAGGCGTTTGTCATCTGGGCGCGCCAACAAGCCCTATACCATCAGACAATTCGCAGCTTGGGCTTCTTGGTGCAGCGGGCGCACCCTTACACGGGCGGGCACCTGCAGCGCGTCGCCCAGTGGGCGCGGCGCGTGGCAGAACGACTGGGGCTGCCCCCTGAACGCTGCGAACTGGTGTACGAAGCCGCGCTCTTGCACGATTTAGGCAAAACCGTGCTGGATGAGCGCATCCTCAACAAGCCTGCACGCCTCACCCCCGAAGAATGGGAACATGTCAAAAAACATCCACAACTGGGTGCCGAAATTCTAAGCGATACTCCCTTTCTCAGCCAGATTGTGCCGTGGATTGCCCTGCACCACGAACGCCCTGACGGCAAGGGCTATCCGTTTGGGCTCAATAGCGACCAGATTCCTCTAGAAGCGCGCCTGATTGCAGTGGTAGACGCTTTCGATGCGATGATTGGGGGTGAAGCTCCCAACCAAAAGCGCTTGCACCGTCGCCCCCTAAGCATTGAGGAAGCCATCGCCGAGCTGGAGCGCGGTGCAGGCACGCAATTCGACGCACAAGTAGTGGATGTTTTCAAGCAGATCGTTCACGAGTGGCAACGCCAGCGCGAGCAGCATACCAGCAAAGCCAGCAAATAGTGGCGTGGCACTCTTTCGCTCGGAGGATGGTCACTATGCATAATATCATCTGGTCTATTGTGGTGGCAATCGGCTCGCTGATGGCGCTGGCATACTATGCGTTTGTGGTGGTGCCAGCGCGACTGCATCGGCTCCACTGTGAGGGGGTGCGGGCGTTTGCGCGGCTAATTGAGCTGCGTTCTGGAGGGCGATACGGGCAAGCCGAGCCGTTGCGCACCCTTGCCTTAGCCGTTGCCCAGCGACTGGGCCTCCCCACGCGCGAGCAGCGGCTTCTCGAACTGGCAGTTTATTTGCGCGACATTGGGATGGTCGCTATCCCGTATCACACGCTCAACAAGTCGACACCGCTTACGGAAGCAGAGCGTGCCTTGCTGGCGCGTCATCCTGAAATCAGCGCCTCGATTGTAGAGCAAATTCCGGGCTTGCGCCAAGTGGCACCGCTGGTACACCTGCACCATGTGGTGTATCAGGAGCAGCCGAATGCGCCTTTGAGCGCGCATCTACTGAGCGCGCTGGAGGACTGGTTGCGCCTTGCCCGTGAGCACAGCAGCGATTTAGCGACAAGCATCTTGCGTCAAGGAGTAGGCACGCGCTACCACCCGCAGGTGGTAGCGGCTATCCTTGAGGAAGTGCATCAGCAGGGTCTATACGGGCGCGATCTCGCCCGCTCCGCTGCGCTGTGGCTGTAAAGTGATGCGCTGAAAAATCTGGCGGGCTTCTTCGTACAGTTCGTAAGGCACCAGTTTGAGCGTACCTAGTGCCTCCTCCAAGGGCACTGCCACGATTTCTACCCCGCGCAGCGCCGCCATCAACCCAAACTGACCTGCGCTGACCAACTCGGCAGCTTTTAGCCCCAAGCGCGTCGCCAGCACACGGTCAAACACCGTGGGTGGACCACCACGCTGGATGTGCCCAATCACGGCATCGCGCGTTTCAATCCCTGTGACTTGCTCGATATAGCGTGCCACGCGGGAGCCAACCGCGCGCTCTTTCAGCACGCGGTGCCCAAACTCGTCGATGGCTGCCGACTCGTCGCTGCCCGCAAACGGCAACTCCACGCCTTCGGAGACTACCACCAACCCGTAGCGCTTGCCCCCATGATAAACCTGCTGCAGATAGTGGCACATCGCGTTCAGGTCGACGGGCACTTCGGGGATGAGGATCCAGTCCGCGCCGCCTGCGATGCCTGCGTACAAGGCGACCCAACCAGCGTGGCGCCCCATCACTTCCAACACGATAATTCGCGCGTGCGACTTGGCAGTGTCGCGCAGACGATCCATCGCCTCCACCGCCACTGACACCGCGCTGTCGAAGCCAAAGGTAAAGTCGGTGCCGCCTAAGTCGTTATCCATCGTTTTGGGCACGCCAACCACGCGCACGCCGTGTTCCGCATACAAGCGGCGGGCGACGCCCAGGGTGTCTTCGCCGCCAATCGCGATAATCGCGCCCAGCTCAAAGTCTTCGATGTTTTCCAAGATGCGTTGTACATCGGCGGGGTTTTTGAAGGGGTTCGTGCGCGAAGTGCCCAAAATGGTGCCCCCTTCGCGAATAATTTCATCCACGCGCTCTTCAGTGAGCGGAACGGTCAAACCCTCAATAAGCCCCTTCCAGCCTTGCAGGATGCCTATCGGGGTGTGCCCGTCTCGGATTAGGCGCAGCGTCGCGCCCCGAATCGCGGGATTAAGCCCCGGGCAGTCGCCCCCGCCCGTCAGGATTCCTACACGCATAGTCTTTACCTCCTGTCCATCTCCCGAGCGATCGGGGCAGTCGCTAGCAATTGGCTTGCCAGCGGGCTAATTATACCAACTGCAAAGCACCTTCAGCGGGTACAATCAAAGCGTATGCGAATGGCATTAGCGTTGGCGGGGTTCGGAATGCTTGCCCTGACGGTACTGGCGTTTTATTGGGTGCCACCAGCGCAAGGGTTCCGCGACCCCGGCTCGGCGAGAATTGTGTTGTTTCATGTGCCCGCGGCGTTTAGCTGCACGCTGGCGTTTCTGGCAGGGGGCTTTTTCGGTTGGCGCTACCTGCGACGGCGCGACCCGATGGACGATTTGCGGGCTGCGGCTGCCAACGAGGTGGGCATGCTGTTTGGGCTAATCACCCTGCTTACAGGCATGGTGTTCGCTTCGATGCAGTGGGGTAAGCCTTGGCACTGGGATCCGCGCCAAACAAGCTTCCTGCTGCAGCTGATGATTTACGCGGCGTATTTCGCGCTGCGCAGCTCCGTAGAAGACGACCGTCGGCGCGCGGCGGTCAGCTCGGGCTATACAGTGTTCGCTGCGCTGACCGTGCCCATGCTGGTGTTTATTCTGCCACGCCTGCCCATGTTTCAAGAAGTCTCGCTGCACCCCAGCAATGTGATGGCGAGCAAGCAGGCGTTGGATTGGTTCTACCGCACGGGCGTCTACTTGGGGATGATTACTTACTGGGCGCTGGCGTTTGTCCTTTATCGCGGGCGCATAGCAACGTATCAACTGGAGGCACGCATCTATGAGTTGGCAGATCGCGTTGAGCATCAGTATCCTCATCGTGTGGGTTGGAATCTTCGCGTACCTGCTGTGGCTGCAGGCGCGAATAGCGAAACTCCAGAAACGACTGCACGACCTTGAGCAAGCCACCCGCACCGAAACGCGCTAACGCTCGCCTCGCCTGCTGTTGGGTACCATTAGGCTATGCGAGCGGTGCGGATTCACGAGTTCGGTGGTATTGACAAGCTCGTTTACGAAGAGAATGTGCCCGAACCGACGGTGGGGATGGGCGAGGTGAAGGTGCGCGTGCGGGCTTGTGCACTCAACCACTTAGACATTTGGGTGCGCAACGGCATTCCTGCCTATAAGACGCCTCTGCCCCATATTTTGGGCAGCGACATCGCAGGCGAGGTGGTGGAAGTGGGCGAGGGGGTGCGCACTGTCAGCGTGGGCGACGCGGTGGTGCTTTACCCCGTAATTAGCTGCGGCAAATGTCGCTACTGCAAAACGGGTCGCGAAAACCTCTGCCAAACGGTGCAGGTGATTGGCGCGCACCGCGCAGGGGGCTATGCCGAGTACATTGTAGTGCCCGCGCGCAATGTGCTGCCCAAGCCCACCAACTTGAGTTTTGAGGAGGCGGCTGCGTTTCCGTTGGTGTTCCTCACTGCTTGGCACATGCTGATGACCAAAGCCCAGCTGCAGCCCGGCGAATGGGTGCTAATTATGGGGGGCAGCAGCGGGGTTGGCTCCGCCGCCATTCAGATTGCCAAAATGCGCGGGGCGCTGGTGATTGCCACCGCAGGCAGCGAGGCGAAACTGGAACGCTGCCGCGCGCTGGGCGCCGATTTCACAGTCAACCACACGGAGCCAGAGTGGCATAAGCAAGTGCGCGAAATCACCGAAGGTGAGGGCGTAGATGTGGTGTTCGAGCACATCGGTCAGGCAGTGTTCGACGCCTGCGTGCGGTTGCTTGCCAAAGGCGGGCGACTGGTGACCTGCGGTGCCACCACAGGCGCAGAAGCTACGTTTGATATCCGCTACGTGTTCAGCCGAGAGTTAGCCATTCACGGCACCTACATCGGCACACGCGCCGAACTGGAGCACATCCTGCCTCACATCACGGCAGGCAAGCTGCGCCCGATTGTTGATAGCGTGTTCGACCTAAGCGAGGCACGCGCCGCCCACGAGAAACTCGAAAGCCGCGACTTTTTCGGCAAGATGGTGCTGCGCGTGTCGTAGCCGCAGGCACACAACGCGCCTCAAAAGACTTGAGTTCAGATGGGCGTGGGAACTGTAGCCGCCAGGCAGAGCCTTGCCGGCTCCACTTGACTTTATTTGTGCGTGTGGGGCATAATATAGCTGCTGGGGCGCAGGCATTGTAGGCGAATGGTGAGCCTCTCAGCACAGGCGCAGAGGGGCTTGATTTTATGTACCGCTAAACGCATTCGCCACACATTCTAACCGCAGGGGTTGTGCCATGAAACAGTACGCAATTGAATACATTCGCAATGTCGCGCTGGCGGGACATGGCGGCAGCGGCAAAACCACCCTCGCCGAACATCTCCTCTACATCGCTGGACACACCGACCGCATCGGCACCATTGAAGCTGGCAACACCGTCTCCGACTACGACCCAGAGGAGCAACGGCGCAAAATCAGCCTCAACGCCACGCTGCTGCCAATTGAGTGGGATGGCTACAAAATCAACCTTATTGATACGCCTGGCTTTCCCGACTTTATAGGCGAACTATACAGCGCATTACAAGTCGTTGACGCTGCGATTTTGGTTGCCCCCGCGCAAGCGGAGCTGGAAGTCGGCTTTGAAAACGCATGGGAGATTTGCGAAGCACGCAAAATCCCCCGCATAATTTTCGTCAACAAAATGGAGCGCGATGGAGCAGACTATCAAGGATTGCTCAACACCTTGCGAAACGCCTACGGCAATCGCATCGTGCCGTTGCAAATCCCTATTGGCACCGAAACCCAGTTTCGCGGCGTTGTGGATGTGCTGCACCAGAAGGCGTATGTGGGCAAAGATCGCGATATTGCGCCCTCGCCTGTGCCCGAAGAACTGCAGGCGGAGGTCGAGCGTGCGCGCGAGATGCTGATGGAAGCCGCCGCTGAAACCGACGACGCCCTACTGGAAAAATATCTGGACGGCAACCCGCTAAGCGAGGAGGAGCTGGTGCACGCCTTCCACGAGGGTGTGCGCACAGGGCACATCGTGCCCGTGCTGTGCGGCTCCGCAGCACTGGGCGAGGGGCTAGCACCACTGCTGCAAGCCATTGTGGAACTGGCACCCAGCCCCGCAGAAGCACCTCCGCCCGTCGCCAAAGACCTGCGCAAAGACGAACCCATTGAACTCAAGCCCGACCCCAACGCGCCTTTAGCCGCCTTCGTGTTCAAAACCACCGCCGACCCGTTCGTGGGCAAACTCACCTACTTCCGCGTCTACTCGGGCACCTTCAAAGGCGACTCGACGGTTTACAACGCCCAAAAAGAGCGCGAGGAGCGCGTCGGGCAGCTGTTCTACATGCGAGGCAAAAACCAAATCGCCACGCCCGAAGTGCGTGCAGGCGATATCGGCGTGGTTGCCAAACTCCAAGAAACCATCACAGGGCACACGCTGTGCGACAAGAGCCGCCCCGTTGCCATTGAGCCCATCCAGCTGCCAGACCCCATCTACACCATCGCCATCGTCGCCAAAACCAAAGCCGACGAAGACCGCCTCGGTCCCGCATTAGCACGCCTGCACGAGGAAGACCCCACCTTCCACTACCGCCGCGACCCTGAAACGGGACAAACCTTGCTGTCGGGCATGGGCGACCTCCATTTGGAGGTCATTCTCGAAAAACTCAAGCGCAAGTTCAACACCGAAGTGGAAGTGGTGGAGCTACGCATCCCTTATCGCGAGACGATTACCCGTGCGGTGCAGCGCGTGGAAGGCAAGTTCAAGCGCCAGACAGGGGGGCGCGGGCAGTATGGACACTGCTTCATCAACTTGGAGCCGCTGCCGCGCGGCGCAGGCATCGAGTTTACCGAAAGCATCGTGGGGGGCGCTATTCCCAAAAACTACATCCCTGCGATTGACCGCGGCATCCGCGAAGCCGCCGAGAAAGGCATCCTCGCGGGCTTCCCTGTCACCGACTTTAAAGTGAATGTGGTGGATGGCTCATATCACGAGGTGGACTCGTCGGATCAAGCGTTCCGCATCGCGGGCAGCCTCGCGTTCCAAGAAGCCGCCGCCAAAGCGGGACCTGTGGTGTTGGAACCAATCCTGGAAGTGGAAGTGATTGTGCCCGAAGCCTACACGGGCGATGTGATGGGTGATCTCAACAGCAGGCGCGGGCGCATCTTGGGCATGGAGAGCTTAGGCGCAGGCAAGCAGCTGATTCGCGCGAATGTGCCGATGAGCGAGATGACTCGCTACGCGCTGGAGCTGCGCGCCCTCACACGCGGGCGCGGACGCTTCCGCACACGCTTCTCCCACTACGAGGAAGCCCCACCCAATATCACCCAAGCGCT
>JAUQOS010000029.1 GCA_030550775.1 Armatimonadota bacterium
CACCCCGAGCGTAGCGAGGAATCTTGCCCGGTCAGAACCGATAACCAACTTAGGTTGCTATCTACTTTCCGCGCTGTAGGGAGTCAAAATAGCGTTTTACGCGCTTGCGTTCGGCTGGAGGGATATTCTGCTGGCTCAGCGCTTGCTCCGCCTTCTTTTGGTAGCTGGGCAGCGCTTGAGTAAGAGGCACCGAGCTGCTGCCTGGCGTGGGTGGGGCTTTGTAGTCCATGTATTCGCCCGTCAGCGTGCCCAGCGGTGGCGGGGCAGACACCGGGGTGTCTTTCAAGGGGATCTTCAATTCAGGTTGTTTCTCGCCCTGATTGAAGGTTTCGGGTTGTCCGAAGTAATCGCTTTTGTCCCACGCACCGCCTGCGCCTTGCCCCAAGCCTCTCAGCGCAGCGCCGCCTAACGACATGCCGCTTCCAAGCCCAAAGCCGCCGCTTAGCCCAAGCCCCATGCACGCACCTTGACACTGGCTCAACTCTTTCATCTGCTTGACTTGCTCCAGCAGTTGGCGTGCCAGTTCACGGATTTGCGCATCGGTTTTGTACTGCTGTGCCAGTTGCTCCAGCAGTTGTTCTAGCTGCTGTAGACGCTGCTCTATTTCCTCTTGGGTGAGTTTTCGCTGCTGGGGGTCTTGTTGTTGGCGCATCTGTTGCATCTGCTCAGCGAGTTTGCGCAGGTGTTCCATCGCTTCTTTGAAGGCGGGGTCGTTGCGCAGTGCCTCTTGGAACTTGCGCAAGAACTCTTGTGCCTCTTGCGAGAGTTTGAGCGCGCGCAGCTGCTCTTGAAGTGATTGAAGTTGTCGCTGCAGCTGTTCTAGTTGCTCTTGGCTGAGCGGGTTGCCGTTGGCGTCCTTGCCCGAATGCAGTTGCTGTTGCAGGGTTTGGATTTGCCGTTGCAGCAGTTCCATCTGGCGTTGGAGGTCGGCAGCTGCGGAATTTTGGAGGGCTTGCAAGCGGCGTAGCTGCTCTTGTAAGGCAGCGCGCTGTTCGGGGGTCAGGGGTCTGCCATTGGTGCCTTTGCCCGACTGCAGCTGTTGTTGCAAGGCGCGTATCTGATGGGACAGGGTAGCGCCATGCAGCGCGTTCAGCGTGGCTTGGAGTTGTTGGATTTGCTCGCGCAGGGCGGCGCGCTGTGCCTCTGTAAGGGGGTTGCCTTGAGCGTCCTTGCCCGATTGAAGTTGTTGCTGCAGGCGTTCCAGTTCGCTGCGCAGGCGTTGCTCGGCTTGGTTAAGTTGCTGCAGGCGCTGGCTTGCTTCGGGGGGCAGCTGGAGTTGCTCGCGCTCGCGTGCCAGCTGCTCCAAGCGTGCGCCCGCTGTTTGCGCCTGTCGGCTGAGTTGCTCCAGTGCGCGTTGGTTTTGCTGTTCCAGCAGACGCGCTTGCTCCATCAGCTGGTTGTAGCGCAGCAACGCCTCTTGTTTACTCATCTTTGCCTCGCGGGCACGCTTGTTGTACAACTCCACTTGGCGGGCGATGTGCTTAGTGAGTTCGTCGGCATCGGGCTTTTTCGCCTCCTCCAAAATGGGCTTGGCGACTTCCTGCACTTGCTCGGCGACTTGCTTGATTTCCTTTTGCTCCTCACGCCGCTCTGGGATGGCAATTGCCAAGATTGGGGGTAGGAAATGCACAAATAGCAGCAGCGCCAGCGAGCCAGCAAACAGCTGTTGCCACCTACCGAAGCGCAATCGCAACACTTGGCTGGGGCTGACGCTTTGCAGAGCAAGGTGCGCATCTTCTAGCAGCGGGGCGTCAAACAGGTGTGTGCCTTCAGAGTGCTCCAAGGCGGTTTGGAGGCGATCTTTCAGCCCTGCGCGGCGATCTATCAGTTGCGCCACGGCTGGATCCGAGAGGCGAAGCGCCATCGCATAGAGCACGCCAATCGCCATACCAATTCCAACTGTTGCCGCCAACTGCCACGGATAGACAACAAGCAACGCGCGCCAGTCCAGCAGACTCAGCAGTGTGGCGACCAATGCCCCAGCAATACCCCCCATCGCGCCATAGCGCCATGCCAGCAGTAGTCGCACGCGCCGTCGGTAGGGGCGCAGTCGCTCCGCCCATGACAATACATTCAGCGCCATCGGTTGGAACCCCCTACAGCGGTAGTATACCTACTGCCACGCGGTAGAATTGAGCGTGTTTATCGACGAAGCGGTGATTACGGTGGAGGCAGGGCGCGGAGGCGATGGCTGCGTTTCGTTCCGTCGCGAAAAGCATGTGCCGCGCGGCGGTCCCGACGGCGGCGACGGCGGCGATGGAGGCAGCGTGATTTTGGTTGCCGACCCGAAACTCTCCACGCTGCTGGATTACCATTATCAGCGACGCTATAAAGCCGAATCGGGCAAGCACGGCAGCGGCAGCAACCGCAAGGGGCGCAATGGCAAGTCTATCACTTTGCGTGTGCCTGTAGGCACCTTGGTTTACGATGCCGACACGGGCGAGCTGCTAGTAGACCTTGCCCGCCCTAATCAACGGTTTGTGGTAGCGCGTGGGGGCAAGGGCGGGCGTGGGAATGCCCACTTTGCCACCCCAACGCGCCAGACCCCGCGCTTTGCCGAAAAAGGCTTGCCCGGCGAGAAACGCACCCTGCGCTTGGAACTCAAACTACTGGCGGACGTGGGCATCGTGGGCATGCCCAACGCAGGCAAAAGCACGCTGATAAGCCGAATCTCCGCCGCCAAGCCCAAAATCGCCGATTATCCCTTCACGACCCTAGTGCCTAACTTGGGCGTGGTGAAGTATCACGACCAGAGCTTCGTGGTGGCGGACATTCCGGGGCTGATTGAGGGCGCCCATATGGGCGTTGGGTTAGGGCATGAGTTCCTGCGCCATGTGGAGCGTGCCCGCCTGCTGCTGTTTTTGCTGGATGTGTCGCCGTTTGCGCTGGAACCGCCTCTTGAAGCCTTTGAGATTCTCCAACGCGAGCTGGAGCTGTACAACCCACAACTGACACAAAAGCCCGCGCTGGTTGCCCTCAACAAGATCGACACGCTCGACGAGGCAGGGCGCGCTGCGCTGGAGCCAATCCGTACCCAGTTGGAAGCACAGGGCTATGAGGTATTTTTCATCTCGGCATACACGGGCGAGGGGCTGGAGGCGCTGGTAGCGCGTTTGGCGCAGCGCGTTGCCGAACTGCCATCCCCCGAACCCCTCCGCGAAGCGCCCCCCGAAGCCGCAAAGCCCACCTATCAGCCCGTACGCGTGTACAAAGAAGGCGATGTGTTCGTGGTGGAAGGCACCCTGCCGCTGGAAATCGTGCAGCGTACCGACTTCGGCAACCACGAGGCGATTATGCGCATGCAGCGACGCCTCAAAGGGCTGGGCATCTTCAAGCAGTTGGAAGCGCTGGGCGCGCAAGAAGGCGATACCGTGCGCATTGGCGAGGTGGAACTGGAGTACTCGCCCGAGATCTAAAAAACACCCCCCCTCTCAGGGCGAGAGGGGGGCGGCGGAGAGGGGAGCAGGCAGAAGGGAGGTGCTCACTTGCGGTTGGGAGGGAGGATGACCTTGTCGATGACATGAATCACGCCGTTGGTGCACTCGATGTCCGCCTTGACCACCTTCGCGTCGTTGATTCGCACAGTGTTGCCCTGCACGCGAATACGAACATTTTGACCCTGCAAAGTTTTGAGGGAACGCTGCTTCGTAACATCCTTAGCCATATACTTGCCTTGCACCACATGGTAGAGTAGCACGCGGCGCAGTGCCTCTTTGTCCTTCAGCAGGGCATCCACTTGCGCTTTAGGCAACTTGGCGAAGGCTTGGTCGGTTGGCGCAAACACGGTGAATGGACCCTCACCACGCAGCGCATCGACAAGACCTGCCTCCTGAACGAGCTTCACAAGGGTTTTGAACTGACCCGCTTCAACAGCCGTATCAACGATGTCCTTCTTTTCGGCAGGCGGGTTGCTGACAGCGTAGCCCACCAACGCACTGATCAACACTGCGGAAAAAACGCCCCATAGCCAACGATTTTTCATAGTCGCCTCCAACTGTTTAGCGTGGCAAAATATTACCCGTCGCTTGCGGGGGCGCGTCTGTGATTTAAATCACATTCCCCAGAGATGCAGGGGAGGTTAGCCCAGTAAGAAGCGCACAACTCCGTGGATGAGCCACACGCTGAGTAGCACCAATAAGATGCGATTGACCCAGTCGAAGTCGAGGCGCAGCGAGCGACCGCGCAGCAGGGCGTAGAGGCTGTTGAGCGCAACACCCAATGCAATTGCAACAATCAGAAAACCGATGGGGTTCGCCCGCCACGCCAGTCTAAGTTGCCCGTGCACGATTGCGCTCACGCTGGTGGTTAGTCCACAAGAGGGGCAAGGGCGCCCCGTTAGGTAATAAATCATGCACGGGGGTAGCCCCAGCTGTTGGTGCGTACCGTGTCCTTGCGGGTTAGGGGTAAGGTACCAGGCGATTGCGAACATTACGAGCACGCCTATCAGCAAAAGCGCGTGGCTCCAACGTGCCCAACCCGCTACAGGCACGATTTCAGCAATCCGTCGCTTGCCCCCCTCCTGCAGGCGTATCTCGCGAATCATAGCCGAATCATGATACTCCAACTGGTGTGTTGGCGGATGGCAGCGACGCGCAGCTCAAGATGCTCGCTGAGGCGCCACGCTAACGCGCCGTTGATTTGATTATCGGCATACTCAGCGCGCAGGAATAGGTAATTGTTGAGGGGGATATCGAACCCAATGAAGAAGCTAGGCGCGCCTTCCGCACCGAAGCCCAGATGCACGCGCAAGTCGTGGTCTAACGGCGTTTTGCCCAGCGCGGCGATGCCGTAGGAAATCGCCACATAGTAGCCCCTGCCTTGCGATGTGCGATCCGTAAGGTCGCTGATGCCCACCGCAACGCCAGGCGCATAGCCCGGAATCTCGGGGTAGACGCTGTACTGGATGCCATAGACTTCCAGTCGTCCATCAAAGCCTGTGCGTGCGCCTTGCACTTCCCACAGGTTGGCAACGCGCAAGTTGATGAGCGTTCGCGTTTGGTGAGGGGTGTTTTCCAAGACGCCGACCTCCATCGCCAGCCGTTCGGGGTAGACCAGTCGCCCTGTGGGAATTTCAATTAGGCGGTCTGCAGATGCCGTTTGCAGCACGATTAGCCCCAGCATTAGTAGCCCAACCACTCGCATTGCGGGTTTCACAGGAAGAAATGTCCTTCAAAGTGCAGGCTCGCGGGTCCTGTAAGGGTGATTCCGTTGTCGGGACGGTATTCCACTTGAAGCGTGCCGCCGCGCGAGTGGACAGCAACCGTTGCTTCTGTCCAGCCTGCGCGGTAGGCAAGTACTGCGGCGGCAGCAGCGCCGCTACCGCAGCCCAGAGTTTCACCCACGCCACGCTCCCAGATGCGCAGGCGCACCGCCGTGCGCGATTCCACCACTGCCCACAGCACGCTGGTGCGTTCGGGGAACATCGGATGGGTTTCGAGGCGCGGGCTGACTTGCGTAAACAGGGCATCGTCGGGCAGTGTGTCATTAAAAATCACGGTGTGGGTTGTGCCCGTGTTGACACTGTAGATGCGCAAAGTGTGTCCCGCAACGGTGAGGGGGTAGTCCTCAATCACTTCGCCGTCGGCAAGGGCAGGGATATCGCGCGGGTGAAAGCGGGGCGCGGGCAGGTCGGTGGCGATTGCCGCAACCGCGCCGCCTTGTAGCTGCAGACGCACGGGTATGACCCGACCGCCCAGCGTTTCAATGCCGAACTCAAGGCTGTTCACCCAGCCGCGCTCGTAGGCGTAGCGGGCGGCGCACCGCAAGCCGTTGCCACAGAAGTCTTCGGTGCCGTCGGGGTTGAACATCCGCATGCGGATAGGTGCGTGTTCGCTCGGCTCGATGACCAGCAGACCGTCGGCGCCGATGCCGAAGGGGCGATGGCACAGGCGTTTCGCCAGCGCGCTCAGCTCCAGCCCTTGTGCCGCTACGCCTTCAATGAGCACAAAATCGTTGCCGATGCCCTCCATCTTCACAAAGGGCAAGCGCTGCTCGCTCATCGCCGGTTCAGTAGTGCTTTGACCTCTTGCTCTAACTTCGCGTAGGTGGTGCTGCCCGACCATGCCTTGACGCGTTTGCTCTGCCTATCGTAGAGGTAAAAGCGGGGCACCTCGCCGCGCCACGCCGCGTCAAACTGGTCGGCAAACTGGTCTAAGTCTTGTTTGACCACCAGCACAGGGTAGTTGACGCGCAGGCGTCGGAGCACGGGGGGCACCGTTTGGTCGGCGGTTTCCTCGTCGTCCAGCGAAACGCCGATCAGCTCTACGCCGCGCGCCCGGTAGTCGCGGTAGAAGCGTACTAAGTCGGGCATTTCCTCGATGCAAGGCTTGCACCAAGTCGCCCAGAGGTTGACGATGACCACTCTGCCCTTGAGGCGTTGGATGCGTTGGTTGAGGTCGCGCGCGTTGGTACGTGGCAGCTTCGGTTCGGCGATAACGCCCATCGTCATCGCTGCCAGAGCCACACACAGCCAAAACTTGCGCATAGTGGGGCTATTGTACCCGTTCGCCCATACGCCAAGTGGTTCCTTGAGGCGTGTCTTCCAAAAGGATGCCCATCGTCTTGAGCTCGTCGCGGATGCGGTCGGCAAGGTCATACAGCTTGCGACTGCGCAGTTCCTGACGCCACGCGATGATGTGGTGCATCAGTTGCTCTACTAGTTCGCTTTGGGCGGCGGCGGGCACGCTCAGCGACACGCCAAGCACAGTTTCCATCATCCAGCGCAGGGCGTCCAGCAAGCCCTGAATTGCGGCGGTGTTCGACTGGGCGCTCAGTTCTGGCGCGTTCAAGCGTGTATTGAGTTCGCGCACCACTTCGAACACGGCTGCTAGTGCCTGTGCGGTGTTGAAATCGTGGTTCATTGCCGCGCGGAACTGCTGAAGGTACGGCTCGGCGACCAGCGAGTCGGTGTCAGTATCGCCATGCTCGCGCAGGTAAGCTTGTCCGCGCTGATAGGCGGTGCGTATCCGTTCTAGTGCCGCCTTTGCCTCGTCCAGCCGCTCATAGGAGAACTCCAGTGGTGTACGGTAGTGTACCATCAGCAGGAAGTAGCGGATTACCGCAGGCTCGTACTGTTGACGCAGCTCACGGATAGGCACCACCACGCCTGTGGATTTCGACATTTTCTCTTGGCGCAGGCGCACAGGTCCCCAGTGCAGCCAATAGCGGGCGAACGGTTGCTGGCAATGCAGATACGCCTCCGACTGGGCGATTTCGTTCTCGTGATGGGGGAAAATCAAGTCCATGCCGCCTGCATGGATGTCGAAGCTGGGTCCGAGGTACTTGAGGCTGAGCGCAGAGCATTCGATGTGCCAGCCAGGGCGCCCTTTGCCCCATGGGCTGTCCCACGCCGGTTCGCCGGGCTTAGCGGATTTCCACAGCGCGAAATCTTCGGGGTTGCGCTTGCGCTCGTCCACTTCGATGCGTGCACCCGCCAGCATCTCTTCCACGCTGCGCCCTGACAACTTGCCGTACTCAGGGAACTTCTTGACCTCAAAGTAGACGTCGCCGTCTACGGAATAGGCGTAGCCGTCCTCCACAAGCCGTTGTACCATCTCGATAATGGCGTCCATGTTTTCGGTGACTTTGACGAAGTGGGGTAGGCGCACACCTAACGCAAGGGCGTCTTCGATATACATTTTGCTGTATTTTTCGGCGACTTGGGCGGTGGTGATGCCCTCTTCCTGCGCGCGGCGGATGATTTTGTCGTCGATGTCGGTAAAGTTTTGCACGAAGTGCACTTCGTAGCCGAGCTGTTCGAGCCAGCGTTGCACGATGTCCATGACCACCACTCCGCGCATGTGCCCCACATGCGCAGGGGCTTGAGGCGTAAGTCCGCAGGCGTACATGTAGACCTTGCCGGGTTCGCGCGGCACGAACGGCTCTTCTCGGCGCGTCAGCGTGTTGTAGATTACCAGCTCCGCCATATCGTTGGGATTATACCCGTAGGTGTGCGAGTTTTAGGGCGTTCCCCGTATTAGCACAGAGTGGTATTGGAGCGTGGGAGGGCATAATCTCCACAGGCGCGGGGGAAACCCCCGGCGGAGGCGCAGATAGGCGGCGCCCGATTTAACAGGCTCTCATCAGCACCGTCCAGCGCCACCGCCACACCCCCTGCGGCACGCCTTTCCGCAGGGGGCTTTTTTAGAAAGATTTGGAGAGGCGGGTGGGGAGGGGCCCGCCTCTCTGGGGTAGGGGAGGTGCGACCAAGTGATCAGGAGGTTCAAAGGTCAACCTGTACCCTGTCGCCTACGCTTATTATCGGCAGGACGACTGTAAATCTTTAGGGGGTAAAGTACCTGCCATGCCAAGCCGAAGGCGAGGGATCGGATATAGGTATCCGCTCGGATTCGGCAGTCTCTTAGGTAGGGGCTAATGAGGGGCGGGCACTGAACCCGCCCCTTACTTTACACAGAAGCGAGCGACTTTGCCGAAGCAAGGTTTTGTAAGGGCTACTCCTCCTGCCCCTCGTACTTCTCCTTGAGAGCTTGCACGACGCTGGGGTCAGCAAGGGTGGTGGTGTCGCCTAAGGCACGCCCTTCGGCGATGTCGCGCAGCAGGCGGCGCATAATCTTGCCGCTGCGCGTCTTGGGCAGTTCGGCGGTGAAGATAACTTGGTCGGGGCGTGCGATGGCGCCAATCTTTTTGACCACATGTTGCTTGAGTTCTTCTTGCAGCCCGCCGTCGCCTTGATAGCCCTCTTTGATGATGACGAAGGCAGCGATTCCTTGCCCTTTGATTTCGTGGTGGATGCCGATGACGGCGGCTTCAGCGACCGCGGGGTGGTCTACCAGCGCGCTTTCGATCTCCATCGTGCTGAGGCGGTGCCCCGACACATTGATGACATCGTCCACGCGCCCCAGCAGCCAGAAGTAGCCGTCCTCGTCGATGCGCGCGCCGTCGCCTGTGAAGTAGATGCCCTCGTATTTGCTCCAGTAGGTTTGCACAAATCGTTCGGGGTCGCCCCACAGCCCGCGCGTCATTGAGGGCCACGGCTTGGTGATAACCAAATAGCCGCCCTGATTGACCCCAACGGGCTGCCCGCGGTCATCCAGCACCGCAGGGAAGATGCCTGGGAAGGGCTTTGTTGCGGAGCCAGGCTTGGTGGCGACGATTCCCGGCAGCGGGGTAATCATAATCGCGCCCGTTTCGGTTTGCCACCAAGTATCCACAATTGGGCAGCGTCCGCCGCCGATGTGTTCGTGGTACCACATCCACGCTTCGGGGTTGATCGGTTCGCCTACGCTGCCCAGTAGGCGCAGGCTGCTCAGGTCGTGTTTGCGCGGGTAGTGTTCGCCCCACTTCATAAACGCGCGGATGGCGGTCGGCGCGGTGTAGAAAATCGTGACGCGATACTTTTCCACGATAGCCCAGAAGCGGTCGCGGTCGGGGTAGTCGGGTGCGCCCTCGTAGATGACGCAAGTCGCCCCGTTGGAGAGTGGACCGTAGACGATGTAGCTGTGCCCCGTGACCCAGCCTACATCGGCGGTGCACCAGAACACATCCTCATCTTTGAGGTCGAACACCCACTTGGCGGTGAGCGTGACGCCCGTCATGTAGCCACCCGTGGTGTGCATGATTCCTTTCGGCTTACCAGTGGAGCCAGAAGTATAGAGCAGGTAGAGGAGGTCTTCGCTGTCCATCGGCTCAGCAGGGCAGGTCAGCGGCGCGTCTTTCATCAGGTCGTGCCACCAGAAATCGCGCCCTTCTTGCATGTTGACCGTGTAATCGCCGCCGATGCGTTGGTAGACGATAACCTTTTCAACCGAGGGGGTATGGCGCAGGGCGTCGTCGGCGTTGCGTTTGAGGGGCACGATGCTGCCGCGGCGCCAGCCGCCGTCGGCGGTTACTAACACTTTTGCCTGCGCGTCGTTGATGCGGTCGGCTAACGCTTCCGCGCTGAATCCACCGAACACTACCGAGTGCGGCGCACCGATTCGCGCGCACGCAAGCATCGCGATTATCGCTTCGGGGATGAGCGGCATATAGATGCACACGCGGTCGCCCTTTTGCACACCCAGCGACTTGAGCACATTCGCGAACTTCTGGACTTCGCGGTGCAAGTCGCCGTAGGTGAGTACGCGCTCGTCGCCCGGCTCGCCCTCCCAGATGAGCGCAGCTTTGTTGCGGCGCCAAGTCCTCACATGGCGGTCAACACAGTTGTAGCAAGCGTTCAGTTTTCCCCCAATAAACCACTTGGCATGCGGCGGGTTCCACTCCAGCACGGTATGCCATTTCTCAAACCAGTCCAGCATCGTTTCGGCGTAGTGCGCCCAGAACGCCTCAAAGTCCTGCGCGGCTTGCTCGTAGATAGTGGGGTCGTTGATATTTGCTTGCTTCACAAACTCCTCCGAAGGCGGAAACACCCGTGTTTCCTGCAATAACGCGTCAATTGCCGTCGGCTGCATTGTCATTACCTCCTCTGCAGGTTCGGATTCGCTTTGTATGGCTGGATTCCTACTCGCTCGCGTGGGTACCTCGGGAAGGGGAGATTCACGACGTAACTTCCGGGTGTTGTGGAGGACAAGAGGTGGCCCTTCCGGGCAGAGGCGAGAAAATCTGGACAGGGCTTGTTGAGCTCTCTCACTTTGCTCGGAACGATTGGTCTCTTCGTACGTGCCTCGTGGGCGGGTGTCGGCAGGAACGCCCACGCTACGAGTATGGTGCGACGGCATTCGTGCCGTCGCACCTCGTAAGTACCGACATCACTATCGGCGCACGGTAGCGGGTTCTAGCACGGTGAGTTTGCCGCGCTCGGTGTCCAGTTCCGCCAGCACGCCCATTGGTAAGGTAAGCGGGTCTTGAATGTGTCCGAACGGAAAGCCCGCCATGGAGGGCTTAGGCAGTCCTTTAAGATAGTCGTCCAAGATCGCGTCGGGCGTGAGAGTGGCTTCGTTGGGTTTGACGTGTTGGTCCCAACGGGTATCTTCGCTGAAGGCGATGCCGTTGCACGCGTCCAGTTTGCCTGCCAGCTTGAGGTGGTTGAGCATCGCGTCCAGTCGGTAGGGGGGCTCGTCCACATCCTCCAGCACGAGGATAGCGTTGAGGGTATTGATTTCGTAGGGGGTACCGAGAGAGTCGGCGACGAGGCAGAGGCAACCGCCTGTGATGCGCCCTTGCGCCTTGCCGGGCACAATCGTGCGATAGGGGGGATTCCAAGTGGGCAGCTCACCCAGCGGTTCGGGCACTTCTAAGGCACGCCAGAACACTTCCATCGCGTGTTCGGGGATGGGGCGCGTCATGGTGATGGGCATCGGCGCATAGAGCCCCACCAGCCCCACGTGGCGTAGCAGCCACAGGTGCAGCACGGTGATGTCGCTGTAGCCGATGAGCAGCTTTGGATTGTTGCGGAACACAGCGGGGTCTAGGTAGGGGATGAGGCGCGCTGCGCCGTAGCCACCGCGCGAACAGACAACCGCTGCCACATCTTCACGGGCGAACATCGCCATTAAGTCACGAGCACGCTGCTCGTCGCTGCCTGCCAGATAACCGCGCCGCGCTAGGGCATATTCGCCCAACACGACCTTGTAGCCACGCCGATAAAACGGTTGTAAACCTTTCTCTAATTCCTCAGGGTCAATCGCGCTGGATGGCGACACTACACCGATTGTGTCGCCCGGCTCAATCGCACGCGGTCGAAGCAAATCCATAGCCCCGTTATGCTACGACGCGCTGCCCGCAACTCCTGCCTAATTCGGCGGTGGCGGGAAGTCCAGCACCCGCAAGGGCACCTCTGTGCGCGCCCCCGTGCGACGGTCACTCACGCGCAGCTGGGTGTTACCGCGTTGCACCCCGCGGATTTGCGCGGTGTTTGCTCCAGTGGCTTGAACGCTGGCAAGGCTCGGATTGACCACTTGCCACTGGAGGTCGCCTTGCACAGTCTCGCCTGTTGTGCGATGGCGCACCGTCGCCGACACCGTAATCACCTCATCGACCCATACTTCCAGTGGCTGCGGGCGCACTTCGATGGTGTACTCCGACACGCGCACAGAGATGGGCACCTCCGTGGTGAGGTTGGTGCGGGTATCGGTGATTTTGAGTTTGGTTGCGCCGGCGCGCACGCCAACCACACGCGCCGTGCGGGCATCGGTTGGTTGCACGGTGGCGATGGTGGGATCAAGTGTGCTCCAGGTGAAGGTCGCTTCGGCTTCGGTGTTGGTCGCGGTATTGCGCAAGGTGGCGGAGACGGTTGCCTCTGCGCCTTCGAACAGCTCAACCTGCGCGGGTTCCACCACAATCTGGTATCTGCTCAGGTCGTATTGAATGGAGCTAACCTCGCCTGCGCGGATGGTGAACTCTTGGGCGATCACCTGACCGTTGACCACAATCTCCACGCGGATGCGATGGGTGCCTGGGGGCAGTGTGATTTGTTGAGGGTTGTCTACGCGCTGCCCGTTGACATACACGATGGCGTTGGCAGGCGTGCCCGACACCGCCAGCGAGAAGGTAGTGGCACCACCACCGCCGCCACCACCTCCGCATGCTAGCAGGCTAAGGGCAAACAACACTAACAATCCGAACGTGCCAACCGTGCTTACTCGCCACATCGCTGTTATCCTCTCTGTTGGACGGCTGTTAGAACTCTGCGTTTCCGGGCGTACGCGGGAAGGGGATTACATCGCGAATGTTCTTCATACCTGTCACATACATTAGCATCCGTTCGAAGCCCAAGCCAAAACCTGAGTGAGGCGCAGTGCCGTACTTACGCAGGTCTAAGTACCACCAGTAATCGTGCTCGTTTAGCCCCAACTCGCGAATGCGCTGGAGCAGCACCTCGTAGCGCTCCTCGCGTTGGCTGCCGCCGATAATCTCGCCCACGCGCGGCACCAGCACATCCATCGCCCGCACAGTGCGCCCGTCGTCATTGAGGCGCATGTAGAACGCTTTGATCTCTTTAGGGTAGTCCGTCACAATCACGGGCTTTTTGAAATACTCTTCGGTGAGGTAGCGTTCGTGCTCGGTTTGTAGATCGTTGCCCCACACGGGGGGAAACTCCCAGCTGCGCGAAGCTGCTTGTAAGATGCGGATGGCGTCGGTGTAGGTGATGCGCTCAAAGGGCGACTCGGCAACATGCTGGAGGGTCTCCAGTACGGTGTTATCAATCCGCTGGTGGAAAAATTCCAAGTCTTCCTCGCAATGGTTGAGCACATAGCCGATGATGTACTTGAGAAACTCCTCGGCGAGGTTGGCGTTGTCTTCTAATTCGTAGAACGCCATTTCGGGTTCTACCATCCAGAATTCGGCAAGGTGGCGTGGGGTGTTGCTGTTTTCGGCGCGGAAGGTGGGCCCGAAGGTGTAGACTTTGCCGAAGGCGAGTGCGAGCGCCTCGGCTTCTAGTTGCCCGCTGACGGTAAGGTAGGTGGGTCTGCTGAAAAAGTCTTGGCTGAAATCGATTCGTCCGTCGGGAGTGCGTGGGGGATTTTCCAAGTCGAGGGTGGTGACGCGAAACATCGCGCCTGCGCCTTCGCAGTCGGATCCAGTGATGATGGGAGTGTGTACGTACAGGAAGTCGCGCTCTTGGAAAAACTGATGGATGGCGTAGGCGAGGGCGTTGCGCACGCGAAACACCGCGCCGAAAGTATTGCCTCGCACGCGCAGGTGGGCAATCTCGCGTAGGTATTCAAACGAGTGCCCCTTCTTTTGCATTGGGTAGGTTTCGGGGTCAGCGGTGCCGTAGAGGTGCAATTGATGAAGTTTGAGCTCCACAGGTTGTTTAGGCGCGGGCGATTCGACCAGTGTGCCGATGGCTTCAATACACGCGCCCGTAGTGACTTGGCGCAGTAGTTCTTCGGGAACTACGCCCGCCTCTACCACAATTTGCAGGCTTTTGAAGCGGGAGCCGTCGTTGAGTTCAATAAACGACACGCCTTTGGAGTCACGGCGCGAGCGCACCCAGCCACGCACTTTGAGCAGGCTGCCGATGGGCTGCTCGTATGCCTGCTTGACGGAGACCCACTTCGCTTCCATACGTGGGTATTGTACCTGACGGGCTATTTTTCGTGCTTTTCGTGGGCAGGACGTACCACCCAGCGAATGGGCACGCCTGTGTATGCGTACCGACGGCGCAGTTGGTTCTCCAGGTAGCGCAGGTACGAAAAGTGCACAATTTTGGGATCGTTGACAAACAGTACGATGGTGGGCGGGCGCACGCTCGCCATCGTGGCATAGTAAATCTTAAGCTGCTTGCCTTTGCGCGTGTAGGGGCGTTCGTATTGCCACTCGTGGATGAGGCGGTTGAGTTCGCCCGTGCCGATGCGCATGCAGTGAAAATCGGCGACCGTTAAGCAGGTGTCCAGGAGTTTTTCAATACCTTTGGCTTTGAGCGCAGAGATGAACACATAGGGTGCGTAGTCAAGCCACTTGAGTTCGTGTTCAGCTGCGCGGATGAAATCTTTTTTCAGGGTGGTCATTTGTTCCACATTGCCGTCGGGGGGTTCACGAAGATCCCATTTGTTGATTGCCCATACGATGCCGCGCCCCGCTTCGGCTGCCAGTTGGGCGATGCGACGGTCATAATGAGTAATGCCTTCGGTGGCGTCGGTGACGACGATAGCAACATCGGCGCGTTCGATGGCGCGTTGGGCGCGCCGTTGTGCGTAAAACTCCAGCGAGCGTTGTACTTTGCCGGGGCGGCGAATACCTGCGGTATCAATGAGCACGACAGGGTGGTCTTTCCAGGTGAAGGGGGTGTCGAGGGTGTCGCGGGTGGTGCCTGCGATGGGGCTGACGATGGCGCGCGGTTCGCCCAAGATGGCGTTCAGCAGCGAGGATTTGCCCACATTGGGGCGCCCCACAATGGCGAGTTTGATGGGCTCTTGCTCGGTTTCGGATTCTGGTTCAGGTTCGGGGGTAGCTTGGATGTGCGCGAAGGCGCGTTCCAACATCTCGGCGATGTTGTGCCCGTGCACAGCGGAGATAGGTAGCGGTTCGCCCAGCCCCAGCGCAAAGAACTCGGCGCGTTGGCTCTCCCATAGTTTGGAGTTGTCGGCTTTGTTGACCACCAGTACGACGGGCTTTTTGCCGCGCCGCAGCATGTCGGCGATTTCCTCATCGGCAGGGGTAAGTCCGTCACGCGCGTCTACCAGAAACAGGATGCAATCGGCTTCGTGAATGGCAACCTGTGCTTGCACGCGCACTTGTTCAGTCAGCGGGTCGTCGTCGCTGAAGAGGATTCCGCCCGTGTCGATGACAACGAAGGGCTGCCCCAGCCACTCGCCTTCGCCGTAAAGGCGGTCGCGCGTGACGCCGGGCGTATCTTCCACGATGGCGACACGCTGCCCGATGAGCCGGTTAAACAGGGTGGATTTGCCCACATTGGGGCGCCCCACGATGGCAAGCACAGGTTTACGCGCCATAGCGGGGAAATTGTACCTTCTGTTGGTCGGGGCGTCGAGGCACAGGTGGGAGTTGCCTTAAACAGAGCCGCCCCCACTTGGGGGGCGTGCTCTGCCGGTGTTCGCTTGAGGAGGTAAGCCAGATGCGGAAAGTCAGTTGCCAAAGCCGCGTCCGCCGCCGAAGCCACCGCCACCGCGGCGGGGTGCACCGTCGCCACCGCCCCAGTTGCCCCAAAGCATGGGGCGACCACCTTCAAACTGGAACGGCTTGCCTTGCATCTGCTGCCACTGTTGGCGCTGTGCGGGGGTCAACACTTCCAGCATGCGTTGTTCCATCTGCTCGCGCATGCGCTGCATCTGCTGCATCCTTTGCCCTTGATTGCCCTGCTGGAAACCACCGCCTTGCCACTGCTCGCGCAACTGGTTGCGGAACTCGTTCATAATGCCCATCAGGCGCGAGCGTTGCTCTTGGGTGAGCTTCAACTCGTCCGCCACTTCGGGGTTGAGGAACGCCATCGGACCCATCGCTTGGAGTTCCAGCTCGCGTAGGCGTTTTTTCTGAGCGTCGGTCAGCACGGAAGTCGGGTCATACTTTTGGCGCAGCTCCAGCATTTTCTCCAGTCGTTGTTCGGGCGGCAGATTGCGTAGTTCGGCACGTGCGCGGCGCTGCTCTTCCAGCATTTGGCGAATTTGGGTTTTCTGTTGCTCGGTCAGATTCAGTTCGCGTTGCACATCGGCGCGCTCTAGCAGCATCGCCGACAAACCCATCCGCCCAGCAGCACCGCCCTGAAAGGCGATGCGGTCGCGGACTTGGCGTTGCTGCCCGCTGCCTGCTTGCGCCAACGCGCTCCCAACAAGCACTGCTATACACAGAGTTGCTGCCAAGGTTCGCAGTTGCATGGCGTATCTGTCCTCCGCCCGTTATTGACGCATCAGGGGCAGCGATGTTCACTGGAGGTGTCTATGGATGTGGGGAATCTTGATGTTCGTAGCGCGGCGGGATGCCGCGCTCTAAGCGCTGGAGGGAGTGCGGTGTTGTTGCGCGTAGGCGCACAACTCTTGCAAGGGGCACTGCTGGCAGCGGGGGTTTTGCGCTTTGCAGATCGCTCGCCCGTGGCGTATAAGCGCGACATGGAAGCGGTACACGAGGGCTTCGGGTACGAGGGCTTCTAAGACATCGTGTGCTTTCGCCTCGCCGATGGATTTGGGGATGAGCCCCAGTCGCCACGATACTCGGAATACGTGGGTGTCCACCGGGATGACGGGGCGCCCCATTGCGAAGCAGAGCACGATGGCGGCGCATTTGGGCCCGATGCCTGGCAGGCTCCGCAAGAATTTGCGCGCTTCAGGAGTGGGCAATTCGCGGAGCCAATCCAAGCTGTATTGACCGCGTGCGGCATAAACTGCTTTCAGCACGGCTTGGATACGCGGCGCTTTTTGGTTTGCCAGCCCGCCAGTGCGAATAGTTTCGGCAAGCTCGTGCACGGGTGCCTCTGCGACGGCTTGCCAAGTGGGGTACCGCTCACGCAGGAGCCGATAGGCGCGAAAGGAGTTCGCGTCGGAGGTGTGTTGCGACAAAATGCAGTGGATCAGCTCCTCTAGCGGGTTTTGGCGTGGCTGCCATTCTGCCACGCCATAGAGCGCTTCCAGCCGCGCGACGATTTCCTCAATCAGGGCGGGCATCGGCGGGCGCGCCTGCTGCCTCAGCTCTTGCGAAACGGCATTCCCAACGCTTTGAGCAGCGCCATCGCCTCCTCGTCGGTCTTGGCGGTGGTGCATATGGTGATGTCCATCCCGCGAATGCGATCTACTTGGTCGTACACGATCTCGGGGAACAGAATCTGTTCGCGCAGCCCCATGGAGTAGTTACCGCGTCCATCAAACGAGCGAGGCGACACACCGGCAAAGTCACGAATGCGCGGCAGCACGATGTTGATGAGCTTCTCCAGAAACACATACATGCGGTCGCCGCGCAGGGTGACCTTGCAGCCGATGCGATGCCCCTTGCGAATGCGGAAGTTGGAGATTGCCTTCTTGGCGACAGTGACGACGGGCTTTTGCCCCGAAATCAGCGCAAGGTCGCGTACGGCATTCTCCAGTTGCTTAGGTTCTTGCTCGCCCTTGCCCACGCCCATGTTGATGACGATTTTTTCGAGGCGTGGGATCTGCATCGGATTCTGGTAGTTGAACTGTTGTTGCAGTTGCGGGCGCACCACTTGCTCATAGTGGGTGCGCAGGCGCGGGCGTAGGCGTGCGACCTCGCCTTCGCCTATCTCAAACAGCTTATCTGCCTTCTGTTCTTTAGTTGCTTTCTTGCTCGGTTGCTGTTGCGGTGCTGGTGTTTTTTGCTTAGCCATAGTGCATCCCCTCACTTCGTGGCGTCAATCATTTCGTTGCATTTTTTGCAGACACGATAAAGTTTGCCGTCTTGTCCGCGCACGCGCCCCACGCGCGTTTTTTGGTCGCAGTGGGGACACACTAGCATCACCTTACTAGCGAACAAGGGCGCAGGCATTTGGATTTTGCTGCCTTTTTGACCGAACTGGCGGGGCTTTTGGTGTTTCCACACCAAGTTCACGCCTTCCACAATCAGGCGATTTTCGCGCGGGAAGACGCGCTGCACGCGCCCGCGCCGCCCCTTGTCCTTGCCAGAAATCACTTCCACTGTGTCGCCTGTGCGGATTTTCATCCGCAGCGGCTTTTCGAGTTTGCGAACCATCGTTCTCGCCTCCTACAGCACTTCCGGTGCTAGAGAAATAATGCGCATAAACTGTTTGTCGCGCAGTTCGCGGGCTACGGGACCAAAGATGCGCGTGCCACGCGGCTCGTTAGTGCGTGGGTCGATGATGACGCAGGCATTCTCGTCGAAGCGCAGCGTGCTGCCGTCGGGTCGGCGGATGGGGTAGCGCGTGCGCACAATCACCGCGCGCACCACATCGCCTTTTTTGATGGGCATGTTGGGTGCCGCGTCTTTGACGGATGCCACAATCACATCGCCCACATAGCCGTAGCGGGCGTTCGAGCCTTTCAGCACGCGGATACACATCACTTCGCGTGCGCCCGAGTTGTCGGCTACCTTCAGGCGCGTGAATGGTTGGATCATGGTCGTTCCCTCCTATTGAGCGCGTTCTAAGATTTGGCGCACACGCCAGCGTTTGTGGCGGCTGAGCGGGCGCGTTTCTACGATCTCCACGCGGTCGCCGACGCGGCACTGGTTGTGCTCGTCGTGCGCCATATACTTTTTCGTGCGTCGGATAGTTTTCTTGTAGAGCGGGTGGCGGAAGCTGCGCACCACAGCCACCACAACGGTTTTGTCCATTTTGTCGCTTACCACAATGCCGACGCGCACCTTGCGTCGCCCGCGATAGGGGCGGGCGGTGCCCCCGCTGGGGGCGGGTGCGCTTTCGGCGGTGGTTTCGGGCGCTGGCGTGCCCTCGGTAGTTGCCTCCGCTTGGGTTTGGATGAGTTCCTCGCTCATGGTAGTTTACCTCATCGGCTTTGTTCGGTTTCGCGTCGTTTTTCGTTGATTACAGTAAGCACGCGCGCGATATTGCGCTTGAGTTGGCGCATGGAATCGGTGTCTTTGAGTTGTCCGATGGTTTTTTGCACGCGCAAGCGGTACAGTTCCATGCGCATGTTATAGAGTTCCTTTTGCAGTTCTGCCATAGTCATTCGGCGCAGTTGTTCGGGTTTGAGGGGTTTCATGCGCCTTCACCTCCTGTGGGCGCTTCGGTTTCCACGCCCAGTGTAAAATCGGCTTTGGAGACGATTTTGGTTTTGATTGGCAGCTTATGCGAGGCGCGGCGCAGGGCTTCGCGGGCGCGTTCTTCGTCGACGCCGCCCAGCTCCATAATGATGCGTCCGCGGCGCACGACGGCGACCCAGCCTTCCACGTTCCCTTTGCCCGACCCCATGCGGGTTTCGGCAGGGCGTTTGGTGTAAGGTTTGTCGGGGAAGATGCGGAACCAGATTTTGCCGCCGCGGCGCAGGTAGCGCACGATGGCAACGCGCGCGGCTTCCATCTGGCGGTTGGTAATCCACGCAGGTTCTAAAGCGACCAACCCGAAGTCGCCAAAGTGCAGTTCACGCGCGCCTTTGGAGATGCCCTTGCGCCGTCCGCGCTGTTGCTTTCGGTATTTCGTGCGTTTAGGCATTAGCATTGGAATTCACCTCACTCTTCTACGGGAGTTTCGGAGACACGTCCTTGAGAGGAGCGTCCGCCCTGACCACCGCGGCGTCCGCGCCCACCGCGACCGCGTCGGCGGCGTCCTTGCGGGCGTTCGGTGCGAGCCGTTGCTGCAGGACGTGCGCCGCGGCGCGCTTCGCCAGAAGGCAGTGCCGACTCGGGCGTAGTCACCGACGAAAGCAAAATGCGTCGCTCCGACATCGGGATATCGCCTTTATAGATCCATACCTTGACCCCGATGGTGCCGTAGATGGTGTAGGCGACGGCGAATCCGTAGTCGATATCGGCGCGTAGAGTTTGCAGCGGCACGCGCCCCCAGCGATCCCACTCGGTGCGGGCGATTTCCGCACCGCCCAGACGCCCTGCCACCATCACCTTGATCCCGCGCAGGTTCATGCGCTTAGCGCGGGCAATCGTTTGGCGCATCGCACGGCGGTGCGACACGCGCCGCTCAAGCTGGCTGGCGATGTTCTCGGCAACCAGTTGCGCATCTTGGTCGGGGTTGCGCACATCTTCCACATCGATGCGCAGTTCGGGCTTGTTCGGGTGGATGGCTTTGTAGACGGCGCGAGTGACCTCCTCAATGCCTTGCCCGCCGCGCCCGATGATTTGCCCAGGTCGCGCCGCGTAAATAATCACGCGCACGATATTGGCGGCGCGCTCGATTTCGATGCGCGAAATGCCCGCGCTATACCAGCGCTCTTTGATGGTGCGCCGAATCAAATAGTCTTCATACAGGTAATGGCGGTAGAGTTTTTTCGGCGCGTACCAGCGGCTTTCCCAGTCGCGCGTGATGCCGACACGAAAACCAATCGGATGGATTTTCTGACCCATTAGCTATTTGCCTCCTGCTGCGGTTGCGCGGGAGTTTGTTTGCGTGTACGCGAGCGCGCCTGTGGCGCGCCGACACCTAGTTCTATGGTGATATGGCTGGTGCGCTTAAGGATACGGAACGCTCGCCCGCGATCTTTGGGCAAAATCCGCTTCCAGCGGGGACCCTCATCCACATAGGCGCGATGAATGTAGAGCCCATCCGGTGAGAGCTGATAGTTATGCACCGCGTTGGCAATTGCCGATTCGAGCACTTTTCGGGCGATGCGTGCCGATTTGTTGGGCAGGCGCTGCAGAATTACCAACGCTTCGTTGACTGGCTTACCGCGCACCAAATCGATAGCTAAGCGCGCCTTGCGCGGGGGTATCCGAACATAGCGTGCGA
This sequence comes from Armatimonadota bacterium, assembly GCA_030550775.1. Classification (GTDB taxonomy): domain Bacteria; phylum Armatimonadota; class Fimbriimonadia; order Fimbriimonadales; family GBS-DC; genus GBS-DC. Next base: position 20,735 of record JAUQOS010000029.1, read on the forward strand.
CTGCCTTCATGGCTACCTCCTTACTTTTTGACTTTGGTTGTCTTTTCTGCCCCTTTGTGCCCGCGGAAGGTGCGCGTGGGTACGAACTCGCCAAGTTTGTGCCCCACCATCTGCTCGGTGACATAGACGGGCACATGCTTACGCCCGTCGTGCACCGCGAAGGTTAGCCCGATCATTTCGGGCACGATGGTGGAGCGTCGCGACCAAGTTTTGATGGGGCGCTTCTGCCCTGGCGGCAGGTCTTTCATCGCCAGCACCTTCTCCATCAGTTTCGGATCCACATAGGGCCCTTTTTTGAGCGAGCGTGCCATCGTTTACTTCCTCCGTTTGAGGATAAATCGGGTGGTGCGTTTGTTACGTCGGGTTTTGACCCCCAGCGCAGGTTTGCCCCATGGGGTTTTGGGGTGGGGCAGACCAATGGGGGCTTTGCCTTCGCCACCACCGTGGGGGTGGTCGCGTGGGGTCATTGCCGAGCCGCGCACATGCGGGCGGCGCCCCATCCAGCGCGATTTACCCGCCTTGCCCCACATCTCGTTCTCGTGGTCTAAGTTGCCCACCTGCCCAACGGTGGCGCGGCAGTTGAGGTGCACTAAGCGCATCTCGCCTGAGGGTAGGCGCAGCGTGGCGTAGTTGCCTTCTTTCGCCAAGATTTGTGCAGCGGCGCCAGCACTGCGTACCAGCTGCCCCCCCTTACCCGGATACAGCTCAATGTTGTGAACCATTGTGCCCACAGGGATGTTGCGCAAGGGCAGGGCGTTGCCTGGCAAAATGTCGGCGTCGGGCCCGCTCATAACGGTGGCCCCCACTTCCAGCCCGACGGGCGCAAGAATGTAGCGCCGCTCGCCGTCTTCATATTCCAGCAGTGCAATCCGTGCCGAGCGGTTCGGGTCGTACTCGATGGCGATGACCTTCGCGGGGATGCCGTCCTTGTCGCGCTTGAAGTCGATGATGCGATAGAGGCGTTTATTGCCGCCGCCACGATGGCGCGCCGTCACGCGTCCCATGTTGTTGCGCCCGCCCGTTTTGCGCAGCCCGACCGTCAGGCTCTTTTCGGGCTCGTCCTTGGTGATCTCCTCGTAGGTGGAGGTCACCATCCAGCGTCGTCCGGGCGAGGTCGGTTTCCATTTCTTGACTGGCATTGTGATCCCTCCGCTTACAGGTTGAAGTCTTCAATCGTCTGGTCGGGTCGGATGGTCACGATGGCTTTCTTCCAAGCGCGGGTGTGCCCTTCAGTGTACTTGATGGTGCCGTCACGGCGCACTGCCATGCGCTTAGGCTTGGGCTTCACCCACATGGTGCGCACTTTGATGACATCCACGTTGTATAGCTGCTTGAGCGCGTTTTTGATATCAATCTTCGTCGCGTCATCCGCCACCTCGAACGTGTATTGGTTGTGCATCATGCGCAGCATGGTGCCTTTTTCGGTAATGACGGGGCGGATGATGACTTGCGCTGGGTGTTTCATCGTGCCCACACCTCCTCCATTTTGGCGATGGCTTGCTGGGTGGCAATCACGCGCCGCGCGGGTACCAACTCGTGCAGGGAGAAGGCAGGCGCGATGCGCACCAGCACATTCGGAATGTTGCGGAACGACTTATACACGCGCTCGTTGGGTTCGTGAAGCAAGATCAAGATGCGTTCATTCTCGGTTGCGCCAATCGCCCTAAGAAAGGCTACAGCTTGTTTGGTCTTGACTTCGGGGAAGTCAAGGTTTTCTACGACCAGTAGAGCGCCATTTTCGGCTTTATCGGTAAGCACTGTGCGAAAGGCGAGGCGGCGTTCTTTCTTGTTGACAATCAAATCGTAGTCGCGTGGTTTAGGACCGTGCACGATACCGCCTTTGCGCCACTGCGGGGCGCGAATAGAGCCTTGGCGGGCGCGTCCGGTGTGTTTTTGGGGCCACGGCTTGCGCCCACCACCGCGTACCTCGCCGCGCGTCTTGGTGCTGTGGGTGCCTTGGCGCTGGTTAGCCAGCTCAGCGACCACCGTGCGGTGCACCACGCTGGTTTTGCCCTTTGTGCCAAAGAGGCGGTCGCTCAGTTCCACCTCGCCAATTGCCTGTCCTTGCGCGTTGTACAAACTGGCTTTCGGCATACAAATCACCTCTTATTGCTTCTGTACATAGACGATTGAGCCGCGTCCTCCGGGAACGGAACCTTTGATAAGCACGTAGTTTTTGTCAGCTAAAATCTTCACGATGGTCAGGTTGCGTGTGGTTACCTGTTCGCCACCCATGCGTCCGGGCATTGGTTTGCCTTTGAACACGCGCTGCGGTCCAGTGGCACCACTGGAGAGAGGGCGGCGGTGGACCATCGAGCCGTGGGTCATAGGACCGCCTGCAAACTTGTAGCGGCGCACTACGCCTGCAAAGCCTTTACCTTTGGAGATGCCCGTGACTTTGACGATCTCGCCCTCTTTGAACACATGCTCGGCGCGCACTTCTTGCCCGCTGGCAGCTTCGCCCTCCAGCACGGCAAACTCTTTCAGGTAGCGGAGCGGTTTCTCCAGCCCAGCGCGTTTGAAGATGCCCATCATCGGCTTGTTGACACGATGGGTTTTGGTGGGCATGTAGCCGATTTGGGCGGCGTAGTAGCCGTCCTTGTCTGGGGTGCGTACTTGCACCACGTAGCATGGACCTAGCTCTACGACGGTAACGGGCACCATGCGCCCTTGTTCGTCGAAGATGTGGGTCATGCCCAGTTTGCGCCCGATTAGTCCTTTGAGCACGGGCGGTGGGGGCAGTTCGCGCTTGGGAGGAGTTGCCTCAGCGGCGGCTGCCTCGACTGCGGGTTCGCTTGTGGTGGCAGGTTGTGCCTCACCCGACTCCGCTGCTTCTGCCGCTGGGGTCGGTTCGGGCTGTTCTGGGGTTGCCTGCGCACTCGCCTCCGTGAGAGTCTTTTCGTCTTGCATCGCTTCTGCCTCCTTACAGTTTGATTTCGATATCCACGCCGCTGGGCAAATCCAAACGCATTAGCGCGTCAATGGTGCGGTTGTTGGGTTCCAGGATATCGATGAGCCGTTTGTGGGTGCGGATTTCGAAGTGTTCCATGCCGATTTTGTCGATGTGCGGACCGCGGATGACGCAGAAGCGCCGAATATCGGTGGGCAAGGGCACAGGTCCGCGCACGCGCGCGCCTGTGCTTTGCACTTGCTCTACAATCCGCTTCACCGATTGGTCCAACACCCGATGGTCATAGGCTCGCAGTCGTATCCTGATCTTGTCGCGTTTCATCGTCCTCTCCTCCAAAGGGCAAGGCGAAGGCGAATTATACCCACTCGCCCTGCTTCACCATACGCGTTATTAGTCTAAGGTTTCGGTGACGACGCCTGCTCCGACGGTGCGACCGCCCTCACGAATCGCAAACCGCAACCCCGCCTCAATCGCCACAGGCGCCACCAACTCCACCTCCATATTCACATTAT
>JAUQOS010000030.1 GCA_030550775.1 Armatimonadota bacterium
ACCACTTTTGTCATCCGTGTCCGTTTGCAGGACTTCTTTGGTGGAGACCCATTTGGGCGTCTGGTAGTAGTTGCAGGTAACGGCAGTCGACGCACAGGAAACTCGCAGTACCAGCTTCCTGGCGACCGCAGTAACGGTTTGGGTCCAGTAAACCAATCTGGCACAGTACAGTTTGGCACTTGGATAAACTCTGGGCATACATTCGGTATGCGCGCAGCCGCCAACGACAATAGCCTGACAGCGTCCGCAGAAGCCCGTGCTGATATTGAGTTCCGCAATGCGGCGATGGTGAACCTCGTTTCGGGTCCAAGCCCTGTGCAACCGGACCTAAGCAGCTACCTGTGGGGCGGGAATCGAATTGACCCAACAGCGTTTCCGATTGTGACCTTTAGCTGGGCATCGGGCGGGATTACAGGCGCACGCCCGCTGATCGGCTTTGAGCTGTTCGGGCAGCGCGCCTCCTCGCACTCTGATCGCTTGATTTTGCGCACCACGCTGAGCATTTTGCGGAACGGCAGCCCGTTCTACACGGACATTGACCAAGCCATCGTCGACTGGGGCGTAGGGGATGGAACCGTCAACAAAAGCATCGGCAGCGTGGGCGACACCTACTCGCTGAACATCCAAAACGACCCCAATAACACCACCTACCAGATTAACTTGCGCGTGCAGGTGCTGCATGAGGGATATCGTGATAGCTTTGCGAGCCTTGCAGGTACGGCAACACTGTACGACCAAACCTTTAGCCAGAGCTTTATTGTGTTCGTGCCTGAGCCAGCCAGCATGGTGGCGTTGGGTACGGGCTTGGTGAGCTTGCTGGCGTTGCGCCGACGCCGTCGCTAAGAGTAGAGCAATCGGGGCACGCTTTAGGGCGTGCCCCTTCTAAGTTTTTCGCGGAGGCGATTTAGGAAATCAGGGCGCGGGTTTACAGGCGACCCATCGTGCCTTTTGAGTAGACGCATCAAAACATTCCTGGGCGAGCGGAGTCGGCTTTCGTTCGTCGGCGGGGGTGCCCGATGCTATGCATCAGTTTATGCAGGCAGGCTCTGCTCGCAAAGGAAGAGCTTGACCCATCCGCACAAGCGCGTTAGGCTTTACCTCGCGGTGCGTCCTGCGGCGATTTCACAACAGTTTCCGAGATTCCTCGCCTGCGGCTCGGAATGATAAAGGGGTTTTTTCGGCGTTGCTCGCTACAACTTGAAATGACACTTCACCTTGCCGTCAAAACCTTTTGTATTCCAAGCGATGCGAGGAACCTATCTGCCGTAGGTTACACCAGCGTGGTCGGGTTGCTTCCTTCCGCGCGCGATAGCACGCCTTGCTTATGCTTATAACACAAGTCTACCTCGCCTATGTCGGCGAGCAGGCGACACGCCAACGCTTGGGAGTCTGCGAGCGCAATGTCTTCGGGCACGCGCTGCCCTGTGGTGAAGTACGCCAGTGGCAACATCTGGCGCAGCGCCAAGTTTATGCAGTTGCCCACACGCACTGCCTCGTCTAACTTAGTTAAAATCATCGCGGTGGGTTCGAAAATCGCAAACCGTCGCGCGGCATCCAGCAAAGTGGCGGTGTCGCTGGTTGCGCTCAGCGTGAGGTACACCGTGCCGCGCACGGGCTGGAGTGCCTCGTGCATTTCGCGCAGGTGGCGTTCATCGCGTTGCCCGCGTCCGATCGTGTCCACAAGCACTAAATCGTAGCCGGTGAACTGCTCCAGCCCCTCTTGAACCTCTTGGGCGTTCGTGGCGATGTGCAACGGCAGGTTCATGATGGAGGCGTAGGTGCGCAGCTGCTCAATCGCGCCGATGCGATAGGTATCTAGCGACAACAACGCGACCTTGCGGTTGTAGTCCAGCGCGTGAATAGCGGCAAGTTTGGCAATGGTAGTGGTTTTGCCCACGCCCGTAGGACCGACCAGCACCGCCACTTGGCGTTGACGGCTTTCGTGGGGGAGTGCACCCCCGATGGGGATGCGCGCAATTAGCGTGCGTTTGAGGGTGTCCAGCGCGGCGTTTTGCGGGATGCGAGGCACGCGGCGTAAAAGTTCCAGCGCAACTTCGCGTTCCACGCCTGCCCCAAGCAGTGGCGACAGCAGCGGATGCTCATCAGTGGTGCTCAGCAGGGTAGGGTCGGCGTGCTCGCCGCCGGGAATGGGCACCGCGCCGCTGGCGATGTAGGCGTGCACGGTTTGCACCAACGCGCGGATTTCTTGCATCTCGCGTTCCAGCTTACGCAGACGCACCTGTGTGGGGTCGTACTCCTCTACCCCTTTGGGTTCCGCCTTCGTGGAGGGGCGTGGTTCGGCTTTTGGCTCAGCAGGGCTGTCTTTGATGGCGACAGTGATCTCCACCATCGGCTTTTTGGCAAACCATCTCCCCTTGTGCACGGTGCGCTCGCTTAGGATGACGGCGTTTGCGCCGTGCTCTTCCCGAATTCTCAGCAGCGCTTCTAGCTTCGTTGGTGCGATGTAGGTCTTCGTCTGCATAGGGCATCCCTGCAGGATTATCGGCAGATGCTCCGTAGTTTTGCAGGGGACAAACCTTCAGAAGTAGTATCGCCTGCGCCCATAAAGAATGCGGTTCGGACCCCCCATCAGCTTGATTGTGATAATGCCTGCCACGAAGCCCCCAATGTGCGCCAAGTAAGCAACGCCTGGCTGATACACCAGAAACTGCGACACGAACCAGAACACCAAGAAAAAGATTGCTGGCACTTCCACAAAAGTTAGGAACACAAAAATAAGTAGGCAATCAATTCGGGCGTGGGGGAACAGCAGTAGATAGGCTCCCATCACGCCTGCAATGGCTCCGCTTGCCCCCACCACGGGAATCGGCGATGCCCAGTTGAACAGCACATGCGACAGCGCAGCCACTACCCCCCAAAACAGATACAACAGCAAATACCGAAAGTGCCCCAGCGCATCCTCCACATTGTTGCCGAAAATCCAAAGCGACCACATGTTGCCAAGGATATGCAAAAACCCTCCGTGCAAAAACATACTGGTGAAAATTGTCAGCCATGGATTGACAATCGGCTCAGCGCGGATGCCGTGTCGTGCTTCCAGTTCCAAGCGTACTACCGGATTCACATATGCGCCCGTAATTTCCGCAGGGATCGCCGCGTAGAGGTAGGTGATGCGCGGGTCTATTAGCTGAAACACGAACACGATCACATTCGTGAGGATAATCCCCACGGTCACAAACGGAAACCGATGGGCTGGATTGTGGTCGCGAATAGGGATTAGCATACTGGTGGATTGTTTCGGCATCGCGCCGTTGACTCCTGCTGAGCAAGGGGCTCATCCACCCAAAAATTACCAGTTTTGGAAGCACGCCTCTCAATAAAGCCCTGCCATATGGCAATAATCCCCATGCGCAAAGCAAGGAGGCGACGGGATGCAGGTTTATCAGCTCTTTGAACCCGCAGAGTCGGCGTTGATTGTGGATGGGAATGAGAAGCACGTGCTGATTGTGGATGACGATGACTTAGTGCGGGAGACCCTTCAGTTCGTGCTGGAGGAGGGGGGGTACTCGGTGCACGCCGCTTCGTCGGGGGCGGAGGCGTTGCGAATTTTGGAGCGCCAGCCGATTGATATTGTGCTCAGCGACATTTTCATGCCCGGAATGAACGGCTTCGATTTGTTGCGCCAGATTCGGGAGCGCGCACCTGACATTCCCGTGATATTGATTACGGGCTACGGCAACATCGAAATGGCGCGAGAAGCCCTCAGACGAGGCGCGACGGATTTCATCACCAAGCCCTACAACATCCACGAAATTCCCATTATGATCGAGCGCAACTTAGTGCGCCACTCAATGCTTGCTGACCAGACCCGTCGCTATGAAGACGCGGTACAGCAATCATACCGAGCGACTTTGGAGGCATTGTTGGCGGCTCTCAACATCCGCGATACGGAGACCGAAGGGCACTCGGAGCGTGTAGCAGCCTACACGATGGCGATGGCGCGTCGGCTGAACCTTTCTTCAGAGGAGCTTCGTGCGATTGAACTGGGCGCGTTGCTGCACGATATCGGTAAGATCGGCGTGCCCGACAGCATCCTGTATAAACCTGGTCCGCTTACAGCGGAAGAGTGGGCGATTATGAAGCAGCACCCTGTGATTGGCTATCAGATGTGTATGAAGATAGATGCGTTGCGCCCTGCCGCCCCCATTGTGTTGCACCACCATGAGCGGTGGGATGGACAGGGCTATCCGCACGGTTTGGCGGGCGACGCCATCCCCTTAGGCGCGCGTATTTTCGCCATCGCCGACACTCTGGACGCGATGACTTCGGATCGTCCCTACCGCAAAGCGTTGAGTTTTACCGAAGCGCGCGAAGAGATTTTGCGCTGCTCTGGCAAACAGTTCGACCCCGCTATGGTAGAGCTGTTTTTAGACATCCCCGAAGAGGAGTGGCAACGGCTACGAGCCACCAGCGTGGCGGAACGCACTCAACGCGCGGCTGCCTAACACCTTGAAAGACTTCATCCTCCTTAGGCAAGCCTTTGCTTGAGCGCAAAGAACCGCTTGAGCAGCACTATAACGCGCTTCAGCTCCTCATACCGAAGTCGGCACGCTTCACATTCTGCCAAGTGCCGCTCCAGTTGGTCGGCGAGCTCAGGGGAGAGGTCGCCCCTAATGTACGCCTCAAGCCACTCTTGCGCTCGCCTGCAACTCATTATGAATCACCTACCACCCATCGGTGATAGACCGAATCATCGGGTGGGCTTTCAACCGAGCCAGTGCCCGAGTGATACGCTTGCGCACAGCCTCCTCGTTCAGCCCCATCTGTTGGGCAATTTCGCGATAACTCAGACCGTGCCCATAACGCAACTCGAACATCCGTTGCTCGCTCTCCGACAGCGTCTGTAGAGCTTCTTGTACCACAAACTGCAACAACATTTCATCAGCTGGGAAGGAGTAGGTCTTAGCTTCGTGTTCAGTTTCCAATCCCAGCGTGTAAACTTCCTGCTCGCGCTTGCGTTCGCGGTACCATGAGTAGACCGCATTGCGCACAATCACGCGCAGCCACGGCTCGATGCGTTCCACATCGCGTAGGGAGTCCAAGCTCAAATAGATGCGGAGCATGCACTCTTGCGTCAGGTCGGCGACATCATCGTCGTTGGTGCGACAATAGCGGCGCACTAACCGCTCCACCTGCTCACGCAGAGCCGAGTAAAACTGGTGCTCTGCAAATGTTGCTTTCCTTTCCACCGAATACATGGCTTCACCTTCCTTCCTGTGGAGCACCTCTAAGGATGCTCCACAAGTAATGACTCACAAACTGCCCGAAACCGGACAGGTTCGTGCGCAATTTTCGGGGCAAAACGGCGGCGCAGCAGGCAAAGGAGCGATTTGGGCGGAGAGTACCTTCCTTTCCTGCACAACCCAAACTCTGTTCGCCCCTCCGTAGACTATTATACATCGAGTTTATGATAAGTGCTTCGGGGAACAGTTCAGTTGGGTTGGGATCCTCGCTCTGTACGGAACGATGGCGTGTTTTGCGTCGGAAAAAATATCTCATTCCGAGCCGAAAGCAAAAAATCTCGTACAGGTCGCCACTTGAGTTATGGTATACTACAGCGGTGCCGCACAACCAGTGCGTGCACGAACCTCGGTGGGACGCGGAGGGAAGCGATGGAACTGTTTACAGGCTTGGTGTGCGTGGGTGTGGGGGCACTCGGGCTGGCGATTCTGTACGCCCTCCTTTACAACTCCCTGATCGGCAAGAAAAACCAAGTAGAGTACGCCTACAGCGGCGTTGATGTGCAGCTCAAAAAGCGCCATGATCTTATCCCGAACTTAGTAGCAACGGTCAAGCAGTACATGCAGCATGAGCGTGCCCTGTTAGAGCGAATCACGGAGTTGCGCAGTCGCGCGCTTAGCCCTAACTTGCCCGAAAACGAGCGAATGCAGATTGAAGGGGCACTGTCGGCTGCGCTGCGCAACCTGATGATTGCTGTCGAAAACTATCCGCAACTGCGCGCCAACGAGAACTTTTTGCACCTGCAAGCGTCGCTCAACGAGATTGAAGAGCAAATCGCTGCGGCGCGCCGCGCTTACAACGCGGCCGTCACCGACTATAACAATGCCATCGAGATGTTCCCCACCAACCTCGTGGCAGCTACGATGGGGTTGCGCCGACGCCCTGTGTTTGAAGCCGAAGAACACGAACGCGCCACACCCAGTGTGTCGCAACTGTTTCAACAATGAGCAGCCCAACCCAAGCTTTGCGTGAACTGGAGCCAATCCTACGCGATATAGAACACCAGCGCACGCAAGAAGTTGCTGCCTTCGCCCAAGTGGCGCTTTGGAGCGTAATCGTCGGCGGGCTGCTGAGCGTCTTGCTGGCAAGCTTTAACCTACGCATCTGGGCGCTACTGCCGCTAAGCATCGGGCTACTAATCATTTTTGTCACTTACCTCAACAAGGCGCACCACTGGCGCGAAACTTTCAAGTGGCGCGTAATGAATCGGCTCGTCAAACATTTCAACTCCAACCTGGAGTATCATCCCAGCCAGTACATTCCGTTATCCGAGTTCCGCCTCAGTCTCCTGTTCCACAACGCGCCTGAACCAGACCGCTATCGCGGTGAAGACCTCATCACGGGTGTGGTGGGCAAAACCGATATCCGCCTTTCGGAACTGCAGGTGGAATACAAGCGCGAGTACACCAATAGTAAGGGCCATCGTCATTCGGAGTGGGTCACTATCTTTCGGGGGCTGTTCATCAGTGCGGATTTCCACAAACATTTTCACGGTATTACGCTGGTGCTGCCTGACACTGAAGAGTCATGGCTCGGCGGATTTGGGCGATGGTTGCAAAGCCTTAGCGCCAAAATCGGCAATCAACCAGGCGAGCTGGTAAAGATGGAAGACCCGGAGTTTGAGCGGTTGTTCAAGGTGTTTTCCACCGACCAGATTGAGGCGCGTTATATTCTCACGCCCAGTATGATGCAGCGCATTGTGGAGTTTCGCAAGAAGACTAACGCGCCGATTCGCCTGTCGTTTATCGCCTCGCGCGTGTTTGTGGCGATACCGACCTATCACGACTATTTTGAACCGCCGTCGCTGTTTGCGCCCGCGAACAAGCTGCTGGAACCTGCTACCATCGCAGCCTACTTCGAGGAGTTGGAGTTTGCGTTGGCGGTGGTGGAGGAGCTGAACCTCAACACGCGTATCTGGGCGAAGCGTTAGGGTTGTACTTAGGGCAGGCACTGCCCGATGAGTGCGCCCGTGCGACCGTCCACGCGCGCGTGCCAGCCAGGCTCGATAAGCACGGTGGAGTCGGGTTGCACAATCAGTGCGGGGGTTGGTATGGGGGCATCAGGTTGTAATTCGGCGCGGGCAAACACGGGCACGCGCACGGGCTTGCCTTCGATCCAAAGGGTTGTTTCGCGGGGCAGGTCGTGCTCAGGGTCGGCAGGTGGCTCCCACGACGCGCCTGCGGGTTTGGGATTGAGCGCGACTGCCCGCAAGCGAAGGTTGACCAACTCCACAGGGCGTTCGGGCATGGTAAAGCCATAGCGCGTGAGGTGAAGCTGCTCGAAATGCGAGTGGGCGCGCATCGGGTGTTCTGGCGTGAACGGCACGGTTAACTCATAAGATTGCCCCTCGTAGCGCAGGTCGGCGAGCGCGTGCAGTTCATAGCTGCCTACGGGCACGCCCATTTGGCGCATAGCCTCTTCACACTCGGCACGCAACTCCAGCAAGATTCGCTCCAGCGGCTCGGAGCGGGTTTCGGGCAGGGGCATTAGCACGGTGCGACGTGCCTCGTGTACGCAATCCATCCATAGCAGCCCGTAAGCTGAAAGCACACCAGGATAGGGGGGCACAATCCACTGATGAATGCCCAGTGCTCTGGCTAAGGCACACAGGTGCAAGCCGCCTGCGCCGCCAAAGGCGATTAGTGCGCAACTTTCGGGGTTGATGCCCCGCCCTGCCGAGACACGGCGTAAGCCTCGCGCCATCTTTGCCTGCGCTTGTGCTACAATCGCCCCCGCCGCCTCATGCAACGACAGCCCCAGCGCCGTTGCTAATGGCTCGATGGCGCGGGCGGCGCGGTCGGGGTCTACCGTGATACGCCCAAAACCAAACCAGTGCGGCAACAGATGCCCCAGCACAAGGTGGGCATCGGTGAGCGTGGGCTGCTCGCCCATACCGTAGGCAGCAGGACCAGGGCACGCTCCCGCACTCTGAGGTCCTACGCGCAAGCCGCCCGCAACATCCAAACGGGCGATTGAGCCGCCCCCCGCTCCTATGCTGTGCACATCCAAACGCGGCACTCGGAGAGGCATGCCTTCAATCTCGCCGTAGTAGGTGCGCAGCGGCTCGCGGTCAATTAGCGCGATGTCGGTGGAAGTGCCCCCGATGTCTAAGGTGAGCAAGCGATGCGCGCCCACGCCGCGCCCGATTGCCCACGCGCCCATTACGCCCGCGGCGGGACCCGAGAGCACGGTGCTAACGGGGTGGGCGCAGGCGCGTTGCGCATCCATCAGCCCGCCTGCTGAGTGGCTAATGAGCAAGCGCAGCGCGCCGTAGGCACGAGCCTGCCGCTCTAAGGTTTGTAGGTAGCGCGTCATTACAGGCGCAAGATAGGCATTCAAAAAGGTGGTGCTGGCGCGCTCGTATTCGCGAAACTCGGGCGCAATCTCGCTCGAGATGGAGACGGCAAAATGCGGCTCCAGCAGCCGTTTGAGTTCGCGCTCATGGGCGGGGTTGGCATAGGCAAACAGCAGACAGACAGCAACCGACTCAACGCCTTCGCGTTTCCAGCGGCGGATTAGACGCGGCAGGTCGCTGATGTCTAACGCACGGAGCACTGTGCCATCGTAGGCGAGGCGTTCGGGCACTTCGGCACAGAGGGCGCGTTCGGCAAGCGTAGGGCGTGGGCTGGGCTTCAGGGAGTAGAGCTGCATGCGGTCTTGGCGTGCCAGAAACAGCAAGTCACGAAAACCTTCCGTAGTCAGGAAGGCAGTGCGTGCGCCTTTGCGCTCCAAGATGCGGTTGGTGCCCACCGTCGTGCCGTGCAACACGGTAAATCCGTGCGGTGGTGGTTCAGGGAGGAGCGTGCGGATGCCTTCCAGCACCGCCTGCTCAGGTGCCTCGGGCGTGGAAGGCAGCTTGAGCAACCGCAGCCGCCCTGCTTGCCACACCACAAAATCAGTGAAAGTACCACCTGTGTCGACACCAACGACGATGGGGTTCACTGGGCGTAGATTGTACCTTGCTTAGGGGCTGTGCCCTAGCCGCGCTTGGCACAGCGCCAGCACATGGGCAAAGGTCTGCTCTTTTGTCCAGCCGTCGTTGCGTACCACGATTGCATCAGGGGCGATGCGCAGAGGCGAGTCGGGTCGCGAGGTGTCGCGAGCATCACGCTCCAGAATCTCCTGAAGCACCTTCTCATACGGTTCGTTGATACCTTGTTGCTGCAGTTGGTGCTGGCGGCGGCGGGCGCGCTCTTCAGGTGAGGCGTCCAAGTAGATTTTGATAATCGCTTCCGGAAACACAACGGTGGTGGTATCGCGCCCTTCAGCGACCACGCCGCGCGCTTGCTGGGCGATTGCGCGCTGCAGAGCGACCATCGCCCGTCGCACGCCCGAGTGCACGGAGATGCGCGAGGCGAGCGCGCTGATTTCGGGCGTGCGGATGGCGTTCGACACATCCTCGCCCTCGAGGAGCACGCGCTGCCCCCCCTCACCAGCGACGAACTCGATGCGTATCTGCTGCGCTAGTTCGGTCAGACGCGCTTCGTCGTTGGGGGCGACGCCCGCGCGTTGGGCAGCCAGAGCCAGCGCACGATACATCGCGCCCGTGTCCAGAAACACAAAGCCCAACGCCTGCGCTAAGCTTTTGGCTAAGGTGCTCTTGCCCGAACCAGCAGGTCCATCAATCGCAATAACCGTCATTCAACCTCCGCTCGAATATTCTGCAGCTGCTCGGCAATCACCTCCAACAGCAACTCCAGCTCCTCCTCCAGGGGCTGCAGGTGGCTGGGGTGCAATGCGGACACATCCAAGCCTTCCAGATAGCGTCGGAATCGGCGTACCTCCAAAGCGGGTCCGCGCACCTCAGCGGCGGCTAACACTTGTTCAGCGGGCTGTTCGAGGATTTCGTCGGCGCGTTCAGGCTCCTCGCGCAGGGTGCGCACGAGGGCGGCGGTCTCTTCGCTGGTGAGTTCCTCTTCACGGATTTTTTCGGCAACGCGGGTTTGCAGTTCGGGGTCATCTAGTTCCAGAAGGCTGCGGGCATGGCTTTCAGTGATGCTGCCTGCGGGCGGGCGTCCGCTCACGGCGATGACTTGCTCGCCTACCTCTTCAGGCAGTTCCAACAGCCCCAGCCAGATGCTGATTGTGCGCTCGCTCAAGCCCAGCATCTGCGCCAGCTCGCGGTTGGTGAGCCGACGGCTCTGCTTGAGTGCCTTCAAGGCGCGCGCTTTGTCAATCGGCGCGAGGTCTTCGCGCTGCAGGTTCTCAATTAGCTGCTCGGTGAGCACCGCATCGTAGTCAACCTGCTTGATGATGCACGGAATTTGGGTTAGCCCTGCGAGTTGAGCAGCGCGCCAGCGCCGCTCGCCCGTGATGATTTGGTAAGTCTCGCCGTCGGGCAGCGGGCGCACCGTGATGGGGTTGATCAGTCCGTACCGACGGATGCTTTCGGCTAAGCCCTGAAGGCTCTCCTCGTCATAGCCCTTGCGCGGCTGGTCGGGGTCTTCCACGATTTTCTCAACAGGAATCAGTTGCACCTCCATATTTTGTGCCTCCTGCTGTAGGAGTATACCTTATGCTGAAGTCGCTTCGAGGCGCTCATCCCGCATGCGGCTGAGGGCCACTCAAGCACCAGACGGTTGGATCTGTTCTTTCAGCGCAAGCCAGCCGCGCAGGCTCAGTCGTCGCGCGCCCAAGGTTGTGGATTTAGGTAGAATTTGCGCAAGCATATGGGCTGGCAAACTTTGGTGGATTGGGCGCATCAGCCTGAGGTAGTTGCGGGGCTGCTTCTCGCGGTGGTGGTGCTAACAGTGTGGAACCTGTTTCTGGCGTGGCGCTGGGCGAAGTTTAACCGCCGCTGGAAACTGTTGCTTACCCACACAGAAGGCGGCTCGCTGGAGCACACCCTCTACGAAACGCTGCGGCGCGTGGCACTTATGGAAGAAACCCTTAAAGCGCACGGGAACCATCTACAGCAGTTGCAGAGTCAAACAAACCAATGCCTGCAGCATGTGGGGCTGGTGCGCTACGACGCCTTTCCCGACATGGGCGGGCAACAGAGCTTCGCGCTGGCGTTGCTCAATGAGCACGGCGACGGCGTCGTGCTGAGCGGGATCCACAGCCGTCAGGAGATGCGCGTCTATGCCAAACCAATTCAGAAGCGCACCTCACCGATTGGGCTATCGGAGGAGGAACAGCAGGCACTGCGCAGGGCAAGCTCGTAGCGTGAGCACAGTGCTCGCGCCAACGGTGAGGGGCTAATGCACACGGGCGCACACGCAGGCACTCGGGAGGGCATGCACATCTACGACTATAGTACCGACGCAGTGCTCATCGAACGCTTCAAGGAAGGCGACGAGTTCGCGTTCGATCTGTTGGTGCGTCGCTACGAGCAGAAAGTGTACCAACTGGCATATCGCCTCACCAACAACCCCGACGACGCCGCCGACATTACCGCCGAGGCGTTTTTGCGCATGTACAACTCGCTCAAACGCTTTCGAGGCGAGGCGCAACTCTCCACTTGGCTTTATCGTGTGGTCAGCAATGTGTTTTTTGACTTTCGCAAGCGCGAAGCACGCCATCAGCACCTCCCCCTCGAAGTGCCCGACGAAGACGAAGAACTCGTTGAACTGCCTGTGCCCGACGAAAGCGTTGACATCTTGGGGCACGCCCTACAAGCCGAGCAGAGCCGCGTGCTGATGGAAGCCATCCAGAAACTGCCCGAATACCAGCGCGTGATGGTGATACTGTTCCACATCGAGGAGCGCCCCTACGAGGAAATCGCCCAAATTATGAACTTGCCGTTAGGTACCGTAAAGTCGCGGCTGAATCGGGCGCGCAACGCCCTGCGCCAGCTGCTAGAGCCGTATCGGGAACTTTTTGAAGCGGAGAGCTGTCCAACCACCGAAGAGCCGCAGGAGGCAGACGATGCGCTGCGAGCAAGTCAAGAGCGTGTTGAACGAGCTGATTGAGGGCACGCTGAGCGAGCCGATGCGCCAGCAGGTACAGCGACACTTGGAGCTATGTGGTGAATGCCAGCGTGAGTTTCGTTTGATGCAAGGCATCTGGCGGGGGCTGAGTGCAATGCCTGAAGTAGTACCCCCTGCCGACCTGCATGCCCGGATTATGACCCACGTGCGCGCGAATACACGCCTGCGCGAGGCTCAGCCTCGCGGCGGGCTGTTCCGCTGGTTTGGCGCAGCAGCGGCGGCAGCGACGCTGTTTTTGATGGGCTTTTTCGTGGCGCAATCGGATGGCGTGCAAGCTGCATTCGGTTTTGGAGGCAAGCGCAAGCCCACTCCCGAGCTGGCACAACCCGTGCGCGCAGGCATTTTTGTGGAGTATCGCACCACCTCCAATGGCGCACGACTGCCTGTGCTGCTGGCGCGCATGAACCGCGAGATGCAGGCGGAACTTCGCTACACGCCACCCGAGCAGCCTAATGCCACACCTGTCCTCCTGTGGCAAGGCACGCTGCAAGCGGGCAGAACGGTAGAGATTCCGCTCCAGACGCTGCTGCAGAGCGTGCAAGGGCGCGTGGTGACCTTACACTGGCGTTCGGAGACGCAATCGAGCCTGCTGTTTATGCCTGTGGGCTACCCGCGGGCGAAGGTCGCCAGCGTGCGCCTGCAGGCGAAATTAGGCGACGCCCTGCGCCAGCTTGCCAGCCTCTACCAAGCGCCCATCGAGTACGCAGCAGGCTGCTCTGAGCCACTGGTTGTGCTGGATGTGCAAGAGGCGACGCTGGAGGAAGCGTTGCGCCAGCTGCTGGTGGGCACGGGCTGCACACTCGTGCGCGAGGGCGAACTCTGGCGCGTCATCGGGCCCTAACCGATAGGAAACCGCTTCCCGTTCTCGAACCCACTAACCCGTGCGCGTTGTGATGCTCTCTTGGGAATACCCCCCGCGCATCGTGGGGGGCATCGCCCGCCATGTGCAGGAGTTGTCGGAAGCGCTGGCTGCGCAAGGCGTGGAAGTGCATGTTATCACCGCTACCCACCCCGAGGCATCCGACGATACGCTCGAAAATGGCGTCCACTTGCACCGCGCAGGCGCGCCCCCCGCGCCCCACGGCGACTTCCTGCTAGGCGTCTACGCTATGAACGCTGCCTTCGAGGCGCGTGCCGCCGCCTTGCTGGAGGAATGGCTCCACGACAAGCCCGCCCGTACCCAACGCACCCCCATCCTGCTGCACGCACACGACTGGCTGGTACACCCCGCCGCCAAGTCGCTCAAACACCGCTACAAATTGCCTTTGATTGCCACTATCCACGCCACCGAGCACGGTAGACATGGCGGGATCCACTCCGATCTGTCGCGCGCTATCAGCCATCTGGAGTGGGAGCTCACTTACGAAGCGTGGCGCGTGATTGTGTGCAGCGAGTTTATGCGCGGCGAGGTGATGCACGCACTCAGCGTGCCCTACGACAAGATTGACACCATCCCCAACGGCATTCGCGCTGAGAAGTTCCAGTTTGAGTTTCCTGAGGCAGAACGGCAGGCATTTCGGGCGCGTTTTGCCCGCCCTGAGCAGCCCCTGATTTTCTTCGTGGGGCGCATGGTGCGCGAAAAGGGCGTGCAAGTGTTGCTGCAGGCGTTGCCGATGGTGCTGGCAGAGGTGCCCGAAGCGAAGCTGGTGATTGTGGGCGGGGGCTATCGGGCGCACTTGGAGGAGTTCGTGCGCTTTTGCCACTTGCAGCACGCGGTGCAGTTCACAGGCTTCATTCCTGACGCCGACTTATTGCGCCTGTATCGTGTGGCGGATGTGGCGGTGTACCCCAGTTTGTATGAGCCGTTCGGTATCGTGGCACTGGAGGCGATGGCAGCAGGCACGCCAGTGGTGGCTTCCGACGCGGGCGGTTTAAAAGAGGTCGTGCAACACGAGCAGACGGGCATCCTCACTCGGGCGGGCAACCCCGAGAGCCTCGCCTGGGGCATTCTGCGGGTGCTCAAAGACCCCGCCAGCGCCCAAAAGCGTGCGCAGAACGCCCACAAGGCGGTACAACGCAATTTCAACTGGCGCACGATCGCCAAGCAGACCCGCGTCGTTTACCAGCGGGTGTGGACAGAGTACAAGGCAAGCGCATGGTAAGCGTTGCTACTTCTTGAACCCGTGCTCGATTTTCTTCCAGTAGGTTTCAAAATCGAAGCCCGGGCTGTGCGCGGGCACATGGCAGGTCATACACGATTGCGCGCCAGCCTTGCCCAGTCGGTGGGTTTCGGGGTCTTGGGCGTGCAGTTTGGCGGGGCCGTGGCAGCTTTCGCAGCCCACATCTTTGAGCGCGGGTGTTTCCTCGAGGCTCCGGAAGCCGCCTTCGTACTCCAGCCCCACCACATGGCACACCACACACTCGGGGTCTTTGTCGTGTTTCTCGTCGATGAGGGTTTGCATCGCTTTGGCGTGGGCGGTGCGCTGCCAGATGCGGTAGTCCTCGGCGTGGCAGGGCATGCAGGCGCGGCTGCCCGCAAAGCCGCTGCCGTTAGGGGTGGGGCGACGGGGCACCATCGCTAACAAGTTCTCCGCCTCCACACGCGCTAAGTACGCCAGCTTGATTGCTAGCAACTGCTCGTCATCTTTGAAGTCTTCGGTGAGGCGAGTGTACTCCACGCGCGCAATGGCGTAGGGTGCGCCATCACTTAGGTGGGCGATCCCGACAAACTTCGCATCGTTACCTGCAAACACTAAGCGCGTCTGCCCCACTTGCTTTGGGGGTATGGGTCCGTCGCCGGCGTTGGCGTACACCACTAAGTGGAAGTAGGGGTGGGCACGCACCAGCTGCTCTGCTTCTTCACCAGTGCCGTAGAACAGCAGGATGCGCACATCCCCTTGTGTTTCTATCTGCGGGCGCAGGGCGTTTAGCTGCTCCCGCGCGGGCACAACGCTCAGCTGCGGGTTGCGGGCGCGGATGCTCTCAGCATGTTTTTCTGAAATCAGTCCTACGATCAGCAGGCGGAGCTTGGTGTCGTTGTGGGATTTCTCCACCAGGGTGTACGCTTCAAACGCGGGGCTGCCTCCCTCCTGCACATTGGCGCACAGCATCGCGCCCTTGAACTGCATTTGCAAGGCGCGCAAGTAGTCGATTCCAAGCAGGAAGTCGTATTTGCCCAAGTTGAGCGCGTCGTAGCCCATCTGGTTGAGCATCTCAATAAGTGTTTCGGCTTTGAGTTCGTCTTGCCTACCCCCTGCTTTGGTGAGGTCGCCGTTTTCGAGTTTGAGCAGAACGTGTTGCTCGGCAAGCTGGCGCAGCAGCGTACCTCGCCGCGGGATGCCTCCTACCATTGGCTTGCTGCAACCGCAGGGCGTGATGTAGCCGTTGATTTCGGAGCCAAACACGATTGCGAGGGGACGCGTACTTGGGAGGGGTACCTCGGGGCGATAGAGCCCTAACGCCAGCAATGCAACTAACGGTAGCCCGAACACCGCCCATCTCGAACGCATCGCTGCACCTATCAACGCTGATTAAACAAAAAATGGAGCGGGAGACGGGATTCGAACCCGCGACCCTCGGCATGGGAGGCCGATGCTCTACCCCTGAGCTACTCCCGCAGCGCACTTAATTATACCCCAAGCGGCTCTCCCTATGAGATCCCTGCCTGCGGCTCGGAATGCAAGTCAGGTGTTTTGTTGCCCCTCACCGCGCTCGGGGTCTCGGCTGTGCTCGTTGCAGATTCCTCGCCTGCGGCTCGGAATGACAAGGAAGTCGGAATGGCGAGTAAGCCGGTGCGCCTACCACACTGTCATTCCGAGCGCAGCGAGGGGTCTCAATCGCAGGGCTTGGGCAGATTCCTTGCCCACAGCTCGGAATAACAGCGTGGAATTTATACCTTGTCGCAGCGGGGTTAAAGCCTCAGCAGTTGGAGAGCGCGTTCGAAGGTACCCAGGTCGCGTGCGCCATCCCACCAGAAGCGGATGCTGCCTTGGGTGTCAATCAGCAAAGTTTGGGGCACGCCGTGCACATCCAGTGCCTCTGCAAGGGCTTTGGTGCCCATCGCTTGGGGATATTGGATGCCCTTTTGGGCGCAGAAGCGGCGCACGCCCGCTGCGCCTTCAGGCTCATCAAAAGCGACTCCCACTATCAACACGCGGTCGCCGTATTTGCGATGTAACGCAATCAGATCAGGCAGCTCTTCTTGGCAACCAGCGCACCAAGTGCCCCACAGGTTGAGCAGAAGGGGTTTCGGGGGCTGGCGCAAGGAAACTCGCTCGCCTTCCAGCGTTTGCACCACGATATCTGGCGCGGCGACGGTGCGCTGGGGGTGGATAGGTTGAGGGCGTATATCTTCGTAGCTGCGTTGGGCTTTTTGCCACCACGCCAGCCACTGCTGGCGCACTTGGGCGCGTTTTTCGGGCGGGTCGGTGAAGCGCGCGTAGAACGGTTGCCCCGTGATCGCCCGCAGTGCGCCCATCAGCAGGTGTTGCGTGGTTTCGTTGGCGTCGTCGCGCAACAGCTGTATCAGCACGGGCACGGCGCGTCGCTCGCGCAGGTTTTGGAGCGCGGTGATGGCGGTTTGGCGTACCTGCGCATCGTGGTCAACCACGCACGTAAGCAGTAGGGGCACGGCGTATTCGCGGGGCAAGCGCGGCGCCACTTCCGCCACGCGCACGCGCACCTCTGCGGCATAATCGCGCAGGGCGGCTTCTAGCAAAGCGCGCGCCGTTGCAGGGTCTAAGCGCGTTACGCCCTCTACGGCAGCCGCGCGCACGGTTTTGGAGGGGCTTTCCAGCAAGTAATGGCGCACCCGTGCCTCCTGCTCAGCAAGAGGCAGCTGTGACAGCGCATCAATCGTTTGTACTGCCTCTGCCTCTTCGGCGTGGTGGCGTTCATGGGCATCCTCGGGGGGCTTATACAGCAGCCGCACCACCACCGCTACCGCCACCATCGCCACACCCACCAGCAGTACGCTTTTGCGCATATCACCACCGATGCACAGGGAAGCGCGCCGTCAGTTCCAGCACGCGCCGGCGCACCGACTCCAACGCCGATTCGTCTTGGTAGTTGCGCAGCGCCTCGCTAATCAGGTGCGCAATTTCTCGCATCTCAGGCTCGCGCATGCCGCGTGTGGTGACCGCGGGCGTGCCTACACGCAAGCCGCTGGTGACAAACGGCTTCTGCGTGTCGTAGGGAATCATGTTCTTGTTTGTGGTGATGTGCACGCTGTCGAGCACTTGCTGCGCCAGTTTGCCCGTTAGCCCCATCGGGGTAAGGTCAATCAGGATTTTGTGGCTGTCGGTGCCCCCTGCCACCAAGCGGAAGCCCTCTTCTTGCAGGGCGGCGGCTAGCGCACGGGCGTTTGCCTTCACTTGGCGCTGGTAAATCTTGAACTCAGGCTGCAATGCCTCGTAGAAGCACACCGCTTTGCCTGCGATCTGGTGCATCAGCGGTCCGCCCTGCAAGCCCGGAAAGACCGTCTTGTCTATCAGCTGGGCATACTCCTGCTTACACAAGATTAGCCCGCCGCGCGGCCCGCGCAGCGTTTTGTGAGTGGTGGTGGTCACGAAATCGGCATAGGGCACTGGCGAGGGGTACTCGCCCGCGGCTACCAGCCCCGCGTAGTGCGCGATATCTGCCATTAGGTACGCGCCAACTTCGTCGGCGATTTCGCGCATGGTTGCCCAATCAATCTCGCGAGGGTAAACCGTTGCGCCGCCCACGATGAGTTTCGGGCGATGCTGGCGCGCCAACTCGCGCAGCTGGTCATAGTCAATCAGTTCCGTGTCGCGCCGCACGCCGTAGTGCACAACTTTGTAAAGAATTCCTGAAAAGTTCACGGGGCTGCCGTGCGTGAGGTGTCCGCCCTGCGCAAGGTCTAGCGCCATCATGGTATCGCCGGGCTTTAGCACGGCGAAGTAGACCGCCATGTTTGCGTTTGCGCCCGAGTGCGGCTGCACATTCGCATGTTCCGCGCCAAACAGCCGCTTCGCACGCTCAATAGCGAGATTCTCCAGCTCGTCGTAGTATTCACAGCCGCCGTAGTAGCGTTTGCCCGGATAGCCCTCCGCGTATTTGTCGGTCATCACTGAGCCGACTGCCTCACGCACGGCACGGCTGGTGATGTTTTCGGAGGCAATCAGCTCCAAGTTGCGCTCTTGGCGCTCGGTCTCTTTCTGAATCAGCGCATATACTTCGGGGTCAACTTCTGCCAAACTGGCGGTACGCTGGCGCCGCACAATGCCCAGATAATCTGCAACCATACTCATGGCTGGCTCCTCGCTCGCAGAGATTGTACCCCACGCGGTGGGGGCACGCCTGATAAGGGTACACGGGTCTACCTCAATTGAGGGCACAGTCGTTCCGTTTTCCTACGCTTTCTGAACCTCACCCCCCAGCCCCCTCTCCGTAAACGGAGAGGGGGAGCCGTACGTGCGCGAGGCGGCAGTCCCCTCTGATAAGGGTAAAACGCTCTCCCCCAATCTGAGCATAGCAGCCCTGTTTTCTATGAAACCCCTCCTTCAGGTTCCTCCTAAGGCGTAGGGGGAACCGTGCTGGGGTCGGTTCCCTCCGCTTCGCGAGGGGAACCTTACGGAGGGGGTAAGGCGGTCGGTGGAGCAAAATCGGTCGCTGGGACAGCCGCGTTGAACCCCAAGCGGTTGTACCCTCATCAGGGGGGCACGCAGGGTTATTTGTAGTCGCCGATGAGCACGAAGCCCGCCCAGTAGTAGGGGTCGGTGAAGCGTTGCTTTTCGTCGGGGGTAGCGTTGTCCCAGGTGGCGCGAGCGAGGGCACGCTGTGCCTCCCGTAGGGCTTGGTCTTTGGTGGCACCTCGGGCGTAGCGTTTGTAGAACTCGCGCATGAGGATGGCAGTGCTGCGGTCGCTGACTGCCCACAGGCTGGCGCACACGCTGCGTGCGCCGGCATACATAAACGCCCGCGCCAAGCTGTAGACGCCCTCGTAGCGGCGGGTCAGCCCTACGCCCGTTTCGCAGGCACTGAGCACTATCAAGTCAGCGTTAGTTTGCCAACTGAGCAATATGGTTTCTGTAGTGAGCCTGCCTTTCTCGTGCCCAGGTGGCGCAAGCATCAGTGCTGATGCCAGCGGATTCGCGTTATCGGCGATGGCGTGGCAGGCAAAATGCAACACTTGCGCGTTGCGAGCTGCCGAACGCACACGATCCGGGGTCGCCTCCTCGTTGAGCAGCAGGCGCGCGCGCTTTCCGAACAGAGTCTGTAACTGCTCCACTTCGCGCTGCGCCTCGGGCAGGTCGGGCAGCCCGCGATGGGTGTGTTGGTGGCGCGTGGCCTGGGCGACTGTGCGTCGCGCGGCTGTCGCCTCCGAAGAGGCGTACTTTGCGATGGCAACCGCCACGACTCCGCCTATGCGCCCACCTTGGCAACGCGCTTGGCGATAGACCTCCATAGATGGGGTAAAGTGCAACGCCACACGCTCTGCCCAGTACTCTGGCGTGCCATCGCGTTGCCCAACCACCAGTGCTCCCCAAGGCAACTGGCTCAAAATTCCATCGGGGCAAAGCAGCACGCGCTGTGCCTCACTAAGCACCGCCTGCACAGGGGCAATCAACCGCGCGTAGAGTTGCTGCCCCAGGCGCGCCATTTCCTGACGCTCCTGCCCCGTGCGAAAGTGCGGCGACTTGCTCACCGTCCGAATAAAGTGCTGGATCTCGCGTTCAAGCGGCTGGCTTGGCACGGGCAGTGCGTAGCCTTTGACCGCTGTGCGCGTTATTGCCACAACCAGCAGATGGTCAGGCAGTATCGCGTGGTACAGCAGCACCGTGCCCGCGTCCAAACTCCGCTGGATTTGCGCTGTAGACACCGATGCGGGCATCAGTAGCTGGGCATAGCGTGGAAACTCGCGTTGCAAACGCTCAGCAAGGGTGCGTTGGCGTTGCTCCAGCCGAAGCAGCGCATCCTGAGCCGCCGCAATAGCCGCTGCGTCGTCGCCAGCGAGCTGGCTCAGCTGCGCGTAGAGGCGTTGCTGCTGTACCTCGAGTCGCTCCTGCTCTGCTATCAAGGCGCGGAGTGGCTCTGGTAGTTCCGCCGTTGATAGTCGGCGCCGTTGGAGTGTCTCTGCGAAGGCACGCGCACGGCTTCGTTCCAGCGCTTCCGCTGCCTTCTCGAGCTGATGCATCTGCACATAGGTCAACGCCAACAGCGGGTAGATTTCGAAGTAGCGTTCTGCGAAGCGAGCGCGCCCCTCAGGGTTAGCGATTAACTGGCGGTGGCTTTCTACGATGCCAATGGCTTCCGTGAGGTAGCTAAGGGCTTGCTGGGGTTGTTGAGTGGCAAGCGCAACCCGCGCCAAGTTGCCCAGTGTCTCCGCCACCAACGGCGAGCGGGGCGCATAGCGCTGGCGGATGGTCAACGCACGCTCGCATACGGCACGAGCTTCTTGCCACTCACGGAGACGCGCCAGCAACACACCCAGATTGTTGAGCACGGTTGCCATTGGCAGCGAGTTGGGTGCCTGTGCCTCATAGATGCGCAGTGCGCGGCGATAATAGCCCAACGCGGCGTCATAGTCATTTTGCTCCACAGCGACGGCACCCAAGTTGCCGAGTGTGTTTGCCACTTCAAGCCCGTCGGGGGCAATGCGCTGATAGAGAGCTATCGCGCGTTCATAGTGGCGCCGTGCCAGCGCATACTCGCTGCGATTGTAGGCAATCACGCCGAGATTGTTGAACGCGCCCGCCGTGAGTATTGACTCGGGCGCCAGCTGCTGCGCCAATGTCAACGCCCGCTCCCCATAGCGCTGGGCTTGTTCCCAGTCTCCGCGCAGCACCGCCACCGCCATGAGGTTCGAAAACACATTCACTACATCAACTGAGTTGGGGAGTAGTTTCAAAAGCAACTGTAAAGCGCGCTCTAAGTGCCGCTGCGCAGCGTCTAAGTCGCCCCAATCAGTGTCGAGAATTCCCAAGTTAGCAAGGGCATTTGCAAGCGAGGCGGAGTCTGGTGCGTGTCGCTCATACAGGGCAATCGCGCGCCCCAGAAGTTCGCGCGCGCGTTCCAAGTCTCCGCGTCGGTAGGCGATACCTGCCAAGTTGTTGAAGGCGTCGGCAACCGCCAACGATTCGGGGGCGTGGCGTTGGCGAATGGCAAGCGCTTGCTCGTAGAAGCGTTGAGCCGTATTCAAATCGCCACGGGTGTCTGCCACGACGCCCAAGTTGTTGAGGGCATCAGCTAACTCCAGCGAGTCGGGTGCAACCCGTTCGAGGGTGGCGCGGGCAAACTCGAACATTCGCTGCGCGATTTCCAGCTCGCCCGCTGCATACCAAGAGATGCCCTGGGCGTTGAACATGTCGGCAACCGCCTTTGGTCGGCGCGTCTCGGCGCGGGCGGTCGCCAGCGCCCGCTCCAGCAGGCTCTTGGCTTGCTCTGGCTGAGTGCGCCACAGGCAAAAAGCACGCCCCGCCTGAGACTCGGCTAAAAGAGCAGTGTCGACAATCGTTTGCCAGAGGGCTTCCGCGCGCTCCCACGCCGCAGCCGCTTCCTCCAAGCGGTTCATGGCTTGCAAGGCGCGCGCCCGAAACCGATAAGCATAGGCTTGCCCCGCGACATCGGCTTTGGCAGTAGCTTGCGCCAGTAAAATGTCAGCTTGGGCAAGAATCTCCTGATACTTGCGCTGGCGCAGCAAGGTGTGTAACTGCCCTAAGAGCGACTTGAGGTCGGGATGTACCTCTGGTGCAGGGGCATCCATCTGCACAGGCTGAAGCAAGCCGCCTTGCGCTTGACGCCGCGCATAAGACGGCGTATCGAACAATCCCCCGCAAACCGATCCCCACCACGAGTGCCCCACAAACGGCGCCAGCGGCGAGACCATCTCGCGGGGATTATACCACTTAGGTACACTTATGGCAGAATGTCGCGCACGGCGTATAAGCAAGGAATGGCGCCGCCCACAAGGCGGAGAATTTACTTCAGGCGGATTTTTTGGGCAACTTTTTGGGTGTTGTTCTGGCTCAGCGGGCTGGTTTTGGGCAGCATCATCGGCTACCTTCACTTCGCCAGTGAGGGCACAGCCAGCCGCGCCGTAATTGCCTACATCACAGGCGAGACCAAACCTGAAAACGCATTTCCTGGCAAGAATAAGCTCACGATTTTAGTGGTGGGCGCTGACGAAAATCGCGACCACCGCAAGCGTGTGGTAGATACGATGGCGCGCACCGATACGATCGTCGTGGCGCAGATAGACTTTGTCAATCGTCGCATCAATGCGCTTTCCATTCCGCGCGACACGCTGGTGCGCATTCCCCGCCACGGATGGGGCAAGATCAACTCCGCCCACGCGCTGGGCGGTCCGCGCCTGCTGGTGGAAACCGTTAGCACACTGCTGGGCAATCTCCAGATTGACGAAGTGGTTATCGTTAGCTACAAAGCCTTTGAGGAAGCCATTGACGCGCTGGGGGGCGTCACTATAGAGGTGGAAAAACGGATGCGCTACCATGACAACTGGGGCGACCTGCATGTAGACCTGCAACCCGGTGTGCAGCACCTGAATGGCAAGCAGGCGTTGGGCTACGTACGCTACCGACACTCCGACAGCGATTTCGAGCGCATCAAGCGCCAACAAAAGTTTATGCGCGCCCTCAAAGAGCGGCTCAAGGACCCCACTGTGTGGATGCGCGTCCCTCACGCCTTAGCCGCAGGGCTGCGCCACACGCGCACCACGATGGAGTTCGAGCAACTGCTTGCCCTCGCGCTGTTCGCCCGCCAACTAAGCGATGACCAAATCCGCACCGAAACGCTGCCCGTGCGCGCCGGCGTGGGTACCAGCCTCATTGTCAAGCGCGAAGAAGCCACTCAGCTAATCCGCGAACTTGGATTTTGGGATACCGATACCTACTCCTACGCCCTATGAAACACTACGGACTAACCCAACTGGAAAAGCTGGCGATCGGCATCGCGGTTCTTGCCGTGTCAGCGGTGCTAGTGCCGTTGTATCGGCAGCTGGTGGACATCAAGCGCACCTCCGACTGCCTGTCGAATCTCAAAGACATCGCGACGGCAATCAACCTTTACCAGATAGACTATGGGAACCGCCTGCCACTGGCGTATTATGCCGATGCCACGGGCGCCCCGCAAACCGACGCCGCGGGCAGACCACTCACTTGGGTCTTGTGTATCAGTGGGTATGTCAAGCGCGAGTTTACGCGCGTACTGGTATGCCCTGCCGACCCCACAGGCGGCAGTACTCTGATTACGCATCCGCGCGACACCAGTAAAACGCTGCGCCTGTCGTATGGGTTCTACGCACCGCTGTCGGGCGCGCAACTGGCAGATCTGCCCAACCCAGGGCTAAGCATCCTGATTGCCGACAGCCTCGCAGGTGGACAGCTGGGTTCCTTGAACCCCACCCCGCTGCTAAACGGCAACGACGGTTTCGCACTCACCTTCGACGACGCACTAATGCAGCCCACTCCCAACTCCAAGTATGTGGTGCGCTTGGCAGTGTGGCGACGGCGCGAATCGGAAGGATGGGCAGCCGATAACCTACGCAGCTTTCACGGGCGCGGCATCAATGTGTTGCACGCTGACGGGCATGTAAGCACACGCTCGCCCAGCATTCTCTTTCTGGAACGCGACTCACAAGGCAAAGTAGCCCCGCCGTGGGCACTACCTGAACCGCGCAAGAGTAAGTAAGCTGTCTTGCTTGATCTCCTCAGAAGTTATCTGAGGCAGCTGGAGCTGTTCTCGTACCAGCCAAGCTCGCGCAGGCGAGCTAAAGCGTAGCGTCAGCGTTCGTGACAGGAGATCACCTGTGTGCTCTCGCGCAAAAGTTTTCCACACGCGATCAACCAATTCCCTGACTCATGCATGTCGAGA
>JAUQOS010000120.1 GCA_030550775.1 Armatimonadota bacterium
GCGGCGCCCAACTTCGGGGTAGAACCGTGTACCCTTGTCAGCTCTCCCCCCTCCGTACGGTTCCCCTCCGCTTCGCGAGGGGAACCGACCCTGCCACGGTTCCCCCTCTCCGTGAGGTTCCCCCCGCTTTGCGAGGGGAACCGACCCCAGCACAGTTCCCCCCTCCGTATGGTTCCCCCCGCTTCGCGAGGGGAACCGACCCCGCCACGGTTCCCCCTACGCCGTAGGGGAACCTGGAGGAGGGGGTTCGAGAAAAATCCGTCTCTGTCCTCGGCTTGAGGAGCTGAAATTGGGGGAAAGTGCACCAGCGGCGCCCCAATTTTGGGGTAGAACCGCGTACCCTCGGGGTGAGATCCCCTCGCTAGGCGCAGGATGAAAACCTATTTTGCTGTCACAAGTCGGATCCACCGCCGGCGTTCCCGGCACGCCCCCCTTGCGGTGGACTTTGCACTCCTGCCCCCTTCCTGCAGATTCCCCCGCTGCGCAAGGTATACTTTACCTTCGGAGGCATCAACCGATGAGCAAACGCTACTGGATTGCCTTGCTTTCAACGCTGACACTGATAGCTGGCGCGTTTGCCCTCTATCAGGCGGACGAGCAGCTTCCTACAGGCATTGATGCGCCGAACTTCAAATTGACCACCTTAGACGGCAAGGAAGTAGAGCTTAGCAAGTTACGCGGCAAACCCGTTCTGTTGGATTTCTGGGCGACTTGGTGCCCCCCATGCCGCGCCTCGTTGCCCCACACCCAGCGCATGTCCAAAAAATACGCCGAGCAGGCGCATATCTTCGCTGTGAACCTGCGCGAGGATGCCGAGAAAGTACGCTCCTACATGGAACGCAATAAGTATGACTTCACCGTGCTGATGGATTCGGACGGTGCGGTGGCACAAGCCTACCGTGTGCGAGGCATCCCCACCTTTGTGGTGATCGACGCACAAGGCAAGGTGCAGTTCGTGCAGGTAGGCTACGGTCCCGGCGTGGAGCGCAAGCTGGAGTCCGAGTTGCAAAAAGCGATTGAGGCGGCTAAGCCACCAAGCAATGCTTCCTGATTCGGTGTTGTCGCGGGTGATTGTGGCGTTAGATACGCCGAACATCGGGCAGGCGTGCGACTGGGTGCAACAGTATCGCGACAAGGTGTACGCATTCAAAGTTGGCAGTATCTTGGCAGTGGGGCACGGCTTGCCGATTGCGCACACCTTGCGCGAGGCGGGCGCGGAACGAATCTTTTTGGACCTCAAGTTCCACGACATCCCCCACGTGGTGGCGGAGGCGGTACGCCAAGCGGCGGCGTTTGGGGTTTGGATGCTGACGCTGCATGTGGCAGGCGGTCAGGCGATGCTGGAAGCTGCCCGCGCCGCGGTAGCCAACCTGCCCACTCGCCCTCTACTGATGGGCGTGACGGTGCTCACCAGCTTGGACGCAGCAGCCTTGCGAAGGTTAGGCATTCCGCGCTCTCCACGCGCCCAAGTGCTGCGCTTGGCGCAACTTGCCCATCAAGCGGGCTTGGATGGTGTGGTCGCCTCGCCTCACGAGGTACGCCTGCTGCGCCGCCACCTCCCGCCTTCCTTTCTCATTGTCACTCCGGGCGTGCGCCTTGCGGGTGATGCCCCTAACGACCAAAAGCGCATCGCCACGCCCGAACAGGCACTGCGCTGGGGCGCCAACTACCTTGTGATGGGGCGCAGTCTCCTCCAACCGCTGGATACGAACAAATAGGGTACACTTCAAACGACAGAAGGGGGCACATAGCGATGTTCAAGGCACTGGCACGACTGTGGCGCTACCTCGTGGCGTGGGTGACGGGCAAAATCGAACAGCTCGAGGACCCGGAGGTACTGCTAGATCAGGCACGCCGCGAAATGCAAGAAGCCCTCGCGCGTAATCGCGAACGCGCCATCCAAGCCATCACCCAAAAAAATATCCTGCAGGCGGAAGTCGAAAAACTAGAGCGCACCGTACGCGACTTAGAGCGCAAAGCCGAACTGGCACTCCAACACGGCAAGCGCGACCTCGCGCTCCAACTCATTCGCGAGAAAAAGGCACAAGAGGGGGCACTGGAAAGCATGCGCGCCTCCCTCCAACAAGCGATTGAAACAGTAGAGTCAATCAAACTGGCCATCCGTCGCCAAGAGGAAGAGGTGCGCGTGAAAACCGCCCAAGCGCTGGCGATGAAAGCGCGTTGGAAACAAGCGCAAATTCAAACCGCCATCAACAAGGCACTGGAGGGCATCACGCTGGAGAACTTGGAGTCGGCTTGGAGCGCGGCGGAGCAGCGCATCCAACGCGCGGAAGCCGAAGCTGCCGCCCGCCAAGAGATGGCGGCTCAAAGCCTGCACGGGCGTCTAGCTGCGTTGCAAGACACCCAACTTGACTACGAGGCCGAGCAAGAGCTGGCAAAAATTGAACAGCGGCTAGGACTGCGCCCTGCAACTGAACCTGTGGCGACCAGCACCGCCGCTTCCGTGGATGAGTCGGACGCCCTGCGCGAACTGGAAGAACTGGAGCGCAAACTGCAAGCCACCCAACGCAGCGACACGAACCCCAATCCATAGCGGAGGGCTATTGGCATTCGACATACCTACTTCGAGCACGAGCGCGTTCGGTTCCACTGGTTAACTCGCTGGCTGCTGGCAGGCAGCTGGCGCTATCCGCTGCGCTGGATACCGTTGGTTGTGCTAGCAGCCGTTGCACAGGGCGTGTGGGCGCCACGCTTGCAAATCGGCGTCGCCCTTCCCGACTTCCCGCTGCTGGTGTTGGCGTGCCTCGCGCTTCTGACTAACCCCAACACAGCGGCATGGGCGGGCTTCCTCACAGGGCTGCTGCACGCCAGCATGCTGGAACAGACAGTGGGCAGCTTCATCGTCAGCCGTGTGCTGGCGGCTACCCTAACCGCCTACTTGCCGCTGGTGGTTTCGAACCGCCACTGGCTCAGCGCACTGCTTGCTGCCGCCGTGCTGCCACTACTCAGCCACACTTTTTACTATTTGGCTGCCCCCAACTTCGGCAGCAGTACCTACTGGCAGGCAGTACTGGGCAGCATAGTGTATAATATGGTTCTGGCGATACCTGCGTATTGGCTCGTCAGGCGGATTATGCCGCCCGCTTCAGAGGATGACCTATGGAACAACTGAGGGCAAAATGCGGTATACACCCATAAGGAGGCATCACTGCAATGGCGCAGACAATCACTGAAAACGAACGCCGCGCAGAGGAGCGTAGCGCATACGCGATTGCAATTCGGCAATTAGAAGCAGCAGCGCACTATCTGAACTTAGATCGGAGCCTGCTGGAAATCCTCAAGCATCCCCGACGCGAACTAACCGTCAACTTCCCCGTCAAAATGGATGACGGCTCCATTCGCGTGTTCACTGGCTACCGCGTGCATCACAATCCCGCGCGCGGACCCGCAAAGGGCGGCATCCGCTACCACCCCGAAGTCACGCTGGACGAAGTGCGCGCCCTGGCGATGTGGATGACATGGAAATGCGCCGTTGTGAATATCCCCTACAGCGGCGCGAAAGGCGGTGTCGTGTGCGACCCTAAACGCCTCTCTATCCACGAGCTGGAGAACCTCACCCGCCGCTACATTACCGAGATTTCAATGCTTATCGGTCCCGAATCGGATGTGCCTGCGCCCGATGTGGGCACCAACCCCCAAGTGATGGCGTGGATTATGGACACCTACTCTATGCATAAGGGCTACACGGTGCCCGCAGTGGTGACGGGCAAGCCCATCGCTATCGGCGGCTCTGAAGGGCGGCTGGAAGCGACAGGCCGCGGCGTGATGGTGGTTGCCGACCAAGCCCTGCAACAACTCGGGCGACGCCTAGATGGAGCGCGCGTTGTGATTCAAGGCTTCGGAAATGTCGGCTCCTCCACGGCCAAACTGATGCACCAAGCGGGTGCGAAAGTTATTGCCATCTCTGATGTGCGCGGCGGCATCTACAACCCCAACGGGCTGGATATCCCGTCGCTGCTACACTGCGCGGGGCGTGACGGCTGCATCCAAGCCTATCGCGACGCCGAACTCATCACCAACGAAGAACTGCTGGAACTGGAGTGCGATGTGCTTGTACCCGCCGCACTGCACGGCGTCATCACCGCCAAGAACGCCGACCGCATCAAGGCGCGCATCATCGTAGAGGCAGCAAACGGTCCCGTCACCCCTGACGCCGACGAAATTCTGGACGACAAGGGCGTGCTGGTCGTGCCCGATATCTTGGCAAACGCAGGCGGCGTGATGGTGTCGTACTTCGAGTGGGTGCAAGACTTGCAATCTTTCTTCTGGGAAGAGGAGGAAGTCAACCAGAAGTTAGAGAAAGCCATGCGCCGCAGCTATCAGCATGTAGCGCAGACCGCCGAACAGAACAAGGTCAACATGCGCATGGGCGCCTACATCATCGGCGTCAAGCGTGTCGCCGAAGCCACCACGATTCGCGGGATTTACCCGTAAGCCCAAATGCCTCACTTCGCTCGGAATGACATCTGCCTCCTCTCTGATGCACCGTCATCCCGAGCCGCAGGCGAGGAATCGCTAGCCGAGCGCGACTACGCCCCCTCACACCGCTCGGGGCGATAAACGGCTCGGCTACAACGCTGCTTTGTCATTCCGAGCTGAAGGCGAGGAATCTCCAACGAGGCGAGGGTGGGACCCATCGCTGCGCTTGGGGCAACAAGTGAGGGCATTGAAACACCTTGCACCGCTCGGGGCAACAGGGTTCGGAGCGAGCAATAACGCTTGTTATTCCGAGCCGAAGGCGCGGTTCGGAATGACAATTTCACTTGTGCGAGCATCACTCTATTATTCCGAGTGTTTTCATAAGCATTTTCAGCAATTAACATCGTCGCAAACATCAATCAGGCATAGTGTATTCGTAAACATCTTATGAAAAAGATTTTTAGCAAACTTTTAGTATACCTTCGCTATTGGAGCGGCTATTAGCCAAGCAAGAACAAACGGAGATATGAAGTCTAAGGCGCAAATAATACCCTGTAAAACTGCCACTCCACCTTATTGAGGCGCGCTCTGCTGCAGGAACCTACCGCGTGGGCTACGATGCGCTCGGCAGGCGCGTCTTTGAAGAGGTGCAGACCGGACAGGGCACACGGTGCACCTACTTTATCTACGAAGGCGACACGATTATCGCAGAAGTCGGCTCTGAAGGCGCGCATGAGTATGTGTGGGGCTTGCTGGGACCGATTGCGCGGATAGACCTGAACAACCCTGCCAACACGCGCTACTATGTGA
>JAUQOS010000121.1 GCA_030550775.1 Armatimonadota bacterium
AGCTCCAGCGCTCCATTCGCTAAGGTTGGCATGGCTACTCGAACAACTCCTTCACACGCACTTCAAAGCCGGGCAGCAGCTCGCCGCCCGTCAAAAGGTCGTTCTCGTTAAGCACTTCCAGCTCCAGTGGCGCGGTGTAGCGATGCACCTGCTTGCGCTCTGGAAACAGCAACCACACCTCGCGCGAACCCGATTCGAAATACTCAAACACTTTTTGCATCAGGTCTTTCGGGTCCTCAGTGGGCGAGTTGCCCCCAACCACGCGGAACCCCGTGCTGGAGTCGAAGCCTTCGTAGCGGTCTGTGATGAAGGGGCTGACCTTGTTCGCCAGCCGAAAGCCAATCATTCCGTGTCTGGCTCCTGTGGGCACGACTTGTATCGTCCCATCAACCAGCTCGTACTTGCGCCCATCGTCGGGCATATTGAGAAGGTCTTGCTCGGTATACCAGCGTTCGCGCTTCGGTTTCGCCCCTGTGGTTGCCACGACTCTCACCAATATCCAGTATACCTCAGGGGGTGTATCGTGGGGGGTGTGTGCGGGGAAAACATCTCTCGCGCCCCCGGCAGGAATCGAACCTGCGCCTCAGGCTCCGGAGGCCTGCGCTCTGTCCACTGAGCTACGGGGGCTTCAGCGTCAAAATTATACCCGCCGCCCCGAAACTCCCTCACAAATTGCCCCGCAGCGGTGTACGAAGTAGCGGAACTCAAAACGAGGGGGGTCTTCTGGTGCGACACGAGGAGCAACACTGGGGTGAACCGTTGGCAGAAGGGCAGCGCCCCCTTACAGGGGCATCGGAAGGGCAGCCATCCTACGGGCGTGGCACACGCAAAACTTTCCCGTGGCTGTGGATAGGGCTGACCGCAGGCATGCTGGGGATGTGCGTGATATGTGGCGGCGTGCTAGCACTGATTGGGGTGAGTGGCGCGCTTTCGGAAGACGAACCGATGCACGCGCCCGCGGGGGCATACGACGCGCCCTACGGGCAAACGGTGCCTCACGCGCCCAGCGGCTTTCCCAGCAGCGCGTTTCAAGAGGGCGCGGGAGTGCCTACAATGCCTTACGGGGGCTACCACTCCAGCCCTGACATGGGTGGCTATCCCAGCCTGAGCGACGGCGACAGCGGGCTGTCCGAATCCATCCGTCAGCAAGCCGCTGAACGCTCGTGGTGGTCGGAAGAGTGGAGCCGTGCACTGGGCGACAACTACCCCGAGCCAACCCACGTAGACCCCGACGGCAATCCCGGCTGGATTGATCACAGCGGCGCGTTCCACGATTACAACTCCGGGATGTCGGATTACGAAAGCTCCACGCTGAGCGGTTCGGGCGGGGAGTGAGTGCCCGTTATGGCTCAACGCGGCTCGGATAGCCCAGCAGTGGACGCACTAAACTAACGGGGAACCGACGCGCTACTTGTTCGTAGCGTGCTGCCGCCTCAAGAAACCGCTTGCGCTCAACAGCGATGCGGTTTTCACTGCCCGCGATTTCGTCCATCAGGCGCACCGCCAGCCAGTCGTTGCGCAAGGCGGGGTC
Source organism: Armatimonadota bacterium (assembly GCA_030550775.1). GTDB lineage: Bacteria > Armatimonadota > Fimbriimonadia > Fimbriimonadales > GBS-DC > GBS-DC. Next base: position 1,532 of record JAUQOS010000121.1, read on the forward strand.
TTGCAAGAGTTGCTCGGCGAGCGCGCCAGCGGCTTGGGGGTTCTCGCGCAGGGCGTCTACCAGCGTTTGCAGCCGCGTGCGTTGCTCTTGATTGACCTGCTGCATCAGCTGCTCCAAGCGCGGGATCAGGCTTTGCTGGCGTTGCTGCACATTTTGCAGTTGCGCGCGGCGCAGTTCCACCTCCGACCACGCACGACTCAACACCCACTGGCTATACAGCAGGTTCAACACCACCAGCCCGACCGCGATACCCAGGGTGAGGAGCGCGATGCGTTGCCGTTGAGCGCGGCGCAAGCGTTCTTGCTCCACGCGGCGCAGCGCCTCACGCAAATGCTGCGGGTCAATCCCCAGCTCCGCCGCGCTGGCTTCCAAAGTTTGAACATCCAGCGCGTTCTCGTGTTCTTGTTGCAGGCGCACCGCCTCGCGAATTACTTCCTGCGCTTGTTCGGGGTTTAACCGTTGCTCGTGCATGGTCTTTCACCAGCTCCTACCGGCGCCGCCGCCTCCTGAACGGCCACCGCCAAAACTACCGCCACCGAAGCTGCCCCCACCAAATCCGCCCGACGACCATCCCCCAGAGCGCGCGGAGGAGCCGCCCCCGAATGGACCCCCGATAATAATCGGGCTGCTCCGCACCAATCGGGGGAGCACGCGCGTCTGTTCGTCGCGATAGCGGCAACGCGGATTTTTGCAATTGTAAACGATTAGCTCCAGCCCTGTGCGGCGGTAAGTTGGCTCGCGCACGATGCGCGCCGTTTCCTGCAGGGTATAGCCCCCACACTCGGGGCACTGGCTGTATCCGCTGAACCACGCAGGCTTACGAAACATCTCCAGCGTTTCGCAAGCGTCGCATTTCCACACCAGATAGTTCACGCTGCCCAGCTGCTCCTCCGTGCGTTGGAGCTCATCGAGATAGGCATCGTCGGCTTGCTCATCCAGCAAGCGCATCGGTTGCTGGCAAGAAGGGCATTTGGGCGGTCGCTCGCGCAGCAGCAGCGCCAGCACGACGATCACACCGCCCCCAATCAGCACCAGCGCAAGCACGGCGGGCACACCTAAGCCGCCATTGGCGTCGGGGGAGTAGGCATACGAGCGTGGGGTATCAGCCGAAGGCGCGGCAGGTTCATATACCCCCGTCGCCTGAGCGCGCAGGATGCGCTGCGCGATTGCCTCCACGCCCGCCAATATGCCCCCTGCGATATCGCCCTGCCGAAAGCGCGGAATAACCGCCGTGTCCAAAATCTCGCCCGCGACGGCGTCGGGGAGGATTGCCTCCATTCCGTAGCCCGTTTCAATCTCCACGCGCCGATCGCCCAGCGACACCAGCATCAGCACGCCGTTATCAGCGTCGCGCTTGCCTACCCCCCAACGGTTGAAGAGCTCTGTGGCGTACTCTTTGGGCGTGGCATCATAAGTGCGTTGGAGAACCACGACAGCCAATTCTGCTCCTGTGTCGCGCTCTAGCGTGCTGATGCGCTGGTTCAGTTGAGCCAGCTGCTGCGGGCTGAGCACGCCCGCCATATCTACCACCCAGCCCCCATAGGTTTGGCGCGGGTTAGGAATCTGGCTCAAAGGTTGTGCGCTTACCCCAAGCCATCCCGCAAGCCATATCGCTAAGGAAAGCCACCTGCTCGACCAAGCCGACGCCTGTGGTTTCATCCGCGCTGCTCCTGCTGGTACAGCTGCTCAGCACGCTTGCCCAACGCACGCGCCATATCGCTGAAGATTTTGCCGTGAATTGGGTAAAGCAGGTACCAGTAAAGTGTACCCGCCAAGCCGCGCGGCTCGAACAGGGCGCGCTGCACAAGGCGCGTGCGGTTGCCTTCGGGCACCGCTTGAAACTCCAGCCATGCCTTGCCGGGCGTTTTCATCTCGGCACGTAGGCGCAGCAGACGGTCGGGGATAACCTTTTCCACGCGCCAAAAATCCACTGCTTCGCCAGGCAGCAGCGCATAGGGATGGCGTCGTCCGCGCCGCAGCCCAGGACCGCCAAAGAGTTTGTCAATAAACCCGCGTACGCGCCACGCCCAGTTCCACACGAGCCACCCCGTGTCGCCTCCCAAAGAGCAAAAGGCACGGAACACAACCTCGGGCGGAGCATCCACCAGCACTGTGCGCTCCTCGCAGATTTGTCCTTCCCAGTCTTCCAGCGTGTAGGTTTGCGCGGCACCTAACGCCCCGCTCCAGTGGGTTTCCACCGCCAGTTCAGAAATGCGCGTCAGGGCAAGGCGCACTGCCTCGCGATACGCCATCGGCTCAATCTCAGGAAATAGCGCGCGGGCTCGCGTCGTATCCGCCACCAGCGAGTGCACAATGCCCTCCACCAGCGGCACCGCCAAGCGATTAGGAATAGGCGTCACCAGCCCAATCCAAAGCGTTGCCAACTTGGGCGCAAGCACAAGCGTCTTGAATATCCAGCGGCGCAGCTCCTGCTCTTGCGCATAGATTTCCATCATCGCGCGAAAGGTCAGCGGCGGTGCCCCGATTTCCACAATCCCCAGCGGCGGTCGTTCCGCTGCTGCCAGCAAATAGCTCAGCACATCGCGAATACCAATCGGCGAGGCTTGGTTGTCAATCCAGCGTGGGGTAATCATAATCGGCAACCGCTCAGTCAGGTAGCGCACCATTTCAAAAGAAGTGGAGCCAGAGCCGATGATAGGAGCTGCACGAAACTCGGTGTGGGCACGTGGTCACGCAAGATCGCACCCACCTCGGCACGACTGCTGAGATGCAAACTCGGCTTGCCCGCGCGCGGCAGCAACCCACCCAAGTAAATCACATGACGCACGCCTACCTCGCTGGCTGCTTGGGCAAAATGGCACGCATATTGCCTATCGCGTGCGGCGAAATCCGCGCCTGCCTGCATAGAGTGAACCAGATAGTAGGCAGTCTGCACTCCTTCTAACGCACAGCGGAGCGACTGGTAGTCGCCCAAGTCGCCCACGCACACCTCCACTTGGTCATACCACGGGCGCGCAGCTAGTCGGTTGGGATCTCGTGCCAGCACGCGCACCGCATAGCCACGCTCCAGCAAGCGCGGGGCTAACCGCCCGCCCACATATCCTGTGACGCCCGTCACCAGTACCCGCATCGCCATCGCACTCACCGCCCCAACCTGCCATAAGCATACCTAAACCACCTGCGTTCCTAAGACAAGTTGTGCTATAATACGACTGCTATGCCACGCAAGCGAGTGGCTCTGATTGTGCCGCACAACGATCGCAACAGCTCGGCATACACGCGCAATTTACGGCTGGCACGGCAGTGGCGCAACGCGTTGCGCTTGTGGGGCGTGGACGCTACGATTATCGTCGCTGGCGATGTGTCCAAAAGCCAGTTCCAGCAGCAGTACGATTTCGGCATCGTGCCCACGATGGAGAACCTCACGGGCAGTATGGCAATTAACAGCTGGCTGGACTATGCGCCGGGCGACAAGCCGATTTATCTATGTGGCTACCACATTCCGCAGGGCACAGCGGGTACGCCCGCCACGGGCGTGTTGGGGCTAACGCCCATCGAAAACAGCACTACGAACATTAAGCGCATCGGGCGGCGAGCGTTGTGGCAGTCGGGCGCGATGGTCTATGTGGCAGGCTATGCGGCGCGTATCAATAATGTGTATCACGGCTTGCGCGTGGATACCAGCAATCCGCAACTCCAAATCCTGCTGCGCCCCGATCCTG
>JAUQOS010000122.1 GCA_030550775.1 Armatimonadota bacterium
AGCAATCGACCTCGCCGCGTAGCATGCGGGCAAGGCGACGCGCCTGCAGAAACGGCACTAAGCCCCACGGTACTGGTTCGACCGCGTCGGGATGGTGCACCGTTTCGCGTTTGCGTTCCTGGTAGACTCGTAAAACGGCGCGCTTGCCTGCGTCGTTGAGATACACGGCATTCGGAGGCTGGAAGCTAAAGTGGTCGGGGTGGACGAGGTGCTGATTGATTAGACGCAGCACGAGGCGATCGATAAACGCGGGGCGCATCTCTTCCATCAAGTCTAATGCAAGGGCAGGTCGTCCAGGGCGAAGGGCATGCAAATACCCCACCTGATAGTCCAACCCTGCGGCTTCTAATGCGCTGACATACTCTTGAGTGTGTATAGTGTAAAGAAATGACAAGAGCGCGTTGGTGCGGTCTTGGGGAGGACGGCGGGTGCGCCCCGAAAAGTGGAACGCTTCGCGTTGCTGGCGTATCATAAGGTCGAAGTGCCTAAAATAGGCGCGGGATGCATTGCCCTCTATGCCGCGTAACTCGTCTAGGGTACCCGCGTTTGCCACCTGCTCAAGATTGTGTGACAAAATCTCAACCGCCACTGACAATTGCGCAACGTTCTCCGCATAATCGCGCATATGGCGGCTGAGAAGTTGTATCTGGTTGCTGAGTTTGCCAATAACGCACTGTTTTGCGATTTGGAGAGCGCGCTCGGGGTCGCTCAGCGCCAGGTGCTGGGCGCGGCGAGTCAACACATTACCCGATAATGGACCTTCCAGTCGCCCACGAAACCGCCCGTGCTGGTCGCACCACACGATGCTAATACCTCGTTGGGCACAGTAGGCAATCAGCGGCGTAGTGACCTGGATGTTACCCATCACTACAATCGCCTCCAGATGATGCAACGGCACTTGACGCAGCGAGGAGTCGGGATGCTCTATCACCAGATTCTCGTTGCTCAAGCGCAAGTGCGCATTCTCCAGCATGATGTAGAGAGTGTTATTGACCTCGTGGCTCATCACGCCCCCGCAAAGCAAGGTTGCTAGTCGATTCGCTAGCTTGGCTGTTTATACGCCAATGACAATATACTATGTCAACTTGCAAGAAGTTCCAGAGAGGGACACGCCCAGACGGAACTTGGGCAACGAAACCCATGCCCAGGTTCGGTTCTGGTATAATTTTGATTGGTGAGCGTGCCCATGCAAGCTGAGTTTCCGATTCGTTTCACCGAGCGTGCGATTGCGCGCATTAAGCAGGTGCTGGCGCGACAAGGCAAGACGGACGCCTACCTGCGGATTGGCGTGCGTGCAGGGGGCTGTTCCGGCTTTGAGCATGTGATGTTGCCGGTGGATGCCCCGCGACCGAACGATTTGGTGGCAGAATTTGACGGGGTACGCGTGGTGGTAGACCCTAAAAGTGCCCAGATTTTGGAAGGCACTACGATTGACTACACGGGGCAGTTGATTGGCGGGGGCTTCCATTTTGATATTCCTAAAGCCAAGCGCAAGTGCGGATGCGGCACTTCATTCAGTTTGTAAAAGGCTTCGCTTTTTGGGTGATTGGGTGGTTGCATGGTGTCCGATAGACCGCTACTGAACCTTTAGGGTATACTGGGCGTATGCGCGGGCAGTGGATGCGTCGCGTGGCAGTGTGGGTGGCTGTGGCTTGGCTGGCGACCATTCTCTCAGCCGAGCTGCTCCACGCCGCAATTGAAGCTGAAAGCCGCGCTACACACCACGACTGTCCTGTATGTTTGTTCCACGCCACGCACGGAGATGTGCTGCACCCAGAGGCTGTTCTCAAGCCCGTGCTGCGCCTCGTATTGGTGGAGGCGGTTCCCCTTCCGCTGCATCCTTCATTCCGTTTTGATTCGCACCCCGCGTTTCATCGAAGCATTCGCGCGCCTCCTGGGCTTGCCTAACCGCGGAGGATGGCAGTCCGCGCAATATGCGCGGTACGCCCTGTTGGTGCGGGTTGGCAATGCTTGCCAGCATTTGCGGAGCCATAGTTGGCAACGCCTACATTTCTACCAAACAGGAGGCGACGATGAAACGCAATGGTTTCACACTTATCGAGCTGCTGGTGGTGATTGCAATCATCGCAATTTTGGCGGCGATCTTGTTTCCGGTATTTGCGCAAGCGCGCGCTAAAGCGCGTCAGGCTCAATGCATGAGCAACATGCGCCAAATCGGCTTGGCGGTGAACATGTATCTCAATGACTACGACGAGGGCTACCCGTTTACGATGGCGATTATCAACGGCATCCCAAGCACGGTGAACTATTGGGCGGTGCATAACTATCAGGCCGCACTGGAACCGTACATCCGTATGGATCGTGGGCTGCGGAACAAGCAAAATGTGTGGTGGGATCCCTCAGACCCTGACCGCAGCGTGCCAGCGATGTGGGGTTCGTTTACCACGAACGGCTTTTTCACAGCGATGCCTCGTCGCCTGGCTGAAGTCACACGCCCTGCAAGCACTATCTACTCCATCCTGCGGGGCGACCCGTGGGTGGAAATCACGGGGATCAACCCTCCAACTCCGTTGCCGCTTAACAATCCAAACGACCCCTTCTGGGTGTCGGAGTTCTTTGACATGTGTTTAGACCCTTGGGAGGAGACGACCGACGCGAATCACCCCTACCACTGGTCTAAGGGGCGTGCACAGCCGCCGTGTAGTCTGTTCCCGAACGCGCCTGGCGGGTGTGGCGACTGGGATGCGCAGATTGCCAAGACCCGTTATCAAGGCGGCACTATTGCGCTCTACGCCGATGGGCACGCCAAGCATGTGCGCTTCCCGCAGACCTACCGCGCCGTTGATGACAACCAATGGAGCATCAATCTGTAGCGGGTAGCCCGGCTCAAGCGCATTGAGTTGTAAAACGATGGTATGCCATCAGCCAACGGGATCGCCCCGGGGGCTGATGGCTCCATAAATGTCTGATTGACTCCTTCTCAGTTTCGTGCAGAGGGGTCCTCGCTACGCTCGGCACGACCGAAGTGGTTTTGCAAAAACGAACTTGTCGTTCCGAGCCACAGGCAAGCAATCTCAGTAGGGTAGCAGCATAGACCATATGCGACAAAGTGCGCGTGCGTGCTTTCTCGCGCCTAACGCGTGACGAGTTCGCGGGGGGCGCGTTCCCGTCGCCAGGCGATTAACGCCTCGCCTACCAGCCACACTGCCAGCGCGAAAATCAGCCCGCTGAAGCCAAACAGCAGCCAGTTGCCCTGTGCCCAGAAGTTGCGCATACCAATCGTTAGCGCAGAGAGCGTGGCAATCAGCATAAAGCCCATTGGCAGCAGAGTGACTAAGGTGGGGCGTCCCAGGGAACGCAAGTAGAGCGAGACCACCAGCAGGGCAAGGGCGGCTAAGAGTTGGTTCGATGCCCCAAACAGTTGCCACAGCAACGCGCCCACCGACTTCAGCTCGCCGGTGAGGGGGTCGGGGGCTTTGAGCAGGGCGAAAAAGCCAATCAGCCCCACTGCCAGCAAAGTGGCGAACGAGGCGTTTTCCAATAGGGCAAGGCGCCATGCGCGTCCCAGCTCCTGCAGGTTGTAGCGGATGAGCCGTGCCCCGGTGTCTAAGGTGGTCAGGGCGAAGCCCACTGCAACCGTTGCCACAAACACTTTGGCGATGTCCACGGGCACGCCCACCGCGCTTACTACCGTACCCGCGCCGTGTACAAAGTTCGTCAGCGCACTTTTGCCTGCCGTCAGCCAGTTCGGGTAGCGCGCACTCCACTCCGCGCCCAGCCCTGCCGCTACCGCCAGCAATGCCAGCGTCGCCAGCAACCCCTCCGTGAGCATGCCGCCATAGCCGACGGGCAGCGCATGGCGCGGCTTGTCCAGCTGGCGCACGGTGGTGCCCGATGCTACCAACGAATGGAAGCCCGATACCGCCCCACACGCTATCGTGATAAACAGCAGTGGAAACATCGGCGGCGCACCTTGGGGGTTCCAGTTCACAGCAGGCGCGGTGATGGTAAAGCCCCCAACGACTGTGCCCAACAACAGCAATCCCATGCCTATAAACAGTTGGAACGAGTTGAGATAATCACGGGGTTGCAACAGCAGCCACACGGGCAGCAAGGTCGCCACGAGCGTGTAGCTCAACAACAGATAGGTCCACATAGTTGCCGTAAGCGGAACGCCCAACAGCTGCGTAATCGGGTACTGCACACCCAGCCACACAAACCCGAGGCTCAGCAGCAAGGCGGGCAGCGTAAGCTTGGTCAGCGACACACGATAGCGGTAAAACAGCACCCCCACCAGCAGCGCAAGCCCAATCAACGCAACGCTGGGCAACACCGCCTCGGGCACATGCCCACCCTCCGCACCCCCTGCGCCCGGAGCAAATAAGTTCGCAATGTTGATTACAAACACCCCCATCGCCAACGCAATCGCAAACACCCCAAACAGCAGAAACAACACCCGCGCGCGTGCCCCCGCTACATCATAAGCTAAGTCTGCGACACTGCGCGCACGATTGCGCATGGAACTATACAAACACCCCAAGTCGTGCACAGCCCCCACGAAGATGCTGCCCAACACGATCCAAAGTAGGGCAGGCACCCAGCCCCAAATCACAGCAATCGCAGGTCCAAGCAGCGGCCCCAGCCCCGCGATGGAAGCGAAATGGTGCCCAAACACAACTAGTGGAGGTGCCGGCACGAAATCGCGCCCATCGCGCATGGTGTGGGCGGGCGTCGGCTCAGAATCATCCACGATAAACACACGCCGGGTCAGCCACCGCCCGTACCAGCGATACGCCAACAGCAGCAACGCCGCAACGCCCGCGAGGATAAACAGCGCATTCATAGCCCCGTCACTCCTGTTGGCTCTTGTTCGCAAGGCTGACGCAAATTCCTCTCGCAAGCAAGTCAACAGGATAGCAGCTACTCAGGCAACGGCGGTGCCAGTTGGGGCGGGGGGTGTATCGTTAGCGGGGAGCCCAACCTTTCGTCGGAGTGGGCACGGCTGATAAGAGCCCATCGTGTGAGTTCCACCGCGCGCTTTTCGCGGCTTGTTTTCTGTTTCTGCCCCCCTCC
>JAUQOS010000123.1 GCA_030550775.1 Armatimonadota bacterium
GTCGTAAGCGGTCAGCGCAACGATCCGCCGCCCCTGCGCTTTCATCTGTTGTAAAGTGCGCGTAGTGACTTTTTCCGACATCATCACAGAGTTTACCTGTTCAGGGGCGAAGGTATGCGCGACTCTTGACCCGCTCCGTTCGGTCTACCCTTTCCCACCCCCCCTCCTGCAGGTTCCCCCCGCACGCGAGGGGAACCGAAAAAATGCCCAGTGCCCCCTACAAGTAGGGGGAACCTTACGGAGGGGGTTCGGAGAAAATCAAGCAACGGTTTGGGCAGTTCAGGTACAGCTCGGGCTCGCCCGCGCAGGCTGCAGCGCAGCGTCAGCGTCCTCGCCGACGAACAGAAGCCGACGCAAGTCGGCTTCGTCTGCAAAGGAACGACTTCAGCCGTAGGAGCTGGGCAAGCAAAGCCCGCCTGCGCGGGCTATGCATAGCGTCCCCGCCGACGACAAGAGCAACTACAGGTCAGCTTCGTCTGTACAAGAGCGGCTTTAGTCGCCGGCCTTAAGTTAGGGGGCGATAGCAGGGTATATTTTTCGGCGTTCTGATGCGCGAGGTTCTAATGCCAGAGGTGTGCGTCAAGCGACGCGCGGCGATCCTTTCGCTGGGCTACAACCTTGTTGCAGCGGGGGTGAAGTTGGGCGCGGCGCTACTTACAGGGTCGGTAAGCCTACTCTCGGAGGCGTTGCACTCGGCTACCGATGTGGTGGCGTCGTTTTTCGCCTACTTGGGCGTGCGGATGGGCGCTATGCCTCCTGACCCCCAACATCCTTATGGGCATGGCAAGATTGAAACGCTGGCGGGCTTCGGCGAGTCGGTACTGCTGATTTTGGTGGTGGGCTACCTAATGGTGGAAGGCGTGCGACGCCTGATTGTCGGCAGCGAGCTGGAGCACTTAGAATGGGGGCTGGGAGTGATGGCGTTATCCGCGCTGAGCAGCCTCATCGTGGGGCAGTATGTATGGCGTACGGGCAAGCGCACCCATTCACTGGCGCTGATGTCTAACGGACAGCACTTGATGATTGACTTTTGGACGAGCTTGGGGGTACTCATTGCACTGGGGGTGATCTACTTTACGGGCTGGACAGCCATTGATGCGATGCTGGCAATCGGAATCGCGTTATGGTTATTTCGCGGTGCGTGGCAGTTGGCGGTTCGCGCGTTCCACGAACTGATTGACCACTGCTTGCCTGCCCACGAGCTGGCGCAGATCGACCAAATCTTGCGTTCGGAGCCGAGCGTGCTGGGCTACCACGATTTGCGCACGCGCCGCTCGGGCGCGATGCGTTATATTGATGTGCACATCGTGTTGCCAGAGGATTGGAGCCTCAAACAAGCCCACGATGTGGCTGATGCGCTGGAGGCGCAGATTGAGCGCGCGCTGCACCCCGCGCGGGTCACTATTCATGTAGATCCCTACGATCCTGAGCGTGCCTCACGCCGCGAGGCGCAGAACCTGTATCGCGAGTTGCTGCGCGAGTAAGGTCGGTGTTGTGCTACGCCAGCCGTGTGCCTTCCTCGCTTAGGCGGTCGTAGCGACAGACATCAAAGGCAGGTACGAGCTGTGCGATTTCCTCCATCACCTCGCGAGCGTTGAAAGGCGGCACTTGGCGACGGGCACGCAGCCACAGCTCAGCGAACACTTGCCAGTCGGGCTTCGCCTCGCCCTGCGGTGGATGCGCTTGCCAGAACCGCTGCACGCGCCGCTCCCAGTTCGTGAAAGTACCTTCATACTCGGTGAAGGGGCAGGCAGGCAGCAGTAGGTCGGCGTAGCGGGCGCTCTCGTTCATCCGTACCGCTTGCACCACCACGAACTCGCAGGCGCGTAGGGCGCGCTCGGCAAGCGTCGGCTCGTAATAGTCGCTTACAAGGTCCGCCCCCGCCAGGTAGAGCATTTGTATGTCGCCTTGCAAACACGCCTGCAAGATGCCTTCGGTGCTCAGTCCCACTTCGCTGGGCAAAGGTGTGCCCCAAGCCGCTTCGAAGGTCGCGCGGGCGTTGGCGTCATCCACGCGCGCAAAGCCAGGCAACAGATGCGGCACCACGCCCAACTCCAGCGCGCCTTGCTGATTTGCGCCTGCGGGCATTAGGTTCAAGCCACCTTCTTCGCGTGCATCGTTGCCTGTAAGGCGATTCAGCACCTGCAACAGCTCTACAACCTCCGCTGCACGCGGGTGATTCCACACCTTCTCGCCCGCCAGCACCACCATGCTTTTCGACTCGGCGATTTGGCGCGCCGCCGCCAGCAACACATCGGCAGGCACACCCGTTTGGTCTTGCGTTTGCGCGGGGGTGTAATCGGCAAAGCGCGCGCGTATCCACTCAGCGTCGGTGGGCGGGTTGGGCAGCATATCAGCGATCGCCACCAACAAGCCCTTCAGCAACGCATCTTCGCTGCCGGGGCGGTAGCGCAGGCTTAGCGTGGCGAACTCCTCTACGGCGTTCGGCTGTGGATAGGCGACAATTGCCTGCACGCCGTAGCGACGCACTGCCTTGCGCGCACGCAAAAACACCATCGGCTGCTCTTCCACCAAGTCTGCGCCGAACACGAACACCAACGCGGTTGCCTCGAGGTCACGATACTCGTTTTGGGTAGGAGGCGCACTCAGGTTGCCCTGATAGCGCGTGAGGCGATGGTCAATGTGATTAGTTTGGAACGCGCCGCGCAACAATTTCTGGAAAAGGTACAGCGACTCGTTGCTGAGCCAATGCCCTGCGATGCCTGCCACCGCACGCCCGTTGCCGTTGAGCGCGTCTAAGCGTTCCAAAATCAAGTCGTAGGCATCGCTCCAGCGGATAGGTTCCCACTCCTTGCCGCGCCGCACCATCGGTTGCGTGAAGCGATCGGGTGCGTGCATGTAGGTTTGCTCGAACTTGCCCTTGTCGCAAGTCCAAGTCTCGTTCACTTGCGGATTCTCGCGGGCGTTGATGCGCACCACCTTGCCCGCACGGCTATCCACATACAAGTTGCAGCCGTTGGAGCACATCGTGCAGATGGTCTTTTGGGTGGTGATGTCCCACGGGCGGGCACGGAAGCGATAAGTGCGACTGGTCAACGCGCCCACAGGGCAGATCTCAATCACATTCCCGCTAAAGCGGCTGGTGAACTCGGTCAGCTGGAAGGTATGTGGCTGCGTTTGCGCCCCACGGAACAGGAACGCGAGCTGCGCATCGCCCGACACCTCTTCTGTGAAGCGCACACACCGCCCACATTGAATGCACCGTTCTAAATCCAGCGCGACATACTTGGAAAGCGGAAACGCCTTGGGTAGGTGGCGCTTGATTTCAATATACCGGCTGGTGGAGGGCCCATAGAACTGGGTGTTGTTTTGGAGGGGGCACTCGCCGCCGCGGTCGCAAATCGGACAGTCCAGCGGGTGATTGATAAGCAAAAACTCCAACACGGCGCGGCGGTCTTTGATGATTTGTTCGGTTTCCGTCCAAGCGACCAATCCTTCCGTGCAAGGCAGGGTGCAGGAGGCTTGCGGCTTGGGCATTTTGCGCACGCTGCCATCGGGTTGCTTATAGCCCACCTCCACCAAGCACATGCGGCACATGCCTACAGGCTGCATGTACTTGTGATAGCAAAAGATGGGGATGTCTGCACCGACGCGTTTAGCCGCTTCCACCAGCAACTCGCCTTCGGGCACTTGCAGGGGGATCCCATTGATTTCGATGTTGACCAATTTCGGCTCTGCACGCTTGGGCTTCGGCATAGCAGGGGGATTATACCTAAGCGCACGGCGCGCTGGTCAAACAGGAAGAGGATGCGAGGCGTCGAACCTGCAAGCGGTTATGGCAGTAGGCAGGCTTTGGTGGCGCTTTGTCGCGGCATTTGCGGGTGCGGTCGTTGCGCTCGCTTGTGCAAGCCCGCAGGCAACCAAAGGCGTGTTGGGCGTGGCGATTGATTACCGCCCCGATACGCTTGCTGAGCAGTTAACCACGCTGAAGGCATACGGCGTGGAGGCGGTGGCAATCCGTCTGCGTGAGCTACCTGCGCCCGAAGCGTGGGAATCGCTGGTGCAAACGGCAGAGCAGTCGGGGCTCCGCTGGCGGGTGTGGCTTGCAAACCTGCCCCGAGCCGATGGGTGGAGCGTTGCGCCCGAGCGTTATCGGCTGGCGGGCAACGCTGAGGGAGTTTATCCCATCCAGATTGCCGATGGGGTGCGAGTGTTATTGATGGTTTCGCCGCGCGAAACGCCCGCGTTGCGCCTGCAGATCACTTTGGAGTTGCGCGACGGGCGCACCACCGCGATTGTGGGCGATACCGCCGAGAGCGTGCTGCTATTGTACCCGCTGCGACGAGCGGCACTGCCGGATTTGTGGGAAGGGTGGGATACCTATCGCGACAGATTGCTGCACCTGTTGCGCCATCGCCCGCCCCGAGCAGGTTTTCAGGGCTGGATTGTACAAAGCGAATGGGATGTGGTGAGCCTAAGCACGCTGCCCGTCAGCCCTTTAGCACAAGCCGAGTGGGAAGGCTATCTCAAAACGCGCTACCCCGATTTGGTGGATTTGGAACGGGCGTGGGATACCAGCATCAAGTTGGAGCGCCATCGTGATGCGGCGCGCCTGATTCCGTTGTGGCGCGAGGGGCGTGGGCTACCGTTTCTGGTCACGCCCGACGGCGCAACACGCCCGCAAGAGGTGGATAGCAACCGCAGCGAGTTCTGGAACGATTGGCGCGCATATTTGCTGAGCCGCTGGCAGCAACTACTTGAGGGGCTGCGAACCGCCTTGCGAGCACACACGCCCAACAGCGAGTTTGTGGTGCTTCAAACCGCGCCCCACCCTGCTGAACTGCCACTGCCGAAGGGCTTTGACGCGCCCCCACTGCCTGTAGGATGGCTGATGCCCACCGCATGGCGCAACGAGTGGCGCACGCAACTACTGCGCGAAACGCTGCGCCGCGAGCGTGAGGGCAACCTACTGCCACTGGTAGTGCTGGAGTGGTCTGGCGAAGACACCGAGCGTGCCAGCTTGTTCCAAGCCTTCACGCGCGAAATGGGTATCGA
>JAUQOS010000031.1 GCA_030550775.1 Armatimonadota bacterium
GGGGGTTCCTGTAGGCGTGTGGGGTTGCGTGCACGAAAGGGGTAAGGGGTACAGGTATACTATACCACCATACAAGGAGGGCGACCCACGTTGCAAGTTAGGATGGCGGATTTGGGCAGCCAGTACCGCCGCATTCAGGCGGAGTTGGAGCCGTTGGTGCTGGAGGTGCTGGCAAGCGGGCGTTATATTTTGGGCGAGCATGTGCACGCCTTTGAGCAAGAGGTCGCGCAGGTGTGTCGCGCCCGCTATGCGATTGGTGTAAGTTCGGGCACGGATGCCCTTAAGTTAGCCCTACGCGCCGTTGGCATCCAACCGGGCGATGAGGTGATTACCACGCCCTTTACGTTTGTTTCCACCGTCGAGGTGGTGGTGCAGTTGGGTGCCAAGCCCGTGTTTGTGGATATTGACCCTTACACTTATAACTTAGACCCCGACCAGGTGGAATCGGCGATTACCCCGCGCACGCGGGCGATTTTGCCGGTGGATTTGTACGGGCAGTCGGCGGAGATGCGGGCTCTGCGCGCGATTGCCGACCGCTACGGGCTTTGGCTGATTGAGGATGCCGCGCAGGCCATTGGGGCACGCCACTATGAGGCGCCCATCGGCGCGTTTGCCCACGTGGCTGCGTTAAGCTTTTTCCCCACCAAAAACATCGGTGCTGCGGGCGACGCCGGGATGGTCATCACCAACGACGAGCAACTTGCCTACAAGGTGCGCAGCCTGCGGGTGCACGGCATGAACGGTGGCTATTACTACGAAGACATCGGCTACACCGCACGGCTGGACGAGCTGCAGGCGGTGATTTTGCGCGTGAAGCTGCGCCATTTGGAGGAGTGGACCGAGCGCCGCCGCTATCACGCCACGCTTTACCGCACGCTGCTGATGGAGACGCCCCTCCAGTTGCCCCTCGCGCAGCCCTACAATTATCATGTGTATCATCAGTTCACGGTGCGCACGGCGCAACGGGATGCCCTGCGCGACTATCTGCGTCAGCGGGGCATTGAAAGTGCGGTGTACTACCCGCTGCCGTTGCACCTGCAGCCTGCCTATCGGTTTTTGGGCTACCGCGAGGGCGATTTTCCGCATGCCGAGCGCGCAGCACGTGAAGTGCTGTCACTGCCCGTGCATTCGGAACTAACGGAAGACCAAATCGCTCAGGTGGCTCAAAGCATTCTGGAGTTCACGCAAGCGGAGGCACTCGCCGTATGAAAGCGATGATTCTGGCCGCAGGGGTCGGCTCGCGCCTAGACCCCCTCACCCGCACCGTGCCTAAGCCACTGGTGCCCATCGTCAACCGCCCCGTGATGGAACACATTCTCAACCTGCTCAAACAACACGGCTTCACCGAGATTATGGTGAACCTGCACTACCTGGGCAACCAAATCAAAGATTACTTTGGCGACGGCTCGCGCTGGGGAGTGCGGATTCACTACTCGGAAGAAGACCAACTCTGGGGCGACGCGGGCAGCGTCAAACGCTGTGAAGAGTTCTTCGACGACACCTTTATCGTCATCGGCGGCGACGACCTGACCGACTTAGACCTCACCCGCCTCATCAAGTTTCACAAGGAGAAAAAAGCCCTGTGCACCATCGCGCTGTCGCTGGTGGAAGACCCATCGGAGTATGGCATTGCGCTTTTGAACGAGCGCGGGCGCATCACGCGCTTTTTGGAGAAGCCCAAGGGCGAAATGATTTTCTCTAACGCGGCAAACATCGGCATTTATGTGCTAGAGCCAGACGCACTGGAGTTGATACCGCGCGGTGCGCCTTACGGCTTTGGCAAAAACCTGCTGCCCCTGCTTATCGAGCGCAAACTGCCTTTGTATGGTTTCCTCACTTCCAGCTACTGGAAGGATGTGGGCAACTTGAAGACCTATCAGCAGGCGCACTGGGACGCCTTAGCCAAGCGCGTGCAGCTGCAGATGCCCTATCCTGAGCAGCGCAGGTTTGTTTGGATTGGCGAGCATGTGGAAATCGCCGACGACGCAGAGATTGGCTACCCTGTGGTGATTGGCTCGGGGTCTCGGATAGAGTCGGGCGCACGCGTGTTGGAAAACAGCGTCATCGGCGAGGGCTGCGTCGTGGAAGAGGGTGCCGTCGTACAAGAGAGCATCCTCTGGGACGGCGCCGTGGTGATGCGCGACACGATGCTGGTGCGCTGCGTGGTGGGGCGCGACTGCCGCGTGAAATCGAACGTGGCGATTTTTGATGGCGTGATTGTGGATGCCAAGCCACGCCAGAAATGATGGTCGGGGCGCCCGGACTCGAACCGGGGACCTCCTGCACCCAAAGCAGGCGCGCTAGCCATCTGCGCTACGCCCCGACGAGCTTTATTATACCCGCCAGCAGCGCCTCAAGGTATAATCCCGCTTGGCAGCAGCGAAACACTTCGGAGGCGACACGATGGCACTTTTGGAACTGCGACAAATCCAAGTCAACCTCATGGAGGCACCGATTGGTCCTATCAACGAGGTGCGGCGCGCCCGCGTGATGGAGGTGGTCGGCGAGGGCTTCAACCCGCAACCCGTGCCGATTGCCAACGCCTTAGCGCTGGTCAACCCCCTTACCCGCGAGGCGATATTTATCAGTGAGAACCAAATCCAGTACACTTGCGACGGGATGCCACCGCAGTTTTCACCTTCGCGCGTGGAAAGCATGCTCAGCGCCATCCGCGACACCCTGCTCTTGGAAGACCGCTTTCCGATGATTGTGCAAGTGATTGCCCATCAAGATGCTAACGGCTCCGCCTTTGAGCGCACCGTAGACGCCTTCACGCCTATCCCGCCCAATCTGCTGCGCCAATATTTTCCGGGATTGCGCGGGCTAGGGCTGCGCATCACCTTTGAGGAACCGCCCTACATTTGCGACCTGCGGATTGAGCCTCTATTTAGCGACCCCGCCTACTTTTTCATCCAATTCAACGCTGGCTCCCAGCAAACCCGCCAGCCGATTGCGGCAATCGTGGACGATGTCGCGCACTGGCTCAACCGATTGCAGGGCGAAATAAACGATGTTATTCAAGAAATCCTGGGGACGTAAGCAGGAAGTGTCGCTGGAGGCGCGAACCGACACGCCCGTGCAAGAGATTACCGCCGAGCTAAGCGCGGAGGAACTCACCGGCGCGCCCCCCGAGGAGCCGCTACGCGTGCTACCGCATATCAAGTTCGTCGCCCGCTCCGAAATTGGGCACGCCCGCGAAAACAACGAAGACAAGTTCGACTTTTACGAGCCAGACGAATCCTCTTTGCTAGCGTCGCGCGGCAGTGTTTACCTTGTGTGCGACGGTATGGGCGGGCATAACGCAGGGCAAATCGCTAGCGAACTGGCAGCTAAGCAGTTCCTGCACGCCTACTACCACTTGGGAGGCACGGCACAGGAAGCTGCGCGCAACGCTGTGCTGCTCGCCCACCGCTACATCGCCGATATGGCAAGCAACATGCCCTCGCGCTACGGCATGGGCACGACCCTCACCGCGCTCATCCTTAAGCAAGACGAAGGCATCCTCGTGCATGTGGGCGACAGCCGCTGCTACCGCCTGCGCAACGGCACCCTTGAGCAGCTTTCGCGCGATCACACGCTGGTCGCGCATCTGGTCGCGCAAGGCATACTCACCCCCGAACAGGCGAAATACCACCCCCAACGCAATGTCATCCGCCAAGCCGTGGGCATTGAAGACCCCGCCGAGCCACTCGAACCCGATATTGAAACCTTTCCCCTCCGTGAAGGCGACCTATATCTGCTCTGCTCCGACGGGCTAACCGACATGGTTGACGACGCGGAAATCGAAACCATCCTGCGCGAGGAGTTGCCCACCCGCGCCGCGTGGAAACTGGTTGACCGCGCCCTCGCCAATGGCGGGCGCGACAATGTCACGGTTGTGTTAATCGCGATTCAGCGGCTGGAACCTGTGGCAGAACAGCACTAACGATCTGTGCGCCAGTGCCTCGTTGACAAATTGCGTGACAGGGGACGCCAGTACGCACTGCAGCAAGGAGGCGGTTCTATCCGTGCGCTGGCGGTGAGCAGTGGCAGTGTCATCAGCCTATCCGTAGGTGGCGTGCGGGACGAACGATTTTACGGACGGCTTAAATCACCTGCACCTCGCGCGAGCCGCGTTGCACCTCGCCAATCAGCCACGCCCGCTCGCCCGACACCTGCAGGCTGGTTAGCACCTCTTGCGCCCGCTCGCGCGCCACAATCAACACAAAACCAATCCCCATGTTGAACACGCGGAACATCTCGGCGTCGGCGATGTTGCCCAGCTGCTGAATCAGCGTGAAAATGGGGGGCACTTCCCAACTGCGACGGTCAATCACGACGCGCATATCGCTGGGCAACACACGCGGAATGTTTTCGTAAAAGCCGCCGCCCGTGATGTGCGCCATGCCGTGAATGGCGTCGCCCTCCAGCAGGGGCAAGACGGCGCTCAAATACGGGCGGTGCGGCTGCAGCAGCGCCTCACCCAGTGTCATGCCGACCTCGGGCAGATACTCATCAACGGGCATGTTGGCTCCGTCAAAGAACACGCGCCGCGCCAGCGTGTAGCCGTTGGTATGCAACCCGTTGGAGGCTAACCCGATAACGGCGTCGCCCACCTCCACACGGCTGGGTGTCGGAATCTGCCGCAACTCGGCGACCCCCACGATGCAGCCCGCCACATCTACCTCGCCGGGCATATACACATCGGGCATCTCCGCCGTCTCGCCCCCCAAGAGCACGATGCCCAACTGCTGACATAACTCCGCTGCCCCCTCCACAATCTCTTGCACTACCTGCGGTTCCAGCTTAGACATTGCCACATAGTCCATAAAAAACAGCGGGCGTGCTGCCTGCACCAGCAAATCGTTGACGCCGTGAGCTACCACATCGTGCCCTAACACTCGGTACTGGTTCATCATCCGAGCCACGCGCACCTTTGTGCCCACCCCATCAATGCTCGCCACCAGCACGGGTTGGCGATAACTGCTCAGATCCAGCGCCATCATCCCCCCAAACGAACCCATTTGTGACAACACAGCTGGCGTGAAGGTACGATGCACGCTCTCCTTGATCGCTTCCAAAGCACGGTTCATCGCGTCGATATCGACGCCCGCCTCTTTGTAGGTATAGCCCTCCGGCATAACGCAGCCAGTATACCCCACTGAGCAATCGGGCAAGCATGGTAGAATCTCAGCGATGCTACCTGACAAGCTACGCGCACGGCTGACAGAGGCACTGGCGAAACTACCCGAAATTGAGGCGCAGCTGGCAGACCCCGAAGTGCTCAGCGACCCCAGCGCGCTGCAGCGTCTGGGCAAGCAACACGCCGAACTGAGCGAGCTGCGCGACCTCTACGAACGCTACCAACACGCCGAACGCCAACTGCAAGAAGCCGAGCAGATTTTGGAGACTGAGGAAGACCCCGAACTCCTCGCCTTAGCCCGCGAGGAGCGTGAAGCCGCCCAAAAGCAACTGGAAACCTATGGGCGCGCGCTCATTACCCGCCTGCTGCCGCGCGACCCTAACGACGAGAAAAATGTGATTATGGAAATCCGCCCCGCCGCAGGCGGCGAAGAAGCCGCACTGTTTGCGGGCGACCTCGCCCGCATGTACATGCGCTTCGCCGAGCGCAAGGGCTGGAAATACGAAATTATGGATGCCGAGCCAAGCGACTTGGGCGGCTACAAGCACATCGTTATCGGTATTCAGGGCGCAGGGGCATACAGCCAACTCAAGCACGAATCGGGCGTGCATCGCGTGCAGCGTGTACCCATCACCGAAAGCAGCGGACGCATCCACACCTCTACCGCCACCGTCGCCGTGTTGCCCGAAGCCGAAGAAGTAGACATCCAAATCAACCCGCAAGACTTGATTATTGAGACCTTCCGCTCCTCAGGTCCTGGCGGGCAGCACATGCAGAAAAACGAGACCGCCGTGCGCATCACCCACAAGCCAACAGGTCTGGTCGTGACTTGCCAAGACGAGCGTTCGCAACTACAAAATCGCGAGCGCGCGCTGCGTATCCTGCGCACTCGCCTGTACGAGATGGAACAACAGCGTATCCGCGCCGAGCGCGACCAGCAACGCCGCGCCCAAATCGGCACTGGCGAACGCAGCGAGAAAATCCGCACCTACAACTTCCCCGACCAGCGCGTCACTGACCACCGCATCGGGCTAACCATCCACGACATTCAAGGCGTGCTAGACGGCGACATCCAACCGTTCATAGACGCCCTGCTCACCGAAGAACAAGCCCGCAAACTGGAAGCGCTAGAGCTGGGCGTTTGAAATTTGGTATACTTTTGTTGCTATGCCAACGCAGCCCACGCTACCGCTGTACGAGGAACCTGCCACGCCGCCACTCCAGCCGCCCCCCAGTGCGCCCGCGCTGGAGTACGATCCCGTGCTCTTCGGCAAAGATCCAACCCCTCACATCATCGCCGTCGAGGCAGTCAACGACCACATTCGCCTGTTCCTTCGCGACAACGGCACCCTGCGCACCCACGAAGAACGCTTCCGCCCGTGGCTGCTCAGCGATATGCAGATAACCCTGCCTGGCGTGGAATGGCAGGAACTCAAGGGCGAGCTGCCCGGACGCCGCATGCTAAAATACCTAGCGCTGTGCAACGACCGCGAGGCGTTTGATAACCTGCGTCGCGCCCTGCGCGACGAACACCGCGAAGTGTTAGTCTACGGCTCACTGCCGCGCCAATACCTCATGCTCACCGGCAAAACCTTGTTCAAAGGCATGACCTTCGAAGACCTCCACCGCGTGCAGTTGGACATTGAAACCAGCACCCTTACCCCCGACCAAGACGGGGCCCGCATTTTGATGATTGCCCTGAGCGACACCCGCGGCTACGAGGAGCTTCTGGAAGGCGACGAAAAGCGCATGCTGGAGCAGCTGGTAGAGCGTATTCAGCAGTTAGACCCCGATGTGATTGAGGGGCACAACATGTTTGGTTTCGACCTGCCCTATTTAGCGGCGCGGGCAAAAGCGTTGGGCATCCCCTTGCGCTTAGGGCGCGACGGCTCCGAACTGCGGTTTGGCTCGCCTCGCCAGTGCATCATCGGCGCCAACAGCCGCACCTTTACTCCCGCCTATGTCCACGGGCGCCATCTGATTGACACCTATCTCACAGTGCAACGGTTTGACATTGGACGCGGCGACTTGGAGGGCTACGGGCTGAAAGAGGCAGCGCAACAACTCGGCGTCGCTGCCCCCGACCGCATCTACTTAGAGCGCGAGCAAATCCCAGAACTCTGGCGCACTGCTCCCGACACCGTGCGCCGCTACTGCCTCCAAGATGTACACGAGACGCGCCGCCTTGCCGACCTCACCCTGCCCACCGAGTTTTACCAATGCCAGATGCTGCCGGACACCCTGCAAAACCTTGCCACCATCGGCACGGGCGAGAAGGCGAACCTGCTGTTCATCCGCGCCTACTTGGCAGAGGGCTACGCAATCCCCACGCCGCAAGAGGCACGCGAATACCCAGGCGGCTACACTGAAGTGCGTCGCGTGGGGCTAATCGCGCGCGTCGTGAAAGCCGATGTGGAAAGCCTGTACCCCAGTATTATGCTGCGCTATCGCATCAAGCCCAGCGCCGACCACCTAGATGTGTTTCTCCCCACGCTGGAGCGACTGCGCCAACTGCGCCTTGATGCCAAAAGCCGCGCCAAGAAAGCCAAAGGCGCCGAAGCTGCCTACTGGGACGGGCTCCAAGGCTCGTTCAAAATCCTCATCAACTCGTACTACGGCTATCTGGGGGCGCCCTTCAACTTCAACGACTACGACGCCGCCGAAGCCGTTACGCTCAAAGGGCAAGAACTGGTCAAACAAATCGCTGCCGAAATTGAACGCTTGGGCGGCAGCGTGGTCGAAATCGACACCGACGGCGTCTACTTCCAGCCCCCAGAGCACATACAAACCGAAGAAGCAGAAATCGCCTTCGTGGAGCAGGTCGGCAAAATCTTGCCGGAGGGTATTCGCCTTGCCTACGATGGACGCTACCAGGCGATGCTCTCGGTCAAGACCAAAAACTATGTGCTGCTGGGCTACGATGGCAAGCTCACCTTCAAGGGGGCATCGCTGCGCTCCCGCGCCGACGAGAAGTTCGGGCGTGAATTCCTCAACAACGCCATCCAGTGGCTTTTGGAGGGCAAGCCCGAAAAAGTAGCCGAAGAGTATCGCCGCTTGGCGCGCGCAATCCTCAACGGCGAGCTTGGAATCGAACAACTTTGTCGGCGCGAACGCATCACCGACAAGAGCAAACAACCCCATCATCCCCTCTACGAACTTGCCAAACGCTTCCAGATTGGCGACTACATCATGGTCTACCGCAAGCAAGACGGTAGCTTGGGCTTGCTGGAAGAATACGCACACGATGAAGATCGCGAACACTACGTGGAAAAGCTCTACAAGTTCGCCGTGCGCTTGGAACCGCTGTTCCCCAACTTCGAAGAGCTGTTCCCCAAACCCCAAGCCATCATCCAAGCCGAGCGTCAGCTGAGCCTGTTCGATTAGGTAGATGAGGAGGAATCTCTGGCAAGCCCCAGTCGAGACCCCTCGCTGTGCTTGGAGTGACAGTTTTTCGCAGCAGTAGCCTTCTCGTTCCGAGCCGAAGGCGAGAAAACTCAGAAAACCTGTCTGTCATTCCGAACCGAAGGCGAGGAATCTCAGGTTGCCTTCTGCTGAGATCCCTCGCCGCGCTCGAGGCGCCAGGCTATTCTGGGCGCAAATACCCTCCTGTCATTCCGAGCGAAGCGAGGAATCTCTGACAAAATACGGCTGAGCCCCCTTGCTATGCCCGGGATGACAAACAGTAGCCAACCCTTGTCATTCCGAGCCGAAGGCGAGAAAGCTCATCTAGAAAGCAACTCGGGCTATTGAACCACCCAAGTTGTTGTCAATTTCGAGCCAGTGCGGTGCCCTGCCCCACTCAAAACAAGAGGTCGGTTTTGCGCAAGCAGCTACCTACCGGTTCGATAAGCGCGCTGCCAGAGCATCAGCCCCCCAATTGCATAGCCCAACATCAACCAGTCACCTATGCGTGAGGCAAGTGTGCCCTTTCCGCTGCCCAGCGGCACATCAGCGACTGCCAAGTTCGTATGCTCATCTGCATATGCCAGTATACGCCCCCACTCATCCACAATTATCGAGGCGGCGGCATACTCCGAGCGCGCCATCGGTGTGCGATGCTCGGCAGCGCGCAGCGTAGTCATCGCGGCGTGTAGGTGATGAAGCGCGAGATTGGGCACGACAGGATCAAATGTTGGCACCGCAATCAAGCGTGCACCGTTGCGTGCCTGCTGACGACACGGCTCTGTGAACATCGTGTCATAGCAAATCACTGCTCCTAACACACCAAAGGGCGACGCGAACGCGCGGATTGGCTCTCCGGGCAGCCAAGATGGCTCCTCATCCAAGTAGGGATACATCTTGTAGTAAGGCAAGCTGACGCTGCCGTCAGGTGCCACCAGCGACGCGCTGT
Organism: Armatimonadota bacterium; assembly: GCA_030550775.1. Classification (GTDB taxonomy): domain Bacteria; phylum Armatimonadota; class Fimbriimonadia; order Fimbriimonadales; family GBS-DC; genus GBS-DC. Next base: position 9,474 of record JAUQOS010000031.1, read on the forward strand.
TGCGTGCACTCCAATAGCCCACAACCAGCCACACCTGATACTGACGCGCCCACTGCGCCGCCCGCGCTGGATCGCAGCACACTTCTGGCAGCACTATCAGTTGAGCACCGCGCGCCTTCGCCTCTGCGATGCTGCCCTCATACCACTGATGTCGCGCCTGCACCACCGCGACGCGAATGTACTCATCGGGGCTCCAAAAGCGCATTTGTAGCCAGCCCAGCCCATGCAGCAGAATCAAGACTACCCCCAACACCTTGAGCGGTGCAAGCTGCCCTTTCTGAACAACGGCAAGCGCGACCGCCGCGTTAAGCGACCACACCAGAAACGCCAAGCCCCACACGCCTATCCATCCTGCCACCCACAGCAGGGGCACATCGCGCCACAGCACCAGCGCAATCGTGTATGGATAATCGAGGCGCGCTGCTAACCACTCACATAGCACAGCCACTATGCCCGTAGCCAGCACAGTCATCCAACCCCTCGCTGTGCCGAACTGCCGCGCCACCATCGCAATAGGCACAAGCGATACCCCAAACACCACGAATGGCACGAACGCCAAGTAATCTTCAACAGCACCTGCACTGAAAGGTAACCCCGTAAGCAACACGCAGGCGGTGAGCGACATCACAGGGGCATACACCATCCACACTCTGCGAGGCGATTGAAATACGGCAATCAGCAAGGGGCTAAGCGCCACAAAGCCGAGCAGCGGCACATCGTAGGGCGGCAGAGCTAGGGCTAACAGCAAGCCAGAAAGCACTGCCAGCAGCAGGCCGCGCACCGCCTGCCCCACCCCACTTGATACGATACCAATTGGTGCACTAATAAGTTTCATAGCGAGATTGTACCACAGAACTTTGCATTTGATTAAGGCGCTATCTACCGAATTTTGAGCGGACGAGATTCCTCGCTACGCAAGGTTCGTCTGCAAGGTCGTTGGCACTACGCCGCAGGCGAGTGGGCGTGTGTCAACTGCACCTGAGAGAGTACTTCCTCGAGGGTGGTGATTCCACTTCGTACCTTTTGCAGGGCATCTTGTTCCAGCGTGAACAGTGTGTTTGGAGGTGCCGCAGCGCGGATCATCTCGCTGTCGGCTTCGCGGGCAATCAGCCGACGCACAGGCTCGGAAAGGATAAACAGCTCGTAAATGCCCACGCGCCCCTTGTAGCCGATGTTGTTGCATGCCACACAGCCCACAGGCTCATACGCATCTATCGGCACACCGCCAAACCACTGGGTAAGGGTGGGATCGGTTATGGTAGTGGGCTTTTTACAGTGGTCGCATAGGCGGCGCACCAGTCGCTGTGCCAAAACACCAATCAGCGCGGAGTTGATGAGGAAGGGCGGCACCCCCATATCAATCAAGCGAGCGGGCGCGCTGGTGGCGTCGTTGGTGTGGAGCGTCGCTAGCACCAAGTGCCCCGTCATCGCCGCTCGGCAAGCAATCTCGGCGGTTTCGGTATCGCGGATCTCGCCCACCAACACCACATCAGGGTCTTGACGCAGGATTGCCCGCAGTTGGCTGGCGAAAGTGAGCCCCGCACGCTCGTTCACCTGCGATTGCCCGATGCCCTCAATCGTGAACTCCACAGGGTCTTCACAAGTAAGGATATTCCGTCGGTCGGATTTGATTTGCTGTAGCAGCGCGTAGAGCGTGGTGCTCTTGCCCGAACCCGTGGGTCCCGTCACTAAAATCATCCCCCACGGTTTGCTGGCTAGCTCCAGCAGCCCCTGCTCTACTTGCGGTGGCATACCGAGTTGGTCTAAGGTTTTGAGCGCGTTCTGACGATCAAGCAGACGCACCACAATCCGTTCGCCAAACACTGTAGGTAATGAAGAGACGCGCGCGTCAATTTTGCGCTCCCCCGCTTTGAAGGTGAATCGTCCATCTTGTGGGCGGCGGCGGTCGGCAATATCCATCTCACCCATCAGCTTCACGCGCGCCAACACCGACGCCTGCAAACTGCGCGGAATTGTCCGCACAGGATACAACACGCCATCAATGCGGAGACGTACCTGAAGGCGTTGCTCCAGCGGCTCAAAGTGGATGTCGCTGGCGCGCTTTTCCACTGCCTCCATCAAAATGCTATTGACTAAGCGAATCACAGGGGCTTGATGAACCGTTTGCTCCAGCAGGGTGACATCTTCTGTGTCCTCTGATTCGGGGGTTTCGGTATCGATGTCGGCATCAGTGCCAACGACAGCGCTGTGTGCCCCGTACACGCGAGAGAGGGCGTGCAAAATGCGCTCGGGTGGGCTAAATGCCACTTTGATGAACCTGCCTGTGCTTTGGCGCAACGAGTCGAGCATTTCTACATTGTTGGGGTCTGCCGCTGCCACCCACAGCGTGTTCCCTTCCTCGCGCAAGGGCACTACTAAAAAGCGGGCAGCGTCTTGCGGGCTAATCCAGTGGCGCACTTGCTGCGCGCGCTCAATCGTTGGCTCGTGCAGCGGTTCAAATGGACATTCCCACTGTTCCGCTTGCGCCTCATAATAGTCGTCGGGCGTGATATAGCCCAACTCAATCAGGGTTTCGCCCAACTTTTTGCCCGTAAGGCGTTGGGTTGCCAGCGCCTCTTCCAGCTGCGCTTGCGTGATTTTGCCTTTCTGCAGCAGCCACTCGCCCAGCCGCTTGACGCCGTACATGGTAGACTCCCATGCAGGAATTATTGGCGTCGAGCGCGTATTCTTAAGTTTCCAAAGGGCGTTGTGTGGTTTGAAGACGCCCCTGTCTGCCCAAAAGATGCACTACTTACGCTTCGGACGCCCATAGTATAAGGAGGTTATTTAGATGTATCAACCGAATCGGTTGCTTACCAATCCTGTAAACAAGCATATAGTAGAGTTAGCGAAGGAATGGGAAGGCTATGAGTTGTTGCTGCGTCCATCGCGTCGTTTCCTGTTCCACAATCTCTATCGTCCGAACGCCTACATTCCTGAGTTCAATAAGCCGTGCTTTGGGGTGCTTTGTGCACGCAATGACCGCGAGAAGCGTCCACTACTGGTGCTTGAAACCGAGCCACAACTCAGCGAAGCCCTGCGCCAAGCCTACCGCGAATGCGAGATTCTGTGGCTGGAGATTTACGAGGGACCTGCGGGTATCCATTTTTACAGCGAGAACACGGGAATACGCATGGAGCTGAGTTGCCCGATTGCGCAGATGCGTGTGGCGCTGCGGGCACCGCTGGCGTGGGTACACGAGCGCGTGGAACGCCGCTACATTCCGCAAGGACGGCTTATCCAGAGTTTTCATGAACGCATCCTGCGCGAGGCGTTGGATTTACTCATCTCAGAATATCCGATTGAATGTCATCACCAGATGCCATTTGGGTTTGTAACGGGCTACCGCGCGCAAATGCCTCCACAGATTGCCCGCTCAGCAGTGGATGTGGTGCTGCTGGTCAGCTCGGCGATGAACAGCGACGGTATCGTGCTGCTGCCCATCAACTTGAATCTTCATAATGCGCACGTCTCCAACGAGCAGACCACCGAAAAAGACCGCCTGATGTGCGACTTTGCACGCGAAATCGAGATGCCGTTTCTGACTATCCGCGCGGCGGAACAGCCTGACGCCTATGTGTTTTCCGCACCGTCGCTGGATGAGAAATCCATCACGGTGATCGGGCGCGCACCTGCAGACTGGGCAAATGCCATCCGCCCGTTCGTAGAAGCCGCTTTGGAACAGTTGAATCGCGTCTTATAGTGGGGTATAATCCCCAAAGGAGGCAACCTATGAACAAGATCGGTTTGATTCTGGCGTTGGCTGCGCTGCTGGGCGCAAGCGCGGCAGCACTGTTGATTGGCTCCAAGAGCGGCAGCGAACCCACCCCTGCAGCGGTGGTTTCTACCCCTGCCAAGTCGTCCTGCTGCTCGGGGCACTAATCAACACAACCATGCACAGGGGAGGACGTGCTGCGTCTTCCCCTGTGTTCGTCTTTGTGCATGATTACGAAAGCCATCGTGCCGATGGCAGGGTTAGGTACACGCCTATACCCTGTGAGTGTTGTTTTACCAAAAGGGTTGATGCCGTTTGTGTTGCCAGACGGCACACTCACAACGGGGCTCCAGCTCATCGTGGGGTCGCTCCTTGCGGCAGGAGTCAGCCAGATTGCGATTGTTGTCTCCCCTGAAAACCGCGCTATGTATGAAGCCTTTTTAGAGGGCGGTGGCTTGGCTTACGCAACAGCCCGTGCCCATCGCCCCGCAATGCAACAAATCTACGACTCGCTCCAGCAACTACGCTGCCACTTGACTTTCATTGAGCAATCGCCTCTGGGTGGCTTGGGGCATGCAGTGTGGTGCGCGCGCGCATTTGCTGACGGGGCACCCGTGTTAGTGCTGCTGGGCGATCACCTTCTGCTTCCGCTCAACAGTCCTGCGCCCCTAACGCCCATATTGCAGCTGTATCAGCAGTACCAGTCGCCCGTTTACGGAGTGCATCGGGTGCCGCTGGAGAAGGTGGCGATGTACGGCATTTTGAAGGGCAAGCCAACCGCACAGCCCCGCGTTTATCGCATGGACCACCTATGCGAGAAGCCCACTCCTGAACACGCGCAGCAGCACCTGCGCACCGATGGCTTGCCCCCCGACCAGTTTTTCGCCCACAGCGGCATTTATGCCTTCCCACCCACCCTCTGGCAAATACTGGAGCAGATAGCCCACGAACCGCGCTCTGGAGGCGAATGGACGCTGACGGTAGCCCAGCAACGGCTGTTGCAGCAGGGCGATGCCTACCTTTACGAATCAGAGCACCCTGTGCTGGATTTCGGCACACCAGAGGAATACCGTCGCGCTTTTTGCACCATCGCAAGCTATAGCCATGCGTAAAGTGATGTTCCGTTTCCGCGGTGAGACGCTGGAACTAAGCCTAAAGCCCGAAGGGGGCGGCTGGAAAATCGTGCTGCCCGACGGTGCTGAGCATCACGTGCTGCACGCCGAGGTCAACACTCCCTACCTCACGCTCACGCTGCCCACAGGACGGGTGCAGCTGGCGTACGCCCAATTCACCCACGGCATAGAAATTCAATATCGAGGGCGCACCTATCGGTTTCAAAGTGCCGCGCAAGCGCGCTCGGAGGAGATCCAACACAGTAGCGCCGAGGGTGTGCTGACTGCCCCGATGCCCGGGCTGATTACTAAAGTGTTTGTTCAAGAAGGCGATGCTGTAGAGGCGGGGCAACGCCTGCTCACTTTGGAGGCGATGAAAACCGAGCAAACGCTGCGCGCGCCGTTCGCGGGCACAGTAGCTCGCTTACTGGTGCGCGAAGGCGAGTTGGTGCAAGAAAACGCTGTGCTTGTGGAAGTGCAGCCCCGCAGCAATAACTAATAAAGCGGGGGCGCGTTCTCTGCGCCCCCAGAGGAACTTGCAGGCGTTGTCAGCCCTGAGGTGCAGCAGCTTCCCGCACCTGCTCTATCTTCCAAGTGCCGTCAAACGGCGGAAACGAGGGGTCTATTTGCAGCCCCTTGAAGCGGACATCCATCCGAAACATCATCCCAGTTTTGAGATCTACCCAACTGGATCCGTCTAAGCTCAGTCCCTCGGCGCCTTCTTTCGCAGGGCGTGTGGTGAACTTGATGCGTGCCACTTCAACATCGCCCACCTTCTCTACGCCCACAAACTCATACTCGTCCTTTAGTTCGCTCTCGCCCACTTTGTAGGTGGTGCTCCACTTGTCGCCTACCTTGAGGGGTCTCCCCATCGCCGCAACCCAGCCCGCACGGCTAAGCGGCGAACTACCCTCACCTTCCACTTTTACAACCTCCCCTTTGGGCGAAAGCGTGATCTTCAGAGGGGGCGGCCCAGGTTGCAGGATCTCTTGATCGCCGAACTTCACGACCGCCTCCGACGGCGCCGACTCAATCTGGATATTGCCTCCCTCCTCCACTTTCAAGACCTTGTTAGTCAACGAGAAGTTCACGAAGACAGGCTGACCGCCGAAGTCAAGTTCCATCGTGGCTTTGTAGCGGAAGGTATCGCCTTCTTTGATATTGAACTTGAGCGTGTACTCCTGGGCGTTTGCAAGGCTGTAGCCAAGTAGCAGCGTCGCCGTTAACAGTCCGTAGAATGCGTGTTTCATTGAGTTCCCTCCATGTGCTGGTTGCGCAGGCGATTATACCTTCCCACACGGTATAATTGGTGCGTTATGGCTGTGCTATCGGTGGGTGCTCCTGCGCCAGATTTCAGTTTGCCCGACCAGTATGGCAACCTTGTGCGTCTGAGCGACTTTCGGGGGCGTTGGGTTGTGATTTATTTTTATCCAAAGGATATGACGCCCGGCTGCACGCAAGAAGCATGCTCGTTCCGCGATTTGTATGCCGACTTCGAGCAAGAAGGGGTTGTTGTGTTAGGCATTAGCGCGGACGATGTGGAGAGCCATCGCAAATTCGCCGAAAAATACGAGTTGCCGTTCCCGTTGCTGGCAGATACTGAGCATACAGTCAGCGAAGCTTACGGCGCGTGGCGCAAAAAGCATATGTATGGCAAACAGTTTTGGGGTGTGGATCGGATCACTTATGTGATCGCTCCCGATGGCACCGTGTACCATGTGTTCACGCGCGTCAAGCCCGCCTCGCATGGAGACGAGGTGCTGACCCTCATCCGCAACGCGAAAACCCATGAATGACTCGGTGTTGATTGAAGCGCAGAACGCCTCGCTGGAGTATCGTGATGGCGAGCGAGTGGTGTACGCCGTGCGTGAGGTGAGCCTGCGCGTACATCGGGGCGAGTTTATTGGCATCGTGGGTCCGTCGGGGTCGGGCAAAAGCTCGCTGTTGTACCTGCTCAGTGGGTTGAAGTTGCCCACGCACGGAGTGGTGCGCTATCGTGGGCGCAACTACGCCGAGGCATCCGATGCGGAGCGCAGCGCGATGCGCCGCGAGCGGTTCGGTTTCGTATTCCAACAGCCGTATCTGTTAGGCTACCTTACCGTGCTAGAGAATGTGGTGGTGGGCGCTCCCGATGTGCGGGCGTATCGGCAGCGCGCGTTGTGGCTGCTGGAGCAGTTGGGGTTGGGCGACAAAGCGCACCGATATCCTGCCGCGCTGTCGGGGGGCGAGCGTCAGCGCGCGTGTGTCGCCCGCGCTCTGCTGATGGAACCCGAAGTTATTTTTGCCGATGAGCCTACCGCCGCCTTAGACCAGCAAACAGGCTTGCATGTGCTGGAGCTGCTGGAGCAGCATCGGGGCAGCGGCGCTGTGGTGCTGGTCACTCACGACCCTCTGATGCTGCGCTACTGCGATACGGTATACAAACTACGCAGCGGTCAGATTGAAGCTGTGGAGCGTGCCCCCGCCAAACCCGTGGATGGCTCCGCCCCACCAACCGCCACACTATGAGCGCCATCAACGCCCACCACACCAACAGCACCGCACCGCCCAAAAACGGCATAAACGCCAATCCCACAAACAACACTGCATTCACGCCCAACCATCGGTCGCGCAGCTGCACCGCCAGCCACGCGCATATCACCGCCATTAGCAAGAAGAATCCCATCGCCTCGCTCCTGCAAGGCGTTTTTCCATATGTGGGGCAGATTTTGAGTGTGCCGATGGCGTGCTTACACCCAGCGGCTGATGAGGCCCAGTTCCTTGCCCACTTTTTCAAACGCCATTAGCGCGTCATCAAGGTCTTGGCGGGTGTGGGTGGCGTTGGGCATGGTGCGCACCCGCGCTTTACCGCGCGGCACGGTGGGGTACACAATCCCCACGACGAACACGCCCGCTTCATACAGCTTGCGTTCCATCTGCTGGGCAATCGCCTCATCACCACAGAACACGGGGGTGATGGGCGTCTCGCTGCCCATCGTATCGAAGCCCAGCTTCTGGAGGTTTTCCTTCCAATAGCGGGCGTTGTCCCACAGACGGCGCATCGGCTCGGGGTCGGTTTGCAGAATCTCCACCGCCTTGATAATCGCGCCGACCGCTGCAGGGGGTAGTGCGGTGCTGAACAGGTACGGGCGTCCGCGGTTGATCAGCCATTCTTTCAGCAGCCGGCTGCCCGCGATGTAGCCGCCCACTACACCGATGGCTTTGGAAAGCGTACCCAGCTGGATGTCCACCCGCCCATACAAGCCAAAGTGGCTGGTGGTGCCGCTGCCGTGCTCGCCCAGCACGCCCGAAGCGTGCGCGTCGTCCACCATCACCACCGCGTCATACTTCTCCGCCAACTCCACAATCTCAGGCAGTGGCGCGATATCGCCATCCATGCTGAAAACGCCATCAGTAACGATAAGCCGTTTCTTGAAATCGCGCGTGCGTTTGAGGATGTCTTCTAAGTGGTTCATGTTTTTGTGTTCGTACACATAGCCCTCGCTCTTTTTGTACTTGGCGTTGCTCAGTCGCACACCGTCAATAATGCTGGCATGGTTCAGCTCATCAGAGATAATTACATCGCCCTCACCGAAGCACGCTGGAATCGTGCCAGAGTTGGCGGTAAAACCCGACTGGAACACCAACACGGCTTCAGTTTTTTTGAATTCGGCGAGTTTCTGCTCAAGCAGCTCATAGAGGGTATTGGTGCCGCCCAGCCAGCGCACCGCACCTGCGCCCGCGCCGAACTGCTGCACGGCTTCAATCGCTGCCTGCTTGAGGCGAGGGTCGTTCGCTAAGCCCAGATAGTTGTTAGAAGCCAAGTTAATCACTTCACGCCCGCCGATGCGCACACGCCCACCCTGCGGCGACTCCAAAATCGGCGGCTGTTTGTAGAGGTTTTGCGCCTTAAGTTGCTCGATGCTATCTGCAAGCCAACGCTGGAAGTTTGCGTTCATCGGTGCCACCTCGCTATTCTAAGAGTTTACCTGAGTAGGCACAAAGTGTGGGCAGTGATTGGGCGGCTATGTCGAGCCATGGTGGTGCCTATTCGTTCTGGCAGAAGTTCCTCGCCTTCGGCTTGGGATGAGAGCCGCGGAAAAGACTTTGTCACCCCGAGCGTAGCGAGGGGTCTAAGCGATGCCCTACGAGAGATACCTTGCCTTCGGCTCGGCGTGCCAGAATTGGCACCCGTTTGTCACCCCGAGCGAAGCGAGGGGTCTCAACAGGAAGCAATCTGAGATTCCTCGCCTTCGGCTGAGCTTGACAGGGGTGTTTGCGTTTGAAAGAGCCCGTCACCCTAAGCGAAGCGGGGGGCTCCGTCATAGCCTGCCGATACGATTGCTCGCAGTTATCCGTCCACGAAGGATAGCTTTACACCCTCTGCAGGCAGGTAAGTTTGCCCCGCTCAGACGTCGCGTTGGGTGATGCTGTTGCCGTCGCAGCTAATCAGCGTGCGCTTGTCGTCGACCACGGTTTCCAAATGCACTGGGCGTCCCCACAGTTTGACCAGGTAGCGCAAACAGCGTGTGGTGCGCTGCATATCCAGCGGTTTGCCGTCGTAATGATGTTTGATGTAGAGTTCGCCGCGGTGTTCCCAATCGCCGTCTTCGACGGTGAGCACAGGCACGCCGAAGTTTGTGAGGCTGTCCACCAGTGTGTTGCGTACCTTACGCCAATCGGTTTCGTCCACTACCCATACCAATTCGCCATTGCGCTCTTCCACACGGTAGGTATACAGGTCTAACTCGCGCACGAGCTTCTCGGTCAGATATTTGTGCAAAAAGGTCTGGTCGCACTCTATGGTGCGCACTTCGAAGAGTTTTTGCATGCCCTGCCCCACAGGGCGCTCGATGCGAAAGCCCATCCAGTCAGTCTCTTCCTCGTTTGGGTCTATTTCGCCGTTCCAGCGGCGTTCGATGTCGCGCAGGATTTTGTAGCCCACATAGTAAGGGTTGAGGCTTAGACGTGAGCCGGGCTGAATCACCGCCGAGTGCAACCGCCGAAACTGCACATGTTCGTCAGGGGTAAGCGGGAGATTCTCGAGAATCTTTTCGTGCCAATATGAAGCCCATCCTTCATTGATGATTTTTGTTTTTATTTGCGGCAGAAAGTAAATCATCTCTTCGCGAATCATGCTGATAATATCGCGCTGCCAATCTTCTAGCACGCGCGAGTGGTCGCGAATAAACAACAGCAAATCTTTTTGGGGTTCTTCGGGGATTTTTCGCTTTTTGGGTTCGGGCTTGGGCTTGGGCTGCACCATGTAGAAGATGTCCTCAAAAGTGTCGCCTACGGGTGTTTGGTCTGTCTCTTCTTGCTTGCGTGGTGGTGCGCCGTAGGTGGGGAGCACAGGGTCGATATGCTCTTCGATTGAGAGCACAGCGTCGAGGAACTGCTCTACTACCAGCGGTCCGTAGCGCATTTCGTAGGCGCGGATGCGCTCAGCGTGCAGACGGGCGCGTTCCACCATGCGACGGTCGGTGTGCTCGAAGTAGATATTGTTTTTGAAAAAGTCGGAGTGCCCGTACACATGCGCGATTACCAGTTTGTGAGCGACCATGTCGTTGACATCGAGCAGGAACGCCTGGGCGGGGTTGGTGTTGAACACCAGTTCGTAGATGCGGCTGACGCCATATTCGTACATCGTTTTTTGCACATGGTAGTCGCGCCCGAAAGTCCAGTGGGAAAAGCGGGCAGGAAGCGCGTATGCGCCCAGTTCGTAGATGATGTGTGCGGGCACGACCTCAAAGTGCACAGGGAACGGGTCTAAGCCCAGTTCCAAAGCTTTTTCGTAGATGAGTTCAATCCAGCGTTCCAGCTCGGCGCGTTCGGCATGTGTCATAGGGATGCCCCCAAACCTATCGGATATTAACGCAGAGAATTGTCGGAAGGTTTCCTAAAAAAGACAAGGGTGGCGGGCAAACGGTTTGCCCGCCACCAACGCAGTCAGGTTAGCAAAAGTTAGCAGCCGACGTCTTCGGAGTCGGTGATACCCGTGCCTGGCACGCCGTGCAGGTCGTTGTACGGCCCGTTCGGACCGCTGGGCGTGCTGCTAACCGCTTGCAGTTGAGCTTCGGTGGTCAGCAGTCCTTCGTTCGGCAGCTCGCGCCAGTTGTAGTAGAAGCCGCCTGCACCCACGCGGGTTGGTTGCCCGTTGTAGGCGGTTGCAGGCGTGGGGAATTCGGTGTTCGGCGCGATGTTCTTGATGCCGTTCCAGCGGTACCACTTCGCGTGCCCATCGGCAAAGTTGATGACCACGCCTTCCTTGTGGCGTGCCATCGCCAAGAAGTTATAGAACTCCAGCGGCGCCCGATCCTTGAGGTAGCCATCAAACAGCATAATGGTGTTCACAGGTGCCACCAGAGCCGCCATCTTGGTCACAGGGGTGCGTTTTTGCACGCGCGGGCAGAAGTTCTCGCCAAATAGCCCCAAGTTCGGGATGTAGCCCACGTAGCGGAAGGTTGCCAACGCGGGAAAAGCACTCAAACCGGGGGCATTCGCCACGCGCTGAGGCCAGTCAATACCAGGGCGATAGCTGGGGCAAACGAAGATGTCCGTGTTCTTGATATACGGTGCCAGCACATCGTACACGGCGACAAGGCGAGCGTTGCCCTGAGCGTCGGCGCCGATGTACGCGCTCATGGGGAAGGTCTCGTCATAATCTTGCACATATTGCAGCACTGCCAGTGCAATCTGCTTTTGGTTGTTGGTACACTGGGTTTGTCGCGCGCTTTCGCGTGCCTGCGCAAATACGGGGAACAGAATCGCTGCCAAAATCGCGATAATCGCGATAACTACCAGCAGCTCGATTAGCGTAAAACCCTTGCGATGCATCGTTCAGCTCATACCTCCTATCCCATAGTATGTCATTCAATCCCGAAAATAAGTAAGAGGCAGTCCCAAAGCGGGGCTGCCCACACGGGATTACGCTAATTATACCTTCAGATGCGGGTTTGTCAAGGGGGTAGCTGGGTATTCTACCACAATTGCGGGGGATAGCCGTGCTCGAGCGAGTTGAGATGTTCGCTTATGGCGAGACGGGCAACGCTTGCGACACATCCACATGCCCGCCAATGCTTTCGATGGGCTTTCCGTCAACGAGGATGCGCACGCGCTGCACATTGGGCAAGCTGGCAGCGGTGCTGGTGATGGCGTTGATGAGCGCGGTCTCTTGGCTCACGCCGCCGCTGAAGTTGTTGACCAGCTCTTGGGAGAAGTTGAGTTCCAGCGTTCCGTCGCGTAGGGTGGCACTGAGTAAGCGCGTACCTTCGGGGAACACGCCCGCTTGGCGGATGAGCTGCGTGAACACCTCATGGTAGGCAGCATCAGGGTTGCGCACGACCACGCGCTGGCTCTCGTAATGGACTTCTCCTTGAGCATCAAACTTGGGGATAGTTAGCTTCGCCTCACGCGGCGGCTGTGGCGGAGGGGGCGTAGGCGCGGGTGTGAGGCGCAACCAGACCCCGATGGCGATTGCCACCGCTGCCACAATCACAAACAGTACGCCCAGCAAGCCCTGCACGCGCCGTGCCTCGTTCATCTTACGCCTCGCTGGTTGGCTCGTGGGTCTCCGCTTGCGTTTGGGCTTCGCCATCGGTCTCGGTAGATGATTCAGGCGCGGTTTCGGCAGTCGCCCACTCGAGGCGGAACTGCGTTTTGCCCAGCGTTAGCGTCGCATCGGGGGGAACCGTCGTCGGCAGGTTGGGCGTGATTTTGGTGGTGTTGATGAAAGTGCCGTTGGTGCTGCCCAAGTCGGTAATGCGCACCTCGTTGCCCACGATTTCAATCGTCGCATGCTGCCCCGACACATATGGGTCGGGGATGACGATGTCATTGCCTGGGCGTCGCCCGATACGCTGCGGGCGTGCATACAGTGGGAAACGGAGTTCAGGATGGTCCACGCCCACTAGGTATGCCAGCGGCGGCGCGACGTCGACAGCAACAGTGGGCGTTTCGAAGCCTTCGGGCAGTTCCAGCGTCAGTATCACGCTGCCAAATTGCAGTTCCGCATTTGGAGGCAACGGCACAGGGTCTGCCCCAACAGGCTCCCCGTTGAGGCGTGTGCCGTTGGTGCTGCCCAAATCACGAATAAAGGCGTGGTTGTCTCCAACAATAATCACAGCGTGGCGGCGGCTGACCGTGCCGTCCGCCAGCAGTACATCGCTGCTGGGGTCGCGCCCGATGAGGTTCTCGCCCGCTTTAAGCAGAAACTCGCGTCCTGTGGCGTCGCGCAGCTTTGGATAGGCAGCGGTTGTAGTAGGGGTTTCAGGCGCCGCGCTACTGAGCAGAAAGCCGCATTCGACGCAGTACTGCTCACCTGGCGGGTTCGTCTGGGCACAGATAGGGCATTCCACGGGCGCCATCGCGACCGTCGTTTGCGGCGCGGGCGCAACCACCACCGTCGGTTCCCCTTGCATAGCAGTAATAGTACCTGATTCCTCTGCGGAGACTACTTAGAGGCTGTCAGGGCGCTAGCAGAGCAAAACCCAACGCGCTCAGGCGGGTGCCAGAGCCACTTTTGTGCCAGCCATGCCTGCCTACGCGAGCTTATCAGCCGATGAAAGCAGCTCTGCGCGCATAAGATGACCTCAGCTGTTGATTGTGAGCGACTCGAGTTGCCAAGCGTCGGTTTTGAGCGGGCGAGATTCCTTGCCTC
>JAUQOS010000124.1 GCA_030550775.1 Armatimonadota bacterium
TACTGCGCGAAACGCTGCGCCGCGAGCGTGAGGGCAACCTACTGCCACTGGTAGTGCTGGAGTGGTCTGGCGAAGACACCGAGCGTGCCAGCTTGTTCCAAGCCTTCACGCGCGAAATGGGTATCGAACGCGTGTTCTGGTGGCTAAACGGAGTCGAGATGCCCGAAACGGCCTGGAAAACGCTGCGCGAAACCGACACGCCCCCCGAAACACCCGTATTTCAACCGTTTCCGCTGGCACTGTGGGGGCTAACTCAGATTCAGCGGTACCGCAGTGGGTGGTGGGTACCCAGCGATCAACCCGACTTGGTGCCCTTGCTATGGGGGTTTGAGATCATCGGTTTCCAGCGGGGCACCGAAGTGCGCACCTTAGATGCCCAAGGCGGGTTGCAAATCACGCGCCAGCTGGAGTTATGTCTGTGGCTTACGGAAGGAGAGCGTGTGATTACCTTGCGGCGCTTTGATCGGAATCCGCTCAGCGCGTTTGACCTTAACGGCGAGCCAGTACGCTTAGAGATACGCGGCGATTTGGTACGGCTGCGCGTAGGCACAACACCTGTGCGCATTCGGGGTTTCCAAACCGAGCCCGTGTGCGAGACCAGTGTGGACGATTGGACGCAGCGCGTGGCGAACTTGCAGAAGCGCGGCAACCCGCTGGGGCAAGATGCTCAGGTGCTGCGCTTCAACTTTGACAACGCGCTCGCGCTGTATCGGCGCAATCCTGCGCAGGGGTTTTCGTTGGTGCGCATCAACTGGTTCGAGTTCGAGCGAGCCTATCAGCCGTACCGCTGGATTGAAGCGGAAAGCACACGCGTGCACGAGTTCGGCACGGTGCGTCGCGATGTGGCGATGAGTAGTGGTGCCACGCTGTGGCTGGGCTCGCCGATGCCGATTACGGGTGCGAGCGCAACCTATCCGCTGAACCTGCGCGAGACCGCTAACTACACGATTTGGTTAGCTGTGCGGGGCACACCTTCAGGCACCGTGGTGTGGCAGGTGCTTCCCAACGCGGACGACGCGAAGCCAATCGCCGAGGGCACTGCCCTGCTCCGCGTGGAGCGTGCCGTTAGCCGCTACGCCGACCAGTGCTACTGGCTACCGTTGGGTGATGTGGCGTTGCGAAGCGGTGAGTATCTGTTGCGCTTACGCTGGCAGCCCGACGCGCCCACCCAACCGCCCCACTACACCGAGTGGGATGTGGTGCTGGTGGCGCCGATAGGCATCCAACCAAAACAAGTGTTGCCCCCGCTACACTAACCTCTCTCACCTGGCAGGGAAACCTAAAGGAGGAGCTCCAACAAGAAACCGAAGCGGCTTTGCTGAGGGGGCGCCTAATGGAGTTTGAATAAATAGTTGACCAGACAGGCGCTCACCCTCTCCTTTAGGTTCCCCCTACTGCGCAGGTGATACTGGTCAATCGTGGTGTACGGATTACGCAGCCCTCACCCCCTCCTTCAGGTTCCCCCTACTGCGTAGGGGGAACCATGCAGAGTCTGGTTTCCCTCGCGTAGTGGCGGGAACCCAAAGGAGGGGAAAATGGTCAGTTGATTACTCAAACCCCGTTAGGCGCCACTCGCGCGCTTCTAATTCACAGAACAGTGGCTAGCCCGCAACAAGCAGATTGCTGAGCCCTCGGAGGGCGCGTTACCCCGCCTCCTCAATAGGCTTTACCGAAACGCGCTGGATAAAGGGCGAATGAATCGTGCCTCATCCGTTTCGGGCATGTGCAATTCGTCGCCGTGCCCGCTACGACAAGGCTTTGACGCAACCTATCTTCGTCACTTTGCCAAGCCCCAGGCAAACAACCCTTGCGAAAGCAACCGTGTCCTGCTAAGCCAAATAGGCTATGCCCGTGCAGCCGACCTGCGTTGGCGCAGCCCACGCAAGGAGGGCCGTCTCGCCGAGAAACGACATCGACCACCCCCTTTTCATGGCCACGGATACACAGGCGTCTCCACACGATAAAGCAGCGCAAGCACCGCCCACACCGCTGCCGAGAAAAACTCGCCAAAGATCATGCCCAAGAAAAACGGGCGCACTCGACGGTAGAGCGGCATGCCGCCATAGCGCAACAGCGGTACCTTGATAAGCCACGCGATCAACATCGAAAACCACAAAATGATCACCCCCCAAGTGGCAATCATCGCGAAGCCCAGCGGGTGGAACGGAAAGCCCGGCAGTGCCGACCGCCCCCACGCTAACAACAGCGTCGTCACAAAGCCCAGCGCGAAAAAGAGCGGTCGGAACGCAGGTATGGGCGTTTCGCCCCCAGAGGGCGTCATAAACGGCGCGTTCTCGCGGAAAAACTGTGTCGGCTGCCGCTCATACACATAGGTGTATAGGTTCAGCGCCCCGTAGGTGTACGGCAGCCACAGCTGAAACACAAACGCTATCACAATCGCCGCGACGATTCCCACGCCCAGCGTTATCAGGAGGTTCTGCTTCGGCAAGCGCACCTCACCGCCGAGCTTTTGGGCGTCTAAATAGCCTGTGATGGGGATTCCGCGCAGGTCGCGGAACAGCACCGCATCCAGTTGCGCCATCACTGTGAGGTTGCGCGGCGACAGCAGCGAATATTTCTCCATCGTGATGATATCCATCGGCGTGAAGCAGCCCTCGGTAATCAGCAAGCCACCTTCCGCCGTGCAGCGCGCCATTACCAACGCCTGCACCATCAAGTAGATGGCAAACACCAGCGCTGCCACCCACCAATCCATGCCTGCCCACCGCGCCCACAGCACAATCACCACAAACGAGCCGATTAGCCCCCAGAACGCCCAGCGATACGACAACAGTTCGCTGCCAGGCGGGGGCGGCGGGGCGTGCCCACGCACAACCGCCCACACATAGCGCAAGTGGTGCCGCGCCGAGTAAATCACATACCCCGCCACCGCAAAAAACGCCCCCGAACCCAGCCACTTCACAAACCCAGCCGCCGCGGCATGCTTTGCCTGCGTCTCAAAGCCATAAGTTAGCCCCAAAAGCTCCAGTCCCTTGCTCAGCAAGTAGAAAAACCAAAAACTGAACAGCAACTCGGTCGGAATCAAAAAGAAAAAGCCAATCGCCGCGAAGGAAATATAAAGCGAGAACATCGTCATTTGGTCGTAGGGAGGCGTTCGGAAGTAGTCCTTGAGATGATACACCAGCGTGATTTCGGGGATGGTAGGGATGTTGCGGTGCAAGCCGTTGAGCGTGAACACGAACATAGGCACCAGCGCGCCCACCCAAAACAGACGGTTTGCAAAGAACTCACCGCCACGCATCAACTCCAGCGGCAACTGCACTAGCGGGAACGAAAGGCGCTCGTTTTCCACCCATTGCTTTCGAAGCAACACCCCGATACACAAAAACGCCACGAACACCGCCCCAATCAGCACCAGCCAGCGCGCGGTAGAGGCAATCCATGCACCCCACGGAATAGTCTCGCCAAAAGGTAGCCGTTGATAAAACCACTTCACGAGTGGCTCCGGCTGCGGTGCGGTGGGATCCCAAGGCAACAGCGCAGGATTGAGCAACGGAAAGTAGAGCTGCTCCCAGTTGTTGCCCTCGGCATAGTAGCTGACAGCGACTTGCGCTGGCAGCAGCCGCTCCATCACACCACGCGACGCAATCATACCACTGAACAGCATCATCACGAACACAACCGCTAGCTCGGGCGCACGCAACGCACTACGCGGGGAAAACCGCGCCACCAAACGGTTGAGCAACACCACTACAAACAGCAACGCCACCACCGCAGGGGGCAACTGCATCATGCCAATCTGGATGGTTTGCGCCACCAGTTCCGCCGCCGCCACAATCACGGAAGTGAGCGCCGAGCCAATCAGCCCCAGTAGCAACGCACACCCCAAGCGCACCCGTGCGGGCGCAGCGACTTGAGCCTCCGCTTGCTGCTTAGCCATCAGTGCCATCGGCATGGAGATTCAGTGCACATTGGCAGATTCCTATCGCCATATTGCCACAGGGTTATGTACTTTTGGAGTGCGTAGCTGAGATGGGGTGGCTTCGCCTGCGGCGGAGGGGCTTTAGCCGTCGCCTGCGAGGGCGCCTTGGCGGGAACACTGACATTACGGTTATGCCAAGTTGCTACCTATCAGTTTGGAGCGGGCGAGCTTCCTCGCTCCGCTCGGAACGACAAAGCTGTTTTCGCGCCGATAAGCGCGTCATTCTGAGCCGAAGAGGAGGAATCTCATAAAGGTAGCAACTTGAGTTACGGTTAGCTTTATTGGCAAAAGGCGTGCAAGACAATCTCTTGCAAGTATGGGCGGGGAACGGAAGCCCACCGCAGTTCCCCGCGCACGCAAACAGGAGCGAGTAGAAAGCAAGCTTCAGAATAGTCTGCCGCTAAGCAAGTAGAGGGTTTGGGCAGCGTCGGCGCGGCGGATGGGCGCGTCGGGCTGGAAGCGGATACCCTCAGGCGTGAACGCCTCCAAGCCGTCCCAGATGGCAGGCGAGAAGCGACGCGCGTGCAGCTGCGCAATGAACGGTAAATCAGGGTCGTTGTCGGGCACATCTATAAAGGGCGAAGGTTGCCCAGAAAGCGGTTGCCACGCGTCTGGCTCCAGAATCGCCATCGCACGGATCAGCCAGCGCACGAAATCGCGTCGCCTAATCGGTTCGTCGGGGTTGAAGCGGCGGTTGGGGGTGCGCTCAATCACGCCCAGCAAGAACAGGTTCTGCACGGGCACAGCGTACGGGTGCCCAAACACCACATCGGTGAACGCCAGCCCCTGAAACCGCTCCTCAGGCAGATTGGGCTTGAGGGTGCGCAGATGATGCCACAGTATCCGCGCCGCCTCGCCACGGGTGAGGGGCTGCTCGGGTTCCATCTGCTCGCTCGGGAAGTAGCCCCGCGCCGCTAAGAATTGAATCGCCTCAAAGTGGCGCGTGGCGGGCGTCACATCGGGGAAGTAGTAGATATACTGCTGGAACTGTCGCAGCAGGATGCGCTGGATGTC
>JAUQOS010000032.1 GCA_030550775.1 Armatimonadota bacterium
GAGCGTTACGCCCGAACCATTCTACGACGGGCACCTGCTATCTTCAACGGAGGCGAGGGCGGTGCGCCCGACAGCCCCGCGGTGCGCCGCCGTCTAAAACAGTGGTTCCGACGCGCTTACGGTGAGATTCCTTCCGCCCCTGAGGACGATGATGTGTACGCTGCCGATATCATCTGGTGGAAAAACGGTAATGTTTTGGTGGGTGAGATTTCGCTCAAGGTAGATCGGTTGGATGTATTGCGTGCGCGGCGGCGCGCGGAAGTCCTACGACGCGCAGGAGTCAACGCCACCCCCGTTGTCATCGGAACCGAGTGGGCGCTGGATGAAACCCGCGAGTTCGCCGACCAAGAACGCGTGGAGTGGGTGGTAGGGGGCGAGTTTTCCAGTGGCATGCGCGACTACCGTCGCATTCCTGAGGCACCAGAAGACCTTGAAGACTAGTCTTCCAACAAGTCGTGGTAGGCGTGCTCGCGTCGTTTGAGGCGATGCCGCCAGTGCTGGATTAGCCCGTACAGAATGAGCCCCACCCCGATCAGCATCAGCAACGGGAAGGACGCGGAGATGAGGCGCAACCCCAGCACCAGCACGCCCAACCCCACCTGCAGTAAGATCACCATAGCAAGGATTATCAAGCCAATCCGCACCCAACGGTTCATGGCTTCTCCTCAGGAGCTGTGGTTACCGAGGGGTTGTCGGTGTCAGAGGCAACCACCTTCGGCTTACGGTTTTTCTGCAACTCTATATATAAGCCGATCAAGATGAGCGCAACACCAACGCCCGCCGCCCACGGCAGGAACCACTCGATAAGGCGTATCAACTGCCCACCGAGATAAAGCAGCGCGGTTGCTGCCACGATTAGCACGCCCAAGTAGATGGCACGGTTGTGTGGCATATCTTCAGTATACCACACCCCGTAAAACAACGCGGCGCACAAGGCGCGCCTTGTGCGCCGTAGCCGCTTTGAGTCAGTGTAGACGACTACTTGTCAACCGCGATTTGCACGCGCTTGCGCAAGGCAGCGTGCGCCGCTGCCAACCGCGCAATCGGCACGCGGAATGGCGAGCAGCTCACATAATCCAGCCCCACATTGTGACAGAACTCAATCGATGCGGGATCGCCCCCATGCTCGCCGCAGATGCCCACCTTCAAGTCGGGGCGCACTGCCCTGCCCAAGTCAAACGCCATTCGGATGAGTTTGCCCACACCGTCGCGATCCAGCGTGACAAACGGGTTCTCGGGCAGGATCTTGTGCTCCACATAGTAGGCGAGGAACTTGCCCTCCGCGTCGTCACGGCTGAAGCCGAAGGTGGTTTGCGTGAGGTCGTTCGTGCCGAAGGAGAAGAACTGCGCATACTGGGCGATTTCGTCGGCAGTCAGGGCAGCGCGCGGGATTTCAATCATCGTGCCGAATTTGAAGTCTACCATTACGCCCTCGCGCTCCATCACCTCTTTAGCGACGCGTTCTAAGTACTCGCGAGCAAGTTTGAGTTCGTTCACATGCCCCACTAGCGGGATCATAATCTCCACATGGGGGTCGTAGCCGCGTCGCTGTGCCTCGGCGGCAGCTTCCAAAATTGCCGTCACCTGCATCTCCACAATTTCGGGGTACAACAGCGACAGGCGTACGCCGCGCAGCCCCAGCATCGGGTTCGCCTCACGCAGCTCCTCCACACGCTGCAGTAGTTTGCGTTTTTGAGCCAGTTCGGGCGAGTCGGGTGCAGTCAGCTCCAGCTGCGTTACTTCGCGCAGCAGGTCCTCGTAGCGTGGCAGGAACTCGTGCAAAGGCGGGTCAATCAAGCGGATAGTGACGGGCAACCCGCGCATCACCTCGAAGATCTCAAAGAAGTCTTGGCGTTGGAAGGGCAGTAGGCGGCTGAGCGCCTCGCGTCGCTCTTTTTCAGTTTTGGCGAGGATCATCTCCTGCATAATCGGCAGGCGTTGCGCCCCGAAGAACATGTGCTCGGTGCGCGCCAGCCCGATGCCCTCCGCGCCGAACTCGCGTGCTTTGGCGGCGTCGCGTGGGTTGTCGGCATTTGCGCGCACGCGCAAGCGGCGGAAGTCGTCCGCCCATTTCAGCAGCGTATGGAGTTCGGGGCTAAGTTCTGGGGCAACGGTAGGCACGGCACCTTTATAGACCTTACCCGTGCTGCCGTCAATCGTGATGAAGTCGCCCTCACGCACGGTGTAGGTAGTGCCATTTGCTTCTACTGTGAACAAATTCTGGTGTTCGTCCACGCTGATGGCTTCGCAGCCTACCACGCAGGGAATACCAAAGCCCCGTGCCACGACGGCGGCGTGGCTGGTCATGCCCCCACGCGCGGTTAGGATGCCTTTAGACGCCAGCATCCCGCCCACATCGTCGGGGTTGGTTTCAGGGCGCACCAAAATCACGGGCTCGTGCTTGCCCAGCTCCATCGCGCGTTTGGAATCAAACACGGCGCGCCCGCTGGCAGCACCAGGCGAGGCACCAAGCCCTTGCGCCAGCAGCGGATACTCGCCCGTCGCCAACGCCCCCTCATCTAAATGCGGGTGAAGGAGCTGGTCTAACTGCTCTGGTTGCACACGCAACACGGCTTCGTCACGCCCGATTAGCCCCTCCTGCGCCATGTCAACGGCGATTTTGACCGCGGCGCGCCCCGTGCGCTTGCCCACACGACACTGTAACATCCACAGTCGCCCCCGCTCGATGGTGAACTCCAAATCCATCATATCGCGGTAGTGGCGTTCCAAACGGTCGGCAATCTCGAGGAACTGCTGGTAGACCTCGGGCATCGTGTCGCGCAGGGCGCTGAGGGGCAGTGGCGTGCGGATGCCTGCCACCACATCCTCGCCCTGTGCATTCGGCAGGAACTCGCCATATAACTCACGCTCGCCCGTGGCAGGGTTGCGTGTAAACGCCACGCCCGTGCCCGAGTCGTCGCCCATGTTGCCAAACACCATCGCCTGCACGTTGCACGCAGTGCCTAAGTCATGGGGGATTTTCTCGCGCTCACGGTAAATCACGGCGCGCTCGTTGTTCCACGAGCGGAACACAGCTTCAATCGCCATCTCCAACTGCTGGTAGGGATCCTCGGGGAACTCTTTGCCGTGCTCGCGCACAATCTGTTTAAACTCCTGCACTAACTCCTTGAGGGCGTCGGCGGGCACTTCGGTATCTTGCTTGACGCCCAAGCGCTGTTTCAACGCCTCAAACCGCTCCTCAAACAGCCGCTTGGGGATGTCCAGCACGACATCGCTGAACATCATCACGAAGCGGCGATAGGCATCGTATACAAAGCGTGGGTTGTTTGTGAGTTTGACCATGCCCTCGGCGGTGGCGTCGTTGAGTCCGAGGTTCAAAATTGTGTCCATCATGCCGGGCATGGAGAACTTTGCGCCCGAGCGTACGGAAACCAGTAAGGGATTTTCGGGATCGCCGAACTTTTTGCCCACGCGCCCTTCCACGATTTGCATTTTTTCGCGCACTTCTTGCATCAAGCCGTCGGGCAGGCGCATCCGTTTGAGATACCCGCGGCACACATCGGTGGTGATTGTAAATCCGGGCGGCACAGGCAATCCGATATTGGTCATCTCGGCGAGGTTCGCCCCCTTGCCGCCGAGCAAATCGCGCATATCTGCGCTGCCTTCTTCAAACAGATAGACTCGCTTCATGGTGCCCTCCTATCCTATGAGTGCATGGCTGGCGACGGCGGCGTCGGTGGTTTGCCCGCTTCGTTGGGGGCGTGGGAAATGTGCCCTGTATATTATGGCATGCTCAGGCTTCCTCCAAGGGGCAGTTGAGCAGGGGGAAGGTGCGCATGCCTTTGCCGCCGGGGAACATCACCGTGACATTCACATCGGCGGTGCGCACAACGATGCCGACGCCGAGTTCAGGATGGCGTACACGCTGCCCAGGCAGAAATGGCGCGGTTTTAGGGGGCGTTGCGCTGCGGGCAACCTTTGAAGTGGGGCTACTGGTGGCGGGCGCCGCGACACCATACATCATTTGATAGAGCGTTGGCATTGGTTCGTCCCCCAATGCCCGCAAGAACGGTGAAGGAATGGTGCTGCGTCGCCCTTCATAGGCACCACGCGACAACGCATACGTAAGGTGCAACTCGTCTTTCGCGCGGGTCATGCCCACATAGCATAGCCGACGCTCTTCCTCAACCTCTTTGGGCGTTTCGCTCAGCGCGTGGGGAAGCAGCCCTTGTTCCAGCCCCACCATGAACACGACGGGGAACTCCAGCCCTTTGGCGGCGTGCAGCGTCATCAATACAACTTGGTCGTCGCGTTCGTTGAACGTGTCCAAGTCCGATGCCAGCGACACATATTGCAGGAAGCGCATCAGCGGGCTGAGTTCCATCTCGTCAGGGTCGGATTCGCGGGTCGCCTCGCGGGCTTCGAACTGCTGTGCGATGTTCACCAGTTCGCGCACATTTGCCACGCGGTCTACCGACTCGTAGTCGCCGCGCCCTTCCAGCCATGCCAGATAACCGGTTTGCTTGAGCGTTTCGCGCAGGGTGTCGCTTAGCGAATGATTTTCGGCGTACTCGCGCAGGTGTTCAATAAGGCTCACGAAGTTCAGCAAGGCGCGTTGGGCAGCACTGCCGAGTTGTGTAAGCAGTGCTGGGTCGCTGAGCGCGCGGTAGAGGCTGATGCCCCGTTCCGCCGCGAAGGTTTGCACCTCGCGCACAGTTGCCTGCCCGATTTTGCGCGGGGGCGTGTTGATAATGCGTAGCAAGCTCACCGAGTCGTCGGGGTTCGCCAGCAGACGCAAGTAGGCAAGCGCGTCTTTGATCTCTTTGCGGTCGTAGAAGCGCAGCGCGCCCACCAACCGATGCGGAATCCGCTCGCGCAGGAACCGCTCCTCAAACGCACGCGACTGAGCATTTGTGCGGTACAGAATCGCAAAATCCCCAAACCGCCGTCTGCCCAAACGCACCTGCTGCAAGATATAGTCCGCTACAAGGCGGGCTTCCTCTTCCTCGTCGCGTGCGGGGGTGAGCGTAATCGGGGCGCCGCCCTTGCGCTCTGTCCAGAGCCGTTTGGGGGCACGGAAGCGGTTCTCGCTGACCACCTTAAACGCAGCGTCCAGAATCCGCTGGGTGGAACGATAGTTTTGCTCCAGTTTCACCACCTTTGCGTCGGGGAAGTCTTGCTCAAAACGCAAAATCAGCTCCACTTCCGCGCCGCGAAAGCCGTAGATGGCTTGGTCGTCGTCGCCCACTACGCACAGGTTGCGGTGTTTAGCAGCCAACAGGCGCGTCAGCACATACTGCGCGTAGTTCACATCTTGATACTCGTCTACCAGAATATAGCGGAACTGGTCTTGGTAGCGTTCGCGGGCGTGGGCTTTGGTCTCCAGCAGTTCGATGGTTTTGTTGATGAGGTCGTCGAAGTCAAGGGCGTTGGCAGCGCGCAGGTAGGCTTCGTAGCGCGGGTAGACACTGGCAACAATGCGCTCGAAGTAGTCGCTGGCGCGCTCTCGGTACTCGTCGGGGGTCAGCAGGCGTTCTTTGGCGCGGCTGATGGCGTTGCGCACCGCACGCGGGTTGATTTGTTTTTCGTCGATGTTGAGGTCTATCAGCACGCGACGCACCACATCAAGCTGGTCGCCCTCGTCGTAAACCAAGAAGTTGGGGGGTATGTCGATCGCGCGCCCGCTTTCGCGTAGGATGCGCGCGCAGATAGCGTGAAAAGTGCCCACCCACAAACCGCGCGCTTCGCTGCCTTCCAACAGACGGCTCAACCGCTCTTTCAACTCATCAGCGGCTTTGTTGGTAAAGGTGACGGCTAAGATATGGCGCGGCGACACCCCATGCTCGCGAATCAAGTGTGCGATACGGTAAGTAATCACGCGCGTTTTACCTGAGCCAGCCCCAGCAAACACCAACAGGGGACCATCTTTGTGTAGCACGGCTTCCAGCTGTTCCAAGTTGAGCGTGCTCAGGTCAAGTGCCATAGCGCTACTCCTTCTTGTTAGCGAGTGGCAGCAGGCAAGGGCAAGCCGAATGCCTCGCTCAAACGCGCTACCACCATGGGCGCGTATGTCGCCTCGATCAGGCAGGTGATGCGGTTGTGGGCATCGCTCATCTGCTCAATCGCAACTCCTGCCTCGTATAGCACTTCCGCGACTTTGGCAAACACCCCATGCAACTCGCGCATGTTCTGCGCGAAAATAGATACCATCACGCGATGGGGCTTCACCTGCACCTGAAACCCATTTGCCTCCAACACCTGACGCGCGGACTCGGCGCGCTCAGAATCAACCCCAAAGCTAATGCCATGCCGTTGCAGCTTGATAAGGAAGATCGGAATCTCCGCGTCGCGCAGCAGGTACAGCACTTGCTGGCGCTGCTCAGTAATATGATCAGGCGTAGGCACGCGCACCACCAAATAGGCAACCTCTGGAGAGACTGTAATCGCACTTACGCCGCGCTCGCGCTCGAAGCTGACACGCTCACCTTGCACCACTGCCCAACCTTCCTGCATCGCGCTTGGAGTATACCCAAAGCGGGTACAATTTGAGCTGGTATGGCAACTTTTGTTCCGCTAACGGCTGTTCAATTGCCGATGAGCAAGCCGCGCCGTCGCACGCGCGAGGTCAAAGTCGGGGATATCGGTATTGGAGGCAATAACCCCGTTCGTGTGCAATCCATGATTACCGCCGAGACGATGAACACCCAAGCGGCGGTTGACCAGATTATTCAGCTGTATGAGGCTGGTTGTGAAATCGTGCGCATTACCACGCCCAACCTCCGCGAGGCGCAGAACTTGGGCGAGATTCGCAAAGAACTGCAGCGTCGCGGCTACGGGCACATTCCGCTGGTTGCTGATGTGCACCACCAGGGGATGGACATCGCCCTTGAAGCCACCAAGCATGTGAACAAAGTGCGGATCAATCCAGGCTTGTTTGTGTTCCGCAAGCCAGACCCCACACGCACTGACTACAGCCCTGCCGAGATCCAGCAGGAACTGGAAGCGATTGAGCAAGCGTTGCTGCCCGTCATCAAAGCGTGCAAGGAGCGCGGCGTGGCGATGCGCATCGGCGTTAATCACGGCAGCCTCTCGGAACGAATCAAAGTGATGTATGGCGACTCGCCCACGGGCATGGTCGAGTCGGCGATGGAGTACATTAGGATTTGCGAAGCGCACGGCTTCAAAGATTTGGTGATTTCGCTCAAAGCCAGCCGTGTACCGATTATGCTCTCCGCTAACCGCCTGATGGTCAAACGCATGGAAGAGGAGGGGATGGATTACCCCATCCACTTGGGCGTGACGGAGGCAGGCGACGGCATGTATGCGCGTATCAAAAGCGCGATTGGTATTGGTACGCTGCTGGCAGAGGGCATCGGCGATACAATTCGCGTCTCGCTGGCGGAAGATCCTGTCAACGAGATTGAAGTGTGCTACGACATCCTGCAGGCGCTAGGCTTGCGCAAGACCAAAGTGGAGTATATTGCGTGCCCATCCTGCGGGCGCACGAAGTTTGACCTGCCAACGGTGCTCAACCAAGTGCGTGAGGCGACGAAGCACTTGGTGGGGCTGGATATTGCCGTAATGGGCTGCATCGTGAACGGCCCGGGCGAAATGGCAGATGCCGACTACGGCTATGTGGGGCGTGGCGGGGGCAAGATTGCGCTCTATCGCAAGGGACAGCTGGTGAAAGCCGACATCCCTGCCGAACGCGGTGTGGAGGAGCTAATCGCCCTGCTCAAAGCCGACGGCGTCTGGCGCGACCCTGAGTAGTGGGCAGGCTCCCATTCGCCTGCGCAGGGCAACAAACCCTTGCTCGCGGACAAGCCGCAGGAAGCCACTCCGGCTAGAAGGTATACTTTCCGCAAGCATGCAAGCCGAGCGCGCCCAAACGCTTCAGCTATCTCTCAACCGTATTATTCACAAAGTAAGCGATGCGAGCAACCACGCGACTGATTGCGGTTTTCTGGTTAGCTGTGGGCACGGTTATCTGGTGGATGGCGCTCAACCAGAACCCGATGCCCGCCAGTTGGCGGTTTTTCGCTACCATTCAGATTTTGGGCGGGGTGTTGCTGCTGTTTCGCCTGACGGTGGGCTGGTTGTTGCTGATTACAATGTCGGCATTTTCGATGGTGGCGGGCATTTTCGCGCTGATTACGGTGCCGTTTATGCCTGAAGAGCTGATTCGGAACGCGCCTGGATTGCTGGGGATGTCGCCGCGGGTGTCGCTGGCGCTAAGTGTGGCGGTAGGCATCCTTGTAGCACGCTTTTGTTGGCTGGGACTGCGCAACGACCCGCCCAGCAACTGGGGCAAAAAAGGGGGAGCACTACCCAACGAAGGCGAAACAGATTAGTGCGCCGACTTCACCCTCCATCCAGCAGGAACTTCCCACTCCCCTGACGAACAGCTAGAGTGCGATGAGGGGAGGTGCGCAATGCGACGCTTGTGGCAAGCCCTCGCGCTATGCTTCGGGCTGCTCGGCACAGGAACAGCACAACCTGTAGAACCACGAACCTTTCCTGCGCAGAAACTAAGTAAACCGCCCGTCATTGATGGCATCGTGACCCCCGACGAGTGGGCAGAAGCCTACGCAATTGAAAAGTTCTGGTCGCCGTCGCGCCAGCAGTGGGGGGCGTTTCCCACCCGCGCCTACATTGGCTACGACCACGAAGCCATCTATGTGGCGTTCATCTGCGAAGATCCCGAACCCAGCCAGATCCAAGCGCGCGAAACCAAGCGCGGGGGCAACCTCGAAAACGATGACACGGTCTTAGTGCTGATTGAGCCGCAAGCGCGGGGGCTGGAGCCTTATTCGTTTATTGTGAACGCGCGCGGTACCCAAGCCGATGAAATCCCTGCGGGCACCACGGAGAACATCCGCTGGCGCGGCGATTGGCAAGCAGCCGCTCGCATTTTGGAAAACGGCTGGAGCGCGGAACTGCGCATCCCGTTCAAAATTTTGCGCTACCCACCTAAACAAACACGCTTCGGGGTCATCTTGGAACGCTATGTCGCGCGTCTCAACGAGATTTACACCTTCCCCAATATGGGCGCATTTTACTCCACACGCCGCCAAAGCCTGTGGACCGGACTGGAGCTGCCTACACCGCGCTACCCTGTGATTGTGTTGCCCTACTTTACGGGCGACCGCGACCCCAACGAAGCCCGATCGCGCGGTGGGTTGGATGTGCGCTACATAGCGGGCGACGCACTCACAGCTCTGTTTACCCTCAAGCCCGACTTCCGCAACATTGCGGCGGAGGTCGCCGATGTAGACTTTTCGTACACCGAGAAAGTACTGCCCGAAACGCGCCCGTTTTTCCAGGAGGGCAGTGAGTTTATGCCTCCGCGTGCCACCTTCTATAGCCTGCGGGTGCAAGACCTGAACGCAGGGCTAAAGGCGTTTGGCACTTCTGGTGACTGGCGCTATGGGCTGATGG
Organism: Armatimonadota bacterium; assembly: GCA_030550775.1. GTDB lineage: Bacteria > Armatimonadota > Fimbriimonadia > Fimbriimonadales > GBS-DC > GBS-DC. The sequence continues at coordinate 9,400 of JAUQOS010000032.1, forward strand.
TCGGCGAATATGCGCACAATGGGGGCATCCGCCAGTTTGGTGTGGGGCGCATCCGCTATCAGTTCGCAGAGCGCTCGTTCATGGACGTGCTGGGCACGCGCCTGCGGGGCGATGTAGAAGAAGATGTGCTGGGCGCGATTGTCGACGCGCAACGCATCACGGGCACGGGCGAGCTGCGCCTTACAGGCAGCTACTATCGGCTCCACGGGGCGCGGCGCGGCGTGCACCAACAATACACGCTCACACGCAATGCTCCTGAGCGCGTTCCAAACTACTTCCTGCAGTACACCGACATTGAGCCGACCTATCGCCCGCGCTTGGGCTTCGTGCCCGAAGTGGGCTACCGCGGTGTTCGGCTGGGCGTGCTGTGGTTTGATCGCCCAGAGGTGGAGCACTTGCTTTACACAGAGACACGCTTGTCGCTTAGCCGTCGCACCCGCTACGGGGGCGCGCGGCTGGATGAGGGCATCTCCATCCTCCAGCAGTGGCTCTACCAATCGCAGCACCGGCTCACACTGACGGCAGACTACCTTGACCGCCCGCCCAACATCGACCGCACGCTGGGCGTGGAATACGCGTGGAATGTGTTAGATATCTACCGTTCTGGCAGCGTGGAGGTGCGCGCAGGTGAGCAAAACGGCGGACGCAGCACTTATGCGCGGCTCGTGCAATCCTACGAGTTAGTGCCGCGTTTGCGCGTGCGTGCCGATTTGGAACAGCTCGAAATCCGCTACAGTGATGCCCCCACCGACCGCGCCCGCCAGCTGATTTTCACCCTCAACTACGAGATTGACCCTGAGCGTGCCGTTGGAGGTCGGCTTGTGCTCAACCGATTGGAGTTTGGCGGCGAAGTGGAAACCACGCGCAACTTTTACCTCACCTACCTCCAGCGCGTGCGGCAGGGCTTTGATCTTTACATCATTTATGGCTTGCCCAACGCCAGCCGCACCCAAAACAGGCTTGCTATCAAGATTGTCACGCCGCTGGAGCTATAGCGGTTCGCCCCTCGTCAATCTTTGGAACCCCCTCCGTTAGGTTCCCCCTACCGCGTAGGGGGAACCGAGCAGGGGTAAGGGTTCCCCTCGCGCACCGGGGGTAACCTCAAGGAGGGGGCAGAACATTCATAATCACGGGAGGCAAAACAATAGGCGTTGAGTGCGTGCTTATTGGTAGTGGTAGCGCCTCGCCCGCACTCAGCGCAGAGGGCTGCCCCTGCAAAGCAGGTAAAATTGTGCCGATGGCGCAGGATAAAATCATTATCTCAGGGGCGCGCGAGCACAACCTCAAGAACCTGCATGTGGAAATTCCGCGCGACAAGCTAGTAGTGATTACGGGCGTATCGGGATCGGGCAAGTCCACATTGGCGTTTGATACGCTCTATGCCGAAGGGCAACGCCGCTATGTGGAAAGTCTCTCGTCTTATGCCCGCCAATTCTTGGGCGTGATGGATAAGCCCGATGTGGATTATATCGAAGGGCTATCGCCCGCGATCTCCATCGACCAAAAGTCTACCAGCCATAACCCGCGCAGTACTGTGGGCACAGTAACGGAGATTTACGATTACCTGCGCTTGCTGTTTGCCCGCATTGGGCGCCCCCATTGCCCGCAATGTGGCAAGCCCATCGCCCGCCAGACGGTGGATGGAATTGTGGATGCGGTGATGCGTCTGCCAGAGGGCACGCGCATTCAAGTGCTGGCACCTGTGGTGCGCGGGCGCAAGGGCGAGTATCGCCACATCTTCAGTGAGGCGCAAAAACTCGGCTTTGTGCGCGTGCGCGTGGATGGGCAAGTTTACGAAGTCACGGAAGTGCCCCCCTTAGATCGCTACAAACAGCACACCATCGAGATTGTGGTGGATCGCATCGTGGTGCGCGAAGGTGTGCAATCGCGCCTCGCGGAGGCGGTGGAGACCAGCCTCAAGTTGGCAAAAGGCATGGTGACCATCCACATTGTGAGTTTACCTGAGCACGCTGCGGTACAGTCCAGCGACGGCACGCCCGCCCCTGAACAGCGATGACCGACTGGGACACCCTCAACGCGACGATTGTGGCGTGTACGCGCTGCCCACGCTTAGTTGCCTATCGCCAACAGGTGGCGGCACGCAAGCGCGCTGCCTTCCGCGACTGGGATTACTGGGGCAAACCCGTGCCCAACTTCGGCACGCCCGATGCCCAACTGTTGATTGTAGGGTTGGCACCCGCTGCGCACGGAGGCAATCGCACAGGGCGCGTTTTCACAGGCGACGCCTCAGGCGACTTCCTATTTGCCGCACTCTACCACGCTGGTTTTTGCAACCAGCCCACCGCCACGCATCGCGACGACGGGCTAACACTCTACAATGTGGCAATCACCGCTGCGGTGCACTGCGCGCCACCCGAGAACAAACCCACTCGCGACGAGCAAGCCAACTGCTTTCCATACCTTGTGCAAACCTACCGCCTGATGCCCAACCTGCGCGGGCTGCTGGCGCTGGGGCAACTGGCGTTTGAAGCGTGCCTGCGCTTAGCACGCCACGAACAACTCCTGCCCACAGATACCAAGTTCGAGTTCAGGCACGGCGCAATCTACGACCTCGCTCACAGCAAGTTCCTCGCTGTTAGCTATCACCCAAGCGCGCGCAACACCTACACCAAACTGCTCACTATGCCAATGATGATAGAAGTGCTAAACGCTATCCGCGCGCGCTTACAACGCTGAATCGAAAACCACTTTCAGGTACTCTATCAGATGTGGAACTATCACGATGGAGGTAACGATGACGCTTATTCAGGAACGAGACCGTAAGACCCTACGCGAGCGGTTCAAGAAGTTGGTTCATCCTGTGAAGCTGGTCGTGTTCACTACGAACGAGCAGCCTGAGACCAGCGGCGTTTTGTCGCAAATCGCTCGTGAGTTATCCGAGATAAGTGGCGACAGCAAAATCACGGTAGAGGAGCACAATCTCGAGGCAGAACCCTCGGTGGCGCAAGAATACAACATCGTGCTGGCGCCCGCGATTGTGATTCGCTCCGAAGACAAAAACTACGGGATCCGCTATCTGGGTGTGCCTGCTGGCTTTGAGTTCGCCTCGCTAGTAAGCGCGATTGAGGATGTGGGCAAGGGCGATCCGGGCTTGTCGCCCGACACGCGCCTGATGCTGGCGAACCTACGCACGCCCGTACATATCCGCGTGTTTGTAACCTACAGCTGCCCGTATTGCCCTGCAGCGGTGCGCTTGGCACACAAACTGGCGATGGCAAGCGACCTGATTACCGCTGAGGGCATCAGCAGCGAGGAGTTCCCCGAGCTGGCGAACCAGTATGGCGTGATGGCGGTGCCCAAGATTGTGATCAACGATCGCCATAGCTTTGAGGGGGCGTTGCCTGAGCCGATGTTCGTGCAGCAGGTGCTGCGCGGGGCGTCGGGCAGCGGACTGATTATCGTGCCGTAGCACGAGTACCTAAACCCACTGCAGCACCAGAGGGTCTTGAACGCACCCAACCCATTCAACAGCGCATGTGTCGGGGGCGTGGAGCGTGTGGGCAAGTGTCCACCCTTGTCCGGAGCGTATAAGCACGCGCAGATGAAGGCTCCCGACCTTTGTGTTGTGGCAGAAGCGCGGCTCGCCTGAGGGGTCTGTATAGCGCGCGCCTAACAGATGCTGCGGCGGCGCCTCAATCTCACCTTCAATGCGGAAATCCTGCTCCTCTGCTACGAACTGCCAGTGTCCTATGGCGCTTGCTGAACGGAAGGTGCGACACGCCCGCCACCGACGCAAGGCGTAAAACTGCTTCCCCACGCGCAGACATAACATTCCTGCTGCGAAGGGGCGCTTAGCAAGCCGAACCACTCCGTGAAGCACTTCAAACGCCGCATCAGGATGATCAGCGAAGGCGTTACAGTGTGCCCACACCCACTCATCTGCATAGCGTGTGCCCCACAGGTGCGCCTGCTGAGCAGGTGCTTCGGCAATCTGGAGCAGTTGTTCGTCTATTTGCACCGTGCCGCTGACGCGAATGTCCCAACCGGGTGAGAGATACTTGGTGCGAGGCAGGGGCGCATGGTAAAGCCATGCCGACGGAAACAGCGAGACACCGTGTGCTGGAGGCGTCCACGCCAGTGTCCAGCGGAGTGTATGGTCGTTGTGGATAAGTTGCCCCGTCGCCGCATCGTGGTGCAGCTGGTGCTCCGCGTTGAGCACAAGTGGCAGCCCACGCGCGTGCCAGTTCGTCTGCGCGGCAGGAAGCGTGTGTTTCGCGCCCCAGTTGCGCTCTGGGTGGCGGTGGTCAAAGTGAAATCCCCACAACTCAACTATGGGCGTGCCCTGCTGGGGTGCCAGCAGCGTGTAGCGGAGCCACAGCGCACGCTGCTGCTCAGGCAAGTTCACCTTGAGAAAGTAGACCTCGTAGAAGCCGCGCTGTCCACGCCAGCGCGGTTGGTTCCAGCTTGCGGCAGGCAGTAGCACGGGCGGTTTCATAGAGTATGTTTAGGCGTGAGCCACGCGATACACAGCGCAACCAACAAGGCGATTGTGGCATCCACAAGGCTGCCCAGCAGGTATACAAAGGCAGGGCGCTCCCACAAGTAAAGGGCGAGCGCCATCAGCGCGGAGGTCGCCTTGCCGACCACAAGCACGCTTAGCAGAGCACGCTGGGCAGCTGTGCGCACCGAACCCCAAAACGCCAGTACTGCGACCATCGCCATATATGCCACGGCGAGGGCGCGCCATAGCCCACCTTCGCCTGCGGGTAGCTCTGTGTGGATGCCAACCCAGCTGCCCCATGCGTTGACGGTGCGCAAGGTGGCTTCGGGCAGCAGGGCGAACAAACCGCCGAACACAACAAATCCCACGCCCATCAGGCGCAAGAGCCAGACCGCTATCCGTTCGTGAATCGCCATCGTTTGAGAATCTGCTCAGCGACGCGATGCGCCACCATCATAATCGTTACCTGCGGGTTGACCACCGTCGGGGTTGGCAGCACGCTGGCGTCTGCCACCCAGAGGTTTTCGTAGCGGTGTAGCTGTCCTGTAGGGGCGACTGGGCACAGGTCAGGCGATACGCCCATTCGGCAGGTGCCAGCGGGGTGATACGCGCTTAGGTTCAGATACCCTGCGTGCCAGCGACGGTTGAGCATCGCCTCAACATCGGCTTCCGTGTGCAGACACTCGGCGCCGGGCAGGTCGGTGTAAACAGTGTGTGCGCCTGCGGCAAACAGCACGCGCGCTGCGCGAGCGATACCCAGCAGCAGGCGTTGGGCATCGCGCGAATGGAACCGATAGAGCGGCAGAATCGCGCCGTCGGGCAGGCGGCAGAGACGCCCTGCGCTGGCGCGCTCAGCAACCAGTACCCCCACACCCGCAAGGGCAGGCACACGCGCGAGCAGATGCTGATGCCGCTCGCCCCAGAACGGCAGCGGGTGCACCCCATAGCCAACTGCCAGCGGCGGAAAAGTGGCTTCCAAGAGGATGCCCTCCTCCAGCCACTCGGTGATGCCATAGGATTGCATGACGCCGCGCCATGCCTCCACGGGCTCGTCCATCTCCGCGAACACGCCCACCGACGGGTGCAGGTGCAGATGCCGCCCCAAGTGCGGATGGCGTACCCCACTTTGGCGCAGCAGCACGGGCGTGTAAATTGCCCCCGCCGCAACCACCACAGCACGGGCACGCACCTGCAGCAGGTAGCCTGTGGGTTGCTTGGCGGCGTCTAACACCTGCGCCTCGACGCCTATGGCGTGCGTGCCCTCGATCAGGATGCGAAGAGCACGGCAACGCCCGTAGAGGCGTGCCCCCGCCCGTTGCGCGCGTGGCAAATAGGTAAGACGCATATCAAGTTTGGCGTTGTAGGGGCACACCATTGCGCACACGCCCGTGCCCCGACAGTGGGCTTGCGGGCGCATGAGCGGCGCATGGCGAATACCCAATCGCTCGGCGCCCCGACGCATCACTTGCGCGTTGCCCCCAAGCACCGCCTCTGGCACTGGCTGAATGTTCAAGTCGCGTTCAATGCGCTCAAACAGCGGCTCTGCCTCGCTAAGCGTGATGGGCACCCCAAACTGCTGCTGCCACTGCCTAAGCACAAACTCGGGCGTGCGGAAACAAGTGCCAGAGTTGACAACCGTGGTGCCCCCGACCGTGCAGCCCATCGGTAAATAGATGGGGGGTACGCCTGCGGCGAAAGTGAAGCCACTGGCGCGGTAGAACCGCCGAATGCGCTCGTAGAGAGGCAGCTGGGCGTCAGCGGGGGTTGCCAGCTCGCCCTCTTCCAGCACTATCACACGCAGCCCCGCTTCCGCAAGGCGCATCGCCACTGTCGCGCCTCCCGCGCCTGAGCCAATCACCACCACATCTGCCTCATCAATACCGTCGCCGCTGGGGTAGACTACTTGCAGAGGGGGCATCGGCGTAGCCGGTAGGTCGCCGTCGCGCATTGGCTGTGGTGAATAGCCTAATCGCCTCACAAGCGCCTCGTCCATCAAGTACGCCATGCCACACAGCCCTTTGACCACACGCACCACCATGGCACGGTAAGGATCGCGCACGCGTTCCAGAAACCGCTGTGCTTCGTGTGGGGGCAGCTGTTCCAAAAGGCGCAGGTGGCGCGACGCTAGCGGCAGCAGGTTCATCACGGTGAGGGCGACTTGTAGCGCACGCTGTGCCTCTGGCTCCAGCGCAGCAAGCCATTGCTCGAAGCGGGCAAGCGCACGCTCCGCCTCGCGCGCACTTACCTGCTGCCCAAACAGCAGCTCGCCCAATACGGCAAGCTCGCGCTTTTGTGCCGAAGTAAGCGATTGCATCATGGGCTGATGCCGGGCACCAGCACGCGCAAGCCTGCTTTCAATTCGGTCAGATGCTGATTGCTGGTTTGGATTTGCTGGTGGATAGCGTCTAACCTACGGATTACCTCCAGTTGAAGGCTGCAAATCAGCCCGAAGCCAACCAAGAGCGCAAGCAACTGCAGGGCGAGAATGATTAGAACGCCCCGATTGATGGGCGGCGTAGCCTCCATGGCGCCGTACCTCCCCTCAGCATGATACCTGAGCGTAGCGTGTGCTGTTGAGCAGGAACGCCTCCGCGGCTACCGCGCGTCGCTGGAGCCGCCCTCCAGATATGCGCTGCCTAACCGAATGAACGCCTCGCGGTCGATGTCGGGGGGCAAAGGGTAGTTTTGGGCAAACATACGCCACTCATCGGCAAGGGTGAAGCGTTCTTCGCCCTCGCTCGCTTCTGCGCTGGCACTCTGCCCCGCACGAAAGCCCACACGGGGCGGGCGTGGGTCTAAATGGTAGTGCAGCGCGCGCATTTTCAGCTCGCGTACCAACTCGCCGTCGATTCGGCTGCGTAGCTCGGGCAGGAGGTTGTAAATGCGTTGACGCACAATCGCGCCATCGAAGTCCTCGATAGATTGAGCGCGCGACTCGATGGCGCGGTTCAGCTCATCGGCGGTCAGTTCAGCAGCATCAATCGGCAGCAGGTCGTACACCTTACGCGTGGGGATGGGGCGGAACTCGTGGGTGCGCGTGGCGGTGTCGTACAAAATCCAGCCCTTTGGTTTGCCTGCTTCCTCCCACAGGTTGGAGCTTGTGAACTCGGTTGCGCCTGCATAGAGTGCATTCGGGGCAACCTCTGTGTAGAGGTGCCAGTCGCCCAGCGCGATATAGTCCCACTCATCGCGCACAATCTTGTGGCGGTCTACAGGGCGTTCCAGCGCAAAGGGGGTGATGCCTTCCAGAATACCGTGCAGCAGTAGCAGGTTCCAACGATAGTTGGGCAACGGCTCAAGGATGCGCTGTTCCAATTCGCCCACGCCGCGCGACGGGATGCAAAGCACCGCCGCATCTATCTGGGGCAGCTCTATGTGCGTGATTTGGTCATAGACAGAGACGACGCCGGGGATATGGTTGAACAGGGCGAGGATGCAGCCGCTTTCGGTCATGCGGGGGGTTTCGTGGTTGCCTGCCAGCAGGATGAGGGGCGCGCCTTTGCGCTGGGCTTGCAAGTCTAGCAAGTAGCGATAGGCAGCCACAAGGCTGGAGTTTGGGGGGCGCACAGAGTGGAACAGGTCGCCCGTGATAACGATTAGGTCTGGCTCAGCGCGCAGGGCATCGCGCAAGGCATAGCGGAAGGCACGCAGCACATCGGCTTCGCGCTGATTGACACCGCGCTCGTCGGTACGGCTATAGGCGCGATAGCCTAAGTGAACATCGCTGATGTGCGCCACTCGCATCGCTCGCAAGTATACCTGCTGGGTATCCTGCACCTGTGCGATGCGTCCTTGAGCCGACAGAATATCTTAGCGTGGATCGCGAGCGCGCGGGCGCGGTGCATATCCCATTGGCGGAGTTGCCCCGCCGCACTCACGAGCTGCCACCGCCTCACAAGCTGATACGAGTGGTGCGAGGCAGCCCAGAGGCTTATGGTGCGTTAGGGTGGCTGCATGCGCGCGGCTGGCGTGCCGTACTTGCCGACGCCCCTGCGAACGCCAATCCAGATGCCTGCTACCGCCTGTGGGAGCCAAACGAATGGCTTCAGCAAGTGGCTCCTCATCTGGCAGTTGGGCGTGCGTTAGACTTAGGCTGCGGCAGCGGGCGCGATGCGGTCTACTTAGCCGACTGTGGCTGGCAAGTAGTGGCTGTAGATCGCTTGCCAGAGGCATTGGAACGCGGGCGTGCCCTACAGACACACTACGCGCCCGATAGCCCGCCCATAGAATGGATTTGCACAGACTTAGAGAAGGACCCTTGGCAGCCCGTGAGCAGGGTTGAACTAATCACGCTGTTTTTCTTCTTTTCGCGTGAAGTGTTGCAACGAGCGTTAGAGTGGTTGGCGCCGCGTGGCTCGCTGGTGATAGAGGCGTTTACCACAATCCATCGGGCGCGGTTCGGCAAGCCCGCCTCCGAGAAGCGCGTGGTACATCCCGACGAGTTGCCAGCGCTCGTTGCCAACCAGCTGCGCGTGGTCGCCTATTCGGAAGGATGGCAAGCAAACGGACGACATACGGCACGCCTGTGGGCCCAACACTTGTGAATTTTGGCACAAAAGTTGCTATCACTAGGGGCGGTGCGGTCATAGCATCTTGTCCCTCCCTCTCCGCTGCGCCCCAGGCATCCCTCCCCCTGGGGCGCGCGAACTCCCTACCGAACAACTATCCGCAACTACACCACAGGTAAAATCTCGCCCAAGGAGGCGAGAATGCAGTTCCGAACCATTATTGAGCCGTTCAAAATCAAGTCGGTAGAGCCGATTCGCCTCACCTCTCAAGACGAGCGCGAAGCAATCCTCAAACGCGCCCACTATAATCTGTTCCTTGTTCGCGCCGACGAGGTCATCATTGATTTGCTAACTGACTCTGGCACGGCGGCAATGAGCAGCGAACAGTGGGCAGGCATCATGCGCGGCGACGAGTCTTACGCAGGTAGCAAAAGTTTTTACTTTTTTGAGGAGACTGTGCGTGAGATTTTTGGGTTCAGGCATGTGATTCCTGTGCATCAGGGGCGGGCGGCGGAGCGTATCCTCTTTTCGTTACTGTGCAAACCGGGCAGCGTTATCCCCAACAATACACATTTCGACACGACGCGCGCGAACATTGAATATTACGGTGGGCGCGCGGTAGACCTTCCGTGCCCCGAACTACGCGAGACCACTACGCCCTATCCGTTCAAGGGCAATATGGATACTGACGCGCTGGAACGGCTCATCGCAGAAGTGGGCGCGGAGAACATCCCCCTGGTGATGATGACGCTCACTAACAACTCGGGCGGGGGGCAGCCTGCCTCGATGGCGAACATCCGCGCTGTAAGCGCGATTTGTCGCAAGCACGGCATACCGTTTTACATTGATGCCTGTCGCTTCGCTGAGAACGCCTACTTCATCAAGTTGCGTGAGCCGGGCTACGCGCACAAAAGCCCGCTGGAGATCGCCCGCGAGATGTTCTCTTATGCCGATGGCTGCACGATGTCGGCTAAAAAAGATGGTTTGGCGAACATTGGGGGCTTTTTGTGCACCAACGACGATGCGCTGGCTCAACAAGAGCGCGACTTACTTATCCTGACCGAAGGCTTTCCCACTTATGGAGGGTTAGCAGGGCGCGACTTAGAAGCCATCGCCATCGGGCTGCGTGAGGTGTTGGATGAGCACTATTTGCAGTACCGCATCGCTTCCACGCGCTATTTGGGCGAGCATATCGCCCGCGGTGGCGTGCCGATTGTGCAACCGCCGGGCGGGCACGCCATCTATATCGACGCGGGCAAAATGTTGCCCCACATCCCGCCCTTGCAGTTTCCAGGGCAGTCGCTGGCGGTGGAGTTATATCGGCTGGGGGGCGTGCGCAGCAGTGAAATTGGCTCTGTGATGTTTGCTCGCCGCGATCCAGACACTGGCACCGAGATCCCCGCCCCTCATGAGCTGGTACGCCTTGCCATTCCACGCCGCGTCTACACACAGAGCCACATCGACTATGTGATTGAGGTGATACTGGAGGCGCATCGCCGTCGTGAACAGCTGCGGGGCTATCGCATCACTTGGCAGCCGCCGTTTCTGCGGCACTTCAGCTGCCATTTTGAGCCGCTGTAAGCCTGCGCAGAGTGCCTACTTCCACTTCCAAGGAATGCCCATGGGATGGGAGCTTATTTTCGCGAAACCGCACCTGTCATTCCGAGCTGAAGGCGGGGAATCGCCCAGTCGCAGCAGCTTGTATGCAGAAAAGCCCCCGTATTGGGGAGCTTCGTGCCTAACTGCTTGGCGCGGTGCTGGGGCGCAGGGGCTTAGTAGGAGGCGCGCCGCCTTCGGGTGCGGCGGGCTGTGGAGCTACCACAGGTGGTTCCGTGGGAGTTGGTTCAGTTGCAGCAGCAGGCTGACCCTCCTCGCCTTCGTGCAGCAACGCCAAGAACTCCTCGCGCGTAAGGTTCTCGCGCTCCAACAACGCCTGCACGATGCGATCCATCTTCCCGCGGTGCTGCAGCAAGATTTGCTTGGCGCGCTGATAGCACTCTTCGATGATGCGCCGCACCTCTTGGTCGATTTCGTAGGCGATTTGCTCGCTGTAGTTGCGGTCTTCCATCAAGTCGCGCCCCAAGAAGGGGTTGCCGTGCCGCCTACCGAAGGTGAGCGGCCCCAGCTTTTCGCTCATGCCGTACTCGGTGACCATGGCGCGGGCGATTTCGGTAGCGCGCTTGAGGTCATCGTGCGCACCGGTGCCTACTTCGCCGAACACGATTTCTTCTGCCACGCGCCCGCCCAGCAGCGTAGTGATGCGATCCAGCAACGCCTGCTTGGTGTAGAGGTAGCGGTCACGTTCGGGCATCTGGATGGTGTAGCCCAGCGCCATGCCGCGCGGCAGGATGGAGATTTTGTGCACGGGTTCGGCTTCGGGCAGCATTTCGCCTACAATCGCGTGCCCTACTTCGTGGTATGCCACCACCTCGCGTTCGCGTTGGTCTACCACGCGCGAGCGTCGCTGCGGACCTGCCACCACACGGTCGATCGCTTCTTCGAACTCTTCCATCGAGATACGGGTTTTGTTGCGGCGCGCGGCGATGAGCGCGGCTTCGTTCACCAAGTTGGCGAGGTCTGCCCCTGTGAAGCCCGGTGTGCGCTTCGCGAGCACCTCCAAGTCTACATCGGGCGCGAGGGGCTTGCCTTTAGTGTGCACCTCCAAAATCTTGCGGCGCCCTTCCACATCGGGCGGATCCACCACGATGTGGCGGTCGAAGCGTCCTGGGCGCAGGAGCGCGGGGTCCAAGATGTCGGCGCGGTTCGTGGCAGCAATCACAATGATGCCTTGGTTAGGGTCGAAGCCGTCCATCTCCACGAGCAGTTGGTTGAGGGTCTGCTCGCGTTCGTCGTGACCGCCGCCCAGCCCTGTGCCGCGCTGGCGTCCGACGGCATCGATCTCATCAATGAAAATCAGCGCGGGTCGGTTCGCTTTGGCCGTTTCGAACAGGTCGCGCACGCGCGCGGCGCCCACCCCCACAAACATCTCCACGAAGTCGGAGCCGCTGATGTGGAAGAAGGGCACGCCTGCCTCACCTGCGACTGCGCGCGCTAACAGCGTCTTGCCGCACCCGGGCGGACCCAGCAACAGGATGCCCTTGGGGATTTTCGCGCCAAGCTTTTGGTATTTCTGCGTGTTCTTGAGGTAATCAACGATTTCGGCGAGTTCTTGCTTGGCCTCGTCCACGCCTGCCACATCGTCAAAGGTCACGCGCGGAATGCTTTCGTTGTAGCGTCGGGCGCGCGCTTTGCCGAACGAGAAGGCTTGGTTGTTGCCTGCCTGCGCTGAGCGCGTAATCAAAAGCCAGAACAGCCCCACGACCAGCATCAGCACCAAGAACATGCCCAACATCTGCCCCAGATAGTCGGGCATGCGGCTATCTTCCGCAAACCTGAGGCGGATGTTGGCTTCAGTCATCTGCTTGTAGAGCGAGTCGCGGGCGGAGCCTTCAGGGGGTAGGGCGGCGTGGAACGGCGTACCATCGCGCAGGGTGCCCACCAGGCGGTTGCCTTGCACGGTCGCCTCAGCGATGGTACCCTGCTTCACAGCGTTCACGAGGTCGGTGTAGGTCAGCTCACGCGCCCCCATCGGCTGCAACTGACGCAAATACTGCATCAGCAGCAGCAGAACCAATACAAACCCTACAACGGTCAAGAAAGTGCGTGCGTTCTTGCTCAACATATGCCTCCTGCGAAGGTGCTTAGGATATCCCGTTTAGTATAGACGATTTTCGGCACACAGAGGTTGCCTCAGCAGATGCCCAAGGCATGCCCCTGTAAAGTATACCGCAAAGCGGTGCGCAAAGGTTCCCTGATAAGGGTACACGGTTCTACCCCAGATTCGGACGCCGCTGGCGCATTTTCCCCACTTGCAGCCCCTCAAGCCGA
>JAUQOS010000125.1 GCA_030550775.1 Armatimonadota bacterium
GCCACTCGTGGCGTCGCAGGCAGAGGGGGCTGACAACCTTGGTGCGACAACAGGAATGTCGTCGCACCCAGTGGAGACGGCAACGCCGCGAATGTCACTGCCCCAGCTACTCCGCCGCGCTAAAGAGTGGCAGTTTTCGGACAAGTTTCTGGCGCAAATCACGGGGCTAAGCGAGGCACAAGTGCGTGCTGGGCGTAAAGCACTGGGCATCGTGCCCGCTTTCAAGATGGTGGATACCTGCGCTGGTGAGTTTGAGGCGCGCACGCCCTACTTCTACAGCACCTATCACGGTGTCTCCGACCGCCCTGCGCCCAACCATCCGCGCAAAGCCCTCGTGCTGGGCTCAGGACCTATCCGCATCGGGCAGGGCATTGAGTTCGACTACTCGGCAGTGCACGCCGTCAAAACCTTGCGCGCCTTAGGCTACTACGCGATGATTCTCAACAACAACCCCGAAACCGTCTCCACCGACTTTGACACCTCAGACGCGCTCTACTTCGACCCGATTACGACCGAGGATGTGCTGAATGTATTGGAGTATGAGGGCACAGCCCCCGTCCTTGTGCAGTTCGGTGGGCAAACCGCAATTAATCTGGTAAAGTCGCTGCAGGCGTTTGGTGTGCCGATACTTGGCACGCCTCCTGAGTCGATTGACGTGGCCGAAGATCGCCGCCGCTTTGATGCGCTGTTGGAAGCGCTGGGCATCCCGCGCCCGCCTGGGCGCGCCGTGCTCACCTTAGAAGACGCGCTGGAGGTCGCTCATCGCGTGGGCTACCCCGTGTTGGTGCGCCCCTCATATGTGCTGGGCGGACGCGCGATGGAAATCGTGCGTACCGACGAGGAACTCAAAACCTATTGGCACTCGGCTGTGCTGGCATTCCCCGATGCGCCCGTGCTGGTGGACAAGTACATCGAGGGCAAGGAAGCCGAAGTAGACCTTATTGGCGACGGCGAACGCTTTATCATCCCCGCGATTATGGAGCACATTGAGCGGGCGGGCGTGCACTCGGGCGATAGCATGACCGTAGTGCCCCCGCAAACGCTGAGCGAATCGGAACAAGCACAGATCCGCGATTATGCCCTGCGCCTTGCGAAGGCACTGCGCGTGTGTGGGCTGGTGAACATGCAGTTTGTAGTGCAGGATGGCAAGGTGTATGTGATTGAGGTGAACCCGCGCGCTAGCCGCACCGTGCCGTACCTCTCCAAAATCACCAATGTACCGATGGTGAAGTTGGCAGTGGCAGCGCAAGTAGGCTTGCCCATCGAAGCAGATTCCAACCCAGCCTCGGTGAAACGCATCGCAGTCAAAGCCCCCGTGTTCTCCAGTCTCAAGCTCACGCGGGTGGAAGTTGCGCTGGGACCCGAAATGCGCTCCACGGGTGAGGTGATGGGCATTGATCGCACCTACGCTGCTGCCCTATACAAGGCGATGGTAGCGGCGGGGATCCGCATCCCGCGCAGCGGGAATGTGTTGCTCACCCTTGCCGACAAGGATAAAGCGGAGGGCGTTCGTTTGGCGCGGTCGTTCCACGAGAAAGGGTTCCATCTCTACGCCACTGAGGGCACCGCCCTTGCCCTTCAGGAAGCGGGGCTGCCTGTGCAGGTGGTGCCCAAAATCGGGCAAGGCAAGCCCGACTTGCTAGACTACATCAAGGGCAAGCGGGTGCAACTGCTCATCAACACGCCCAGCCCCGAGCGACGCGCGGAACAGCAAGGCTTGCTAATTCGCCGCGCTGCAGTGGAATCGGGCGTCCCCTGCCTCACTGCGCTTGATACCGCGCGGGCGTTGCTGCAAGCGTTGGAGGCAGAGCAGTTCGAGATCGCACCGATTGGATAGGAGGCAGGATTTCACCGTTGGATGGAACCTAAATCATCGGGGTTTCCTAAACGCCTTTGCTTATACCGATCGGGCTTTCAGGTGTCGCAATTCCGCCCTCGTCCCCTAACCCCCTCCCCCACGACGCGGGAGAGGGGGAACAAGCAGCGCGACGCATTTGGTTGCTCCCCTCCCCCACGGCGCGTAGCACGCAAGTCTACAACGTTCGGGTTGAAGGAAAAGCGTGACCCGAGCGTCTTCGCCCAGGCATTGTAAGGTGTTGCAGGCGTCTTCGCCGGAGTTGAACCCCTGGGGAGGCGGTGTTTTAGTAGGTGCGTCGTCGGGTCATGGGGATGGTGCATACTAATCAGGGTACACGGTTCTACCCCAAATTCGGGCCTGCGGGCGCATTTTCCCCACTTGCAGCCCCTCAAGCGGAGGGCAGAAACGGATTTTTCTCGAAACCCCTCCTGCTGGTTCCCCCTACGGCGTAGGGGGAACCGAGTGAGTTTTTCGGTTCCCCTCGCGGAACGGGGGGAACCTTACGGAGGGGGTAAGGGGGTTGATGGAGCCAAGTTAGTTGTTGGTACAGCCGCGTTGAACCTAGGCGTTGTACCCTTATCAGGGTGGTGTATGGGGGTGCGATTGAGGCGAAGGTGACGATGGTGGTGGCGTATCTGCTCGCCCGACGCTCGCCCGCCCGCTCCGCCAGCGCGCGCAGGTGACGAAAATCGCCCCCCGCACTGTCGCCGCCGCCTTCATCTTGATGCCGATTACCTATCCTTGCGCATTCTCCACAACAAAATCTACCTCGCGCCTCTTGCTCGTGCGGAAGTGGTATAGGCGATAAGTCGCATCCGCATAACTTGTCTGCTTGAGCAACTCGCAGGCGACGAAGTTTTCCAAAATGCGCCCGCGCAGCAGGGTATCTTGCGCGAGTCGTGCCTCGCTAATCCCCAGAATCGCCAGTGCCAACCCTGTGGCGTTCAGGAAGACCTTCGGCGTTTTGAGCAGTTGCTGGCTGACGTTGGCGTACTACGGAGGGATGCGTATCACCACCATCAGCGTCTCCAACAGCAGTAGGTAGCGCTGGAGTGTAGAGTGGGGCATGCCCATTTCGCGCAAGAGGTTCGCGAGGTTGAGGAGCTGTCCTGTCTGCGCTGCCAGTAGCTGCAGTAAGCGCGCCATATCCGCGACGCGCTCGATATCAACGAGCAGGCGCACATCGCGCGTGATGAGCGTCTCTGCGTAGGAACGCAGCCATGCCTGACCCTAGGCAAGTGTCGGCTGCGCCGTCGCCTGCGGATAGCCGCCCCGAAGCACACGCGCCCACAAGTCATCCACCCCCAGATCGGTGCGCATAGGGAGCTTGCCTTCAAACGCCTGAGCCAGCCAGTTTTCACGCCTGCCTTCCAGCTCGCCTTGCGAGAACGGATGCTGCGTCACGATGCCTACCCGACCTACCAGCGCGTCAGCTATCAGGGGCAGCGCAAGCAGACTGGCAGAGCCAGTCAGTAAAAACATGCCGGGCTTACGCTCGGCGTCGATGCGCTGCTTAAGTGGTAGCATCAGTTAGGGCGCCCGCTGCACCTCGTCCAGCACAGTGCGTTCGGGCAGGGCGTCCACAAACCCCTTCGGATCCTGCTGCGCGCTTTGCAGCGGGGCGAGATCGTCCAGCGTGTAGTAGGTATCCATTAGCCTTTCGGCACTCAGTTGTTGGGCGAGTGTAGTTTGCCTACCTGCCGCGCGCCCTGAAGGAACACAGCAGGCATAACGCTCAGCAGTTCATACAGTTTGCTAATCACCCAGCGACTTCGCATAGTGGGCAGATTCTATCCATTCCGTGGGCAGGTTCTGCCCACGGAATGGTGAGATTCTGCTCAGAACAGGTAGGTTTAGAATATCTCGGTCATCTCAGGCTCACGTGCAGGACGACGGAAGGCGTACAGGTGAACCAGCTGCTCCTCGTACAGCAGTGCACAGCCGCTCACGCGCGCGTCGTTTAGGTGTACCTCGCGCCCCAAGCCGACAGGCTGGAACGGTTCGGTGGGCGCGTTGGCAACGGTGTTCAGGAACTCTTGTACCTCGTCAGTGCGAACCGCGCGCGCCTTTTGGCGTGCGCTGCTCATCGCCGTCAGCGCGTAGCTACGCAGCAGCTTAGGGAACATCTTGTGGAAGGTTGCGGGCGAGTCGAACACCTCTATACCGATAATCTCGCCGTTCACTGCGAACACTGCGCCCACCTGACGGGGCAGCGGCGAGAACGCGCTGAGGTATGACTCGATATCGTGGCGACGATGCTCGTACACATCGTGCAGTGCGCTGGTGGGCGAGTAGTAGGCAAACTCACGCTGCTTGCGGCGAACCTCGGTCCAGATGGCAGCCTGGTCTGCCAGTGCCTCACCGTGCTTGCGTCGCGCACGGTATACCTGCTCGGACTTGGCAGCACGTACCTCTGCATGCAGCATATATGCTGACGCCTCGAACGCCAGCGCGCGTTGACGCGCCCGTTCGCGAGTGCTCCAACGCCCCTCCTCTACACAGGTCACGGGGATTAGCGTCGTCGTCATCGGTGCCAGCAGGATGGAGACGTTCAGGACGCGGTTCTGCTTTGCACCTACCAATTCCTCGCTATCAGGCAGCAGCACAGGCATCGTGGACTTGTTCGTTGCCTTGACTGTGTTCACGCTGCCCGCTTCGCTCACCTCTTCAATCACCAGCAACCCTTGCGCCATGGCATCCTGCATCAACAGGTAGCGCGGCTCGGCAGTCTCGTCCGTCAGCAACGGGACAACACTCAGATTCGCGCACGATTGTACTTCGCCCACTTGCAACCGTTTCAGAGCTTCTTGAAGCACTAACGATTCACCTCCATCTGTGATTTTGCTCGCCGCGTGGCTGATGAGGTGTAGCGAGACATTTTACTCACGCTGCGAACAGTACCTGTATATACACAAAAATAACTGCTCGAGTTCCCGCCATGCGCTGGAGGCGTTACTGTG
>JAUQOS010000126.1 GCA_030550775.1 Armatimonadota bacterium
AGTAAAAGATGTTTCCTGACCCGCCGGTCGAAAGGCCTGTCCGGTTTTAGGCGGGTTTTGAGTCTACAATGAATGGACAAGGAGCGTGGAACTCTCCCTTGCCAACGACGGGTGTGTTGCGGGAAGGATCGTCCCTTTCATTCTAACACTACAACGAGGGGGTTCGATGGGATGATGAAAGGCTCGATACGATGCGTAGTCGGAGCAATCTGTGCGCTGTTGATTGCGGGCGCCATTGCACAGCCACCTGGCGCTGCTGGGCTGGTCTGGCTGGATAATGCGCTCGAGTTCGACCTGAACGCGGGTGTTCTGGTGGCGACGGGTGCCATTACGACCACAATCAATATTGGCAACCAAAACCCTATCTGCCTAACCAAAAGCCCCAACACACTTGATATCCAGTTAGACCTTGCCCCGCTGGGTATCCCACTTACGATCGCCTTGACTGGCACTGCATCAGCAGACGGCAGCCAGATTAACTGGTCGGTGGGCGAGGTGCCGATCAATGTGTGTTTGCCCGCTTCCCAAACAGGGCTGCCCTTTGATATTCTTATCAAAAAGATCACAGGCGGCAACCTGCGTGTGGATGCGACTATCCTGAACAGCGCGTATTACTCCAATACCTGCCAGCGCGACTTCTGGGTACGGATGGACGACACGGGCGGCAATAGCCTCAACTACCTGAACATCGAGGCATACGCCTTTTGTGTGGAGTCGCCCTTTACGCGCATCAATGCGACGGTTCGGGACTTAGACTATGTTGCCTACAGTGGTCCTATACCGGAGCCAGCCAGCCTGATGGCGCTCGGTTCGGGTCTAATGGGGCTGCTTGGGCTGTGGCGGCGGAAGCGGTAGGTTGTGCCTCCTTCCAGGGGTAAGGGCAACCTGCCCTTACCCCACGCTATACCTCCTGATTATTTGATTTGTTCCTCGCCCTGTCGGCAAGCCCTAAGGGTGTCATCCCAATCGATGCAGAGAGGTGATGAACGATGACGCAAACAGTACGATGGGCATTGCTGACGGTTGGCATAGCGGCAACAAGTCTGGTGAGCAGCGTTTCTGCACAGACGGTCCAGGGGAGCGTCCATCAGCTCGATTCTGGCTGGAGTCTTCCCAACGGCGCGGGGCCAACTAACTGGCTCCGGCTGCGCGGAGACCAGAGCGTACCCCCACGAACAGCACGCCACGCACGCATCGAAACGATCTGGGTGGTAGGTGGGGGTGATGCGTATGGGCGCGTCTCTACCTACTGGACCGGCTGGGAAGCTAACGGAGGCGATCGCAGCGAGTACTGGATTCTCGGCTCCTATAAGCCAGGTCCACAGCAGCTTGGCGCAAAAGTAGGTGACAGCTGGGGTGGTTTCAACCTGTTCCGTGGAAGGCTGTGGAACGAGCAATACCTTAGCTGGCAGACTCGTCGCGCCCAGTTGAGTTTATATGTTGCGAACGCGCCGATACCTACCCTGCTTAGCTCTCCATCTCCGAACACTAATCTCGCCTCGTTCGATGACGATCCTAATACTCCGGGAATCCAGATCGACAAAAATCGTGGAACAATCCTCCTCTCCTGGGAGACAGGCGGCACCAGTGCCTTTCGCAGCCTAATCCCCGGCAACAAGCGTGTTGTCGGGCATGATGCGTTTGTGGACGATACATTACCGTCGCCCCACAGAGATGTAGTATTCCTTTGGGGCGTGCTGGAAATTAACGCCTCACCGGTGCAGCCCTCAGCCAGCACCAGCAGCGCGACCTGGAACGCCTTCGATGCAACCACAACTTACGGGCTGGCCTCCGTCGGAAACACCTACACTCTCGATCTTTCGCCGTACAATATCAACGATATTGTCACGGTGAGGGTGATTGCCTATTTTAAGCATGACGCATGGTATCGAAACGACTATGTGCTGGGCAGCTCAGGCGATGTGATTGCGGCAGTCCTCGAACAGCAGTTTGAAGTGATTCCTGAGCCGGCGTCGCTGCTGGCTTTAGGCGTAGGGCTGGTTGGGCTGCTGGGGCTTCGTAGGCGCAAGAGGTAGGCTCTCACTCCCTTATCTCCTCTCCCACCTAATGGGAGAGGGGATTGCACTTGATGAGAGGTGGTCAGAACGATGCGACATTTTGCAATCGGGTTTGGTTTGGCGACGCTGTTGATGGCAGGCGCCTACGCCGACGGGTATCTGTGGCTGTCAGCGGCGGGGAGCCCGCCCGGCAGCGTCTATCGGTACAACCTGCGCACGGGACAAGTGGATCGGGTGATTACACCTGGCGCATGGGGCTTCGTGCAATCGGGCGATTATAACCTGCTCGCCTATGATGGCAGCGCGCTCCACATCGGCTTGGAGAATGATCGCACGCTGCTGAAGGTGAACCCCTACACAGGGGCGTTGCTCTCGGCGTTCGGCTATAATATGTGCAATTGCTTTTATGGACATCACTTTATGAAAGATGGCGCGTTCTACGAGAGCGAGTTATGGCGCGCTGCGCCCGCACGGGCAGCAAACAGCGCGGGCATCCTCTATGTGAGCGATGCGAACGGCGTTCCCACGATGGCGTACTATGCACCGAATCAGCTCTTCCTGCAGCCCATCGGGTTAGAGTGGGTTGGCGATGTGTTGATGATTACAACGCTGCAGGGGCTGTATCGCGTACGTTTCCCTGACCAGCCCATGGAGTTTGAGGGCGAGGCGTACACGCTGAGCGGTGTTCCCAGCGGGCACATGCTGGGCGGCTTGGCGTATGATGCGCCACGCGATGCCCTCTATCTGGGTACCAGCGATGGCAATAGCGCGATGCTTTGGCGACTGACATTAGATCACGGAGCGCAAAGTGCAACGGCAACGCTTGTGGATATACTGACGCTGAAAGGCTATCCCAGTGGGCGGTATCCGACCGCGTTGGGTTTTGTCCCCGCTCGCCCCGGCGACGCCGATGACAACGGCTGTGTGGATGACGCCGACCTACTGACGGTGCTGTTCGCCTTCGGCGGCAGCAACGCGCAAGCCGACCTGGATGCTGACGGCATCGTCGACGATGCCGATTTGCTAATTGTGTTGTTCAACTTCGGTAGCGGGTGTTGATGGGATTCTCGCTACCCGAAACCCCGATTAGTGTTATACCGACGAGATAGCGACTATTGGGCGACCAGCATAGCACGACACACCTGCTTGAATAAGTGAATATAACCCCCATCCCCCTGAATAATCCGCGGAAACTCCGCCTGACCCTCAAACGCCCGCTGAATGCCCAACCGCTGCAGCGCAGGGATCAAATTCCACTCGCGCACCCCCTCAAAACGAGGCAGCACCACCTTGACCCGTTCCGCAACACGCAGCTGACCCAAATATTGCTCCCAACGCGCCGCATCTAAC
This sequence comes from Armatimonadota bacterium, assembly GCA_030550775.1. Classification (GTDB taxonomy): domain Bacteria; phylum Armatimonadota; class Fimbriimonadia; order Fimbriimonadales; family GBS-DC; genus GBS-DC. Next base: position 3,369 of record JAUQOS010000126.1, read on the forward strand.
TGCTCCACCAACTGCCCCACGCGCATCCCCTTGCGCGGCAACACCACATAGCAGACCCACGAACCCCCCTGATACGGCAAACCAACTATCTCACACCCCTCCATCTGCCCATACGGCACTTGCGACCACTCCGCCTCCATCGGACGCACCCGCACAGGCTTGCCATCTTCAAGATAAAACGCCATCTCGTAATCGGCTGCCTTGAACGGCTGCTGCCACCAACCACGCCAATACAACGCATTCGCTATCCCCAAAATGGTGTCCGGGGCTATCTCCTGGGGACGCACGACCGCCGACACGAACCCCTGCGTGCGCTGCTTGCCCCACGCATTGATACGCCGCGCCGCCTCCAGGGGCTTAGAAAAGTCCACCTTGTACGTCTCCAACGCATAAAACGCCCTGCCTATCCGCCCAAACTCAGGGTGCAACTGGTCAAAAGGACGCACCCAGAGCGAGTTCGCCAGCACCAGCCGATTGCCTCCCTGCTGCTCCCCTAACGCCTTGCGAAGCTCCGAGTGAAACTGGTTGACAACCTCTAACGAAGTGGCTTGAACCCCCAATGCGTGGGCGATCTCCTCACGGGTTTGCCCTTCCGCGCCGTTCAGGAAGAGCGCAAGCACAAACTGCACGCTCAAGGGCGAGAAGAGCACATTAGGCGAGGGTTCTTGCAGGGTGGTAGGGCGTCGTTGGGAAGCGGGGTAATCGGGGCGGGCGAGTTCCTTGAGCAGGTTGAAGGCGAACTGAGTGGAGTGATGAACAAGCGCGGGTTCGGGGGCAGTTTGGGGCTGAGCGAAGTGTCCCTTCGACTGGCTTCGGCTCACAACCAGCCAGACACCCCCAATCAGTGCGATGCTCACTGCGAAGGCGACCCCAGTCCACAGTTTCATCGCTATCCCTCCCAGTGGGCTGATTGTACCGTATGCCCCTGTTGGCATGTTAGGCGATTCCAAGTATCGCAGGCTAATCTTGCTATAGCTTACTGCCCCGTTGCCTCACCCGCAAAAACTCAAACCGCCGCCCATCACGCCTCTGTACCTCCACCACCTGCGGACGCCACGCACGAGTATTCTGCCGCCACGCGGCTAACTGAGGCACACTCGCATACACCGACGGATACGCCCGCGCCCGCCCACTGCCGCGCAGCGAGTATAGCAATAGAAGACCTTCCGCTCTTCCAGCGTTGCCCAGTCAGTGCGAAAGCCCGGGTTGAGCAGGTCCCAATCGCGAAACAGGCGTTCGTACTCTTGTTTGGAGAGCCGTTCAGGACGCCCACGCAGGTTGTGGGTGCGCAAGCGATACCAGCCCTTCCACGAACCGAACCAGAAGTGGCGACATCAGCAAACACAGGGCTTCCATGGTGTCCAGGTCCATAAACGTCCCACCCATTTCAAGTGT
>JAUQOS010000002.1 GCA_030550775.1 Armatimonadota bacterium
GCTGGAGACTCGGCGAGTGCGACCCGCGCGGCGATAGATAAGCCGCGCCAGCGGACCCGTGCCCTCAATGCCGTGCAAGATGTCCATGCGCGTTTGTGCCTCCTGGAGTCGGTGCGTTCGGCATAGCAAGTGCAACTCCTGCTGCAAGAAGCGTCTCCAGGGGTACCCTTAGGCGAATAGGGGTACACGGTTCTACCCCAAATTGGGGCGCCGCTGGCACATTTCCCCCACTTTCAGCCCCTCAAGCCAAGGGCAGAGACGGATTTTTCTCGCACCCCCTCCTTCAGGTTCCCCCTACGCCGTAGGGGGAACCGTGGCGGGGTCGGTTCCCCCCGCTTCGCGAGGGGAACCATACGGAGGGGGTTGAGGAAGCCAAGTTGGTTGTTGGTACAGCCGAGTTGAACCTATGCGTTGTACCCTTATCAGATACCCTTAGGGGCGCGCCCTCGTTTGGAGTATGTGGAGCGACACCAATGTGGCGCCGGGGTAGTATGCTTGTAGAATTTGCCGATACGATTGCCCTGCGAGAGCACGTCCGTGGGCGCCCCATTGGCACAGCCCTGCGCCGTGTCCTGAGCCACGCCCGGTGAGCTTCCAGCCCATGCCCTCGGAGTGAAGCTCGAATTGCAGGTTGCGGATGCGCGTTGCCCCAAGTTTGAGGCGGAACTCTGCCCCTGTGAGGGTTCGCTCGCCGCGCGCGCCGCGCAGGCGTATCAAAGCCACGTGCCCACTGGAGGCGCGTTGCACTACTTGCAGCTCGCGAATTTGCCCAACCTCAGGAAAGCGCTGGCTTAGTTCAGCCACGCTGAGGAAGGTTTCCCATGCGTAGTTGGACGCGAGCGCGCAGTAGGGCTTGCCTGTAGGGTCGGTATCGGGCACGCCACGCAGCGGTGGCAGAGGACGCGTGCCGAGCATCGCCACTTCAATGGGCGCCGTGTGCCCCCCACAGTTGCTGGTGTAGACGGCTTCCAACACGCGCCCATTATAGCGCAACACTTCGCCTGCCGTCGCTTCTACAGCGGCGTTGGTGGCAGGATGTTCGGCATCAACGCCCCCATATACTTGGCATGGAGCGTGGTCGCACAAGTCATAGCCCCATTGCCGATAGCGGTTCAGTCGGCTGAAAGTGAACGAACGCGCCGCTACCGCCTGCGCTTTGAGGGCTTCGGGGTGGAAGTTTGGAGGCATTTCGCGCGGCAGGGTGGCTTTCAGATAGTCATCCAGCGCAACCCAATTAATGGTAAGCAGTTTACCGTCGCGGATTGTCCATTCCAGATGCCCGCGATAGCGGCGTAGGGTGTTAGGCGCGGTGCTGACCATCACAAAACCGCCGTCGCTTGGTTCTGCAGCAAGCCGTTGCGCGCTGATGCTTAGCCTATCGCTTTGGGCGCGAAACTGCCCATCGATGTAGCGCAACATCCACACTTGGTTTGGGGTGCCTATGCCCAGCGTTATGCCTGTGGAAGGGTCCACCCAGCGCAGCGTACCCGATGAAATACTCACATAAAGCGTGTCTGCCCACGCAGAGTGTTCCAGCCCGACACGCACCAGCCAATCGCTGTCCCGATAAGTAGGGGCATATGCGAGATACAGCCCCAACATCAACACCCCGACCCAAAGGGGCTTGCATAAGAATTGCATACAGCGGGTAGATTCGCAATCAAGCTGCCCCTTCCTGCAGGAAGGGGCAGCCGATTAGGTAAGTTCGTGGTGCTTATCGTCGGGTAGCCAGTTCGCCGTACAGCCCCCACAATGGCCAGTCGCCGCGCCATTCCATCACAGCGCCCTCACTGTTGCTGAAGGTCAACGCCATGCCTCCTGGCATGCCCGAGCCTTCCGCGATTGGGCAAGGGGTGAAGTCTTGGCAGGTGGGCGACTTGGCAAGGAACTCGCGGACTTGCATCCACTTGGCGTGCCCATCCACATAGGTGATGATGATGCCCTCGTTGTGCGGAGCATTCTCCTTCACAAAGGGTTCACGCAGTCGCCCGTTGGTAAACCAGTGCAGCCACAGATGGCGGTGTGCCATCGGATAGGCGATGCGGTTCGGGCGTGGGCGCCCCACATAGTGACGCACGGCAGGGAAAGTGTCTTCCATCAAGATCATTGTCTCTGCCGGGCGCAGCACGCCTGCCATGTTCCCACCGAGGAACGAGTTGCGAAAATCAGGCGGGTTCTGTCGCCAGGTGTTCGTTGCGCCAGTAATGTGCAGCGCTAGCGAGTAGCCCCCCTTGAAGATCTCCGCGCTCTGCTCCCAATATTCAGGGTCGTAGCTGCGGCTGGGGCAGAAAAAGATGTCTATGTTCTTCACATAAGGCCAAATCCAATATTGCCATTTGTAGTGGTTCACGCGCTGCCCCCACGGACCAGTGCAGCCACGCGCGCGGGGCTGGTAGGGAATTGGGTTCGGCTCGATACAGTCGTCCATGCGGGGGAAGGTCTCGTCCCAGTCGTTCACATACATGACGATACCTAAACCAATCTGCTTACAGTTGTTCAAACACTGGGTCTGACGCGCCTTCTCGCGCGCTTGCGCAAACACAGGGAACAGGATGGCTGCGAGAATAGCGATAATTGCAATGACAACCAGCAGCTCAATGAGTGTAAAGCCGTGCCGTCGCATAGTGCGAACCTCCTGACACACTTAGGATACCCCACGCTCCCGTTAAGAATAGGTTAAAAACCGCGTGTACCTTTGGGGCGACGACATTCGTGTTGTCGCACAGGTTGGCAACGGCAAGAAAGCGGTCGCACCCGCTTTCGGCGGTAGGGATGCCGACGCTACGCCTCAAGCAGACAGGTTCCGCAGTGGAGAAACGGCTTGAGCCGTCCATGCCGTTGGCTCGGAATAACAGTGTTGGTCGGAGACGGTCTTTGTCGCCCCGAGCGGAGCAACGGCTAACGACCGTGCCCCACCTCGATTCCTCGCCTTCGGCTCGGAATGACAGTGGGGGCTCCGCGCCTTTGGCTCAGAATCACAAGCCCTCCTCTGCACAGGTAAATTTGCATTCCAAGCGGAGCGAAGTGGCTCGTTCGTTCAAAAACGGACAGGTAGCGACTTGGGCTATAATAACCACTGATGCGTGCGTTCGCCTTCGTGTGGAGCCTTGCGCTTGGGCTATTGTGCGCCCACGCTCAAAGCGTGGCGTGGAGTCGGCTCTATGTGCACCCTAGCTCGCGTGGCCTTTTTCCGCAGGTGGCTGCCACCGACTCGCAAGGCAACCTTATCGTGGCAGGGCGCTACATCCACGACACGCAGCCTTTCAATAGTGTGGCGATTGTTAAGTACTCGCCCAACGGCGATCTGTTGTGGGTGCGCACTTTCGGGGAGCTGACCGAGGCGGAGTATGCCGAAGCTATCGCGGTTGCCCCCGACGACTCGTTTTACTTGGGCATCACACGGGCAAACAACAACTCGCTGGCATTCGTGCAGCGTTGGTCGGCTGGTGGCGACTTGTTGTGGTCGGCAACGATTGATGAAAGCAGCTACGATGTGGTGCGTCAGCTGTTAGTGCGTTCTGAGGGTGGGGTGGAGGTACTGCATACTTTTGGCAGCGGGGGCATTGGTTTTGCGCGATTGATTTTCGACGCGAACGGCACGCGCCTGACCACAAACCTCTACTGGCAGCCGTACTCCTACTTAGCCAACCGCACGCCCGTTGGCATGCTGCGCCTCAACAGCACTACCACGCTGATTATTTTCGTGGACGGTGAGATCGGCGAGATTTTGCAGGGCTATTCGCGCACCTACTTGCGCGCCATCAATAGCACGGGGGGTACGGTGTACGAGCGGATTTTTCCGCTGCGCACGGAACGGTTCGCCCAAGCCAGCGACGGCTCGTTGTACCTGCTGGGCGATTACTGGGATACCGCAGCGCAGCAGATGCGCTTGCGCCTGTGTCGCGTAAACCCCACGAACGGCACGCTGTTGGGGCAGTGGGATATCAGTGCGGCGGCGGGCGATGCGATTCCTGATGTGCTGGCAGCGAGCGACACCGTGTGGCTGGTGAGCAGCGGCTGGGAGACCGCCACGACGCGCGGCATGACCACGGTTATGGGCTTACCCAATGGCACTGCGCTGGGCACACAGGTGCTGGAAGGCGTTTATCGCCCTGTGGCAGGCGTGGGCACAGCCTCAGGCGCGTTGGTGCTCTTGGTGGGCGAGCTGTTTGCCAATCCTGACCGTTGGAAACCTGCTTTGCAGTGGCTACGCACCGACGGCACGCTGATGGCGCAGGGCTACTTGCCCCCGCTTAGCCCCGCCGATGAAACCCCCGAACTGCTGGTTGCTTCGCCCGACGGCGCAGTGTATGCCATCGCCACGGTCAATCAAGGGGCGCAAAATGTGCCTGCTGTCGGCATCTGGCGTGTGGAGCCACCCCCAACCGTGCGTGGGCGTGTGATTCTGCAGGGTTATTTACCAGACCCTGCTGGCAAAACTGTGCAGTTCACGCTTACGCGCAACGCCCAAACCGATATCCTGACGCGCACCCTGGGCACAGGCGGCACTTACAGCCTGCAAACGGGGCTAACGGGCACTGTGCAGGTACGCGCTTATGTGCCAGGCTGGCTTGCTCAGCGCCAAACCCTCACTTTGGGCAGCAGCGGCACCCTCAACGCCGACTGGACGCTTATCGGGGGCGACGCCAACCGCGATAACCGCATCGACGACTCCGACTTGCTCGTCGTGCTGTTCAACTTTGGTACAAGCGACCCGCAAGCCGACCTCAACGGCGACGGCGTTGTCAACGACGCCGATCTGCTGCTCGTGCTGTTCAACTTCGGTACAATTGGCGATTAGTGAAACAGCTGGAAGTGATTCCTGCGATTGACCTGCGCGGCGGCTACGCGGTGCGCTTGTTGCAGGGCGACTACGCCCGCGAAACCCGCTACGACACCGACCCCGTGGCAGTGGCGCAACAGTGGGCACACCACGGCGCGCCGCGCCTGCATGTAGTAGACTTAGACGGCGCACGCGCGGGCGAACCCGTACAACTGCCACTAATTGAACGCATCATCCGCGCGGTAGAGATCCCTGTGCAGGTAGGCGGCGGCATCCGCACCGAAGCGCACATCCGCCAACTGCTGAACGCGGGCGCTGCGCGCGTGATTATCGGTACCATTGCAGTCGAGAACCCCGATTTTGCCGAGCAGATATTCCGCACCTACGGCGAGCGCGTGGCGTTGGCGTTGGATGTGAAGGCAGGCAAAGCAGCTACCCACGGCTGGCAAGCCACCGCAGGTGTGCCCTACTTGGAGTTCGCGCAGGCGATGGTCGCGCGCGGAGCACCGCGCCTCATCTTCACGCAAACCGAACTTGACGGCACGCTGCAAGGCGTCGCGCTGGGACCTCTGCGTGCGCTGCTGAACGCTGTGAATGTGCCCGTGATTGTTTCAGGGGGCGTTCGCGACGACAGGGACTTAGCCGCGCTCCACCCGCTTGCCCAAACCAGTTGTTTGGAGGGCGTAATTGTGGGCAAGGCACTCTACGAAGGCACGCTGAGCCCGCGCGTGTGGACATCCTACTCACCCACGCAATAGCGTGACCTCGTCCACATCAAGGCTCTCGCGCAGGCGGAACATCACCGTGATAATGCCCAAGCCAACCGCCACCTCCGCAGCCGCTACGCCAAACACAAACAATACGAACACATGCCCCGAAACTTGCGCCAAAAGGTCGGTTTGATAGCGGGCAAACGCCAAAAAGCTAAGGTTGATCGCGTTCAGCATGAGCTCAATGCACATAAACATCACGATTGGATTGCGCTTGACCACCACGCCAATCGCGCCCATCATAAACAAAAACGCCGAGAGCACTAAGTATGCATTCAGCGGTACGGCGGTCATCTTAGGCAGCCCTCCTTCGCGCCAACAGAATCGAGCCAATCACGCCCACCGTCAGCAGCACCCCCATCAGCAGCAGGGGATACGCCCACTGTGTAAACAGCGCTAACCCAATCACGCGAGCCGTGCCCACCTCTGGCGGGGCTTGCGGCGCGGCAGGCACCAACACTGTCAACGCCTGCGCCACCAGCATCGCGAAAATACCGAACCCAAGCAGGTACGCCAACGGTCGCCTGAGTTCGCGTTCTTGGGGCATGGCGTCGGGCGAACCGAGATTGAGCAACATAATCACAAACAAAAACAACACCATAATCGCGCCCGCATACACAATCACCTGCAGCACGCCAATGAACGGCGCTGAAAGCATAAAGTAAATCAGCGCGAGCGTGAAAAAGTTGAGCACCAGCAGCAGCGCGCTGCGCACGGGGTTGCGCGAAAACACCACGCCCCCTGCGCTCAGGATGGCGATGAGTGCCAGCACGAAAAACAGGATGCGTTCGCCCACCTTATGCCTCCTTTGGTCGATACGGCTGTGCTTCGGACACCAAGCGTACTTCGCGTCGTTCGGGCTTGCGCTTGCCAACTGTAGCAAAGTAGAGTGCGCCCACGACGCCATAGCCTACCAGCGCAGGCATCCAGCCCGCAACAACATACACCACCGTCAGTGTGAGGTTCACCAGCCCTGCGGGGATGAGAAACCGCCAGCCCAAGTTCATCAGCTGGTCGTAGCGCAGGCGCAGCAGCGTCGCCCGCACCCAGATGAACACAAACACCAGCCCAAACACCTTCGCCACCAGCCAGAACGGTGGCGCTAGCGCTCCCGTTATCGCTGCTAGCACGCCCCACACGCCTCCGCCCTCGCCCAACGCCTGAATCGGCGACCAGTTGATGGGCGCGAGGTAGCCCCCAAGAAAGCAAGTCGCCATAATACCGCTAATGGCTAAAATCGCGATGTACTCGCCCATAAAGAAGGCGGCAAACTTCATGCTGCTGTATTCGGTTTGGTAGCCTGCCACCAGTTCGCTTTCGGCTTCGGGCAGGTCAAACGGCGCGCGGTTAGTTTCCGCCAGCATGCAGATGAAAAAAAGCGCAGCGCCCACCAAGCCCCACGGCGTGAAAATCAGCCAATTATGCAAGAACGGCACCACGCCCCATAGCGGCTGCGCTTGCATCTCCACGATGCTGGTGAGCCGAAAGCTGCCAGCCGTCACCACCGCTGTTGCCAACGCTAACCCCATGCCCAGCTCGTAGCTAATCACTTGCGCCGACGCCCGCAGCCCGCCCAACAGCGAATATTTGTTGTTGGACGACCAGCCTGCCAGCAGCACCCCGTATGCTGCCAGCGACGACATCGCCAAAAAGTAGAGCAGCCCTATATCCACATCTGCTACAGGCGTCAACAATCGGTTGGGACCCCACGGAATCGTGGCGGCGGCGACCAGTGCCGGGAATAGCGACAGCGCAGGGGCTAACGCCCAGATTAGCCGATCGGCGTTTGCGGGCACAATCTCCTCTTTGAAAAACAGCTTCACGGCGTCTGCCATCGGCTGCAGCAGCCCAAACGGACCCAAGCGGTTTGGACCGATGCGGTTCTGAAACCACGCTAAGGCGCGTCGCTCCAGCCAAATCAGCAACGGCAGCACCGCAAGCAAAAAGCCCAGCAAAATCGCAATCCGCAGCAGCGCCCAGCCAAAATCTGCCAGCGTCATAAGCAGCGAGATTATACCTGAGGGGTACAGTGCTGCTACGCTGCGCCTTGTGCGATTGCGCGCACGGCTTCCGCGATTGCTTGGGCGTCAATGCCGTAGGCAGCCAGCAGCTCTTCGGGCTTGCCTGAGCGGGGCAGCTCGCGCACTGCCAGCCGATGCACGCGAATGCCAAAACCGCTCACCGCGGCAGCCACCGCCTCACCCAGACCGCCCTCAGGATAATGGTCTTCCACCGTGATTATCACGCCGTTGGTCTCTTGCCCACTGCGGATAAGCGTGTCGGCATCCAGCGGCTTGACGCTGTAAAGGTCAATCACGCGGATGGCGATGCCTTCGCGCTGGAGCAGGTCGTGAGCCTTGAGGGCTTCGTGAAGGGTGATGCCTGCTGCCACGACGGTCGCCACATCGCGCGGCGACTGCCGCAAGATTTTGCAACCGCCTATCGGAAACGCTTCCTCGTTGGCGTAAATCACAGGCGTTTTGGGGCGCGTGGTGCGCACATACGCGATGCCTTGATAGCGCGCTGCCTGCTCGACCAACTTCACGGTAGACACGGCATCGGCAGGGTAGAGCACCACCGAGCCGGGAATGGCGCGGAACATCGCCAAGTCTTCCAGCCCCATTTGCGAAGGACCATCCTCGCCGATGGAGACGCCCGCGTGCGAACCGCAGAACTTCACATTCGCCCTGCCGATGGCTGCCATCCGAATGAAGTCAAACGCGCGCGTCAGGAAGCAGGCGAAGCTAGAGGCAAACGGAATCTTGCCCGTTTCTGCCACGCCGACAGCGGCGCCGACCATATTCTGCTCGGCGATGAAGCACTCCACGAACCGCTCGGGGTGCGCCTTGAGGAACTTCTCGGAGAAGGTGGAGTTTTTCACATCACCATCCAGTGCGTAGATGCGCGAGTCGGCGTTGCCAAGAGCCACCAGGGCGTCGCCGTATGCTTCGCGTGTGGCAACTTGCGCCCCCAATTCGTAGGTGGGTAGTTGGACAGGAGGCAGTTCGGCGGGGTAGGTAGGCGGATTGCCCTCGTGAGGGGGCATTACACGCAGGCGGTTCGCGAGTTCCAGCTGCTCAGGAGTAGGTTGCAGCGCAGCGATGGCTTGCTCGGCAAGGTCAGGGGGCAAGGGTTTGCCGTGCCAGCCCTCTTGGTCTTCTACAGCGGGGGCGCCCTTGCCTTTCAGCGTGCGTGCCAAGATGGCGAACGGACGCTTGGCATCCTGCGCCGCATCCAGCGCGCTCAGAATCTGCTCTAAATCGTGCCCATCAATAGTGGCTGCCTGCCAGCCAAACGCCTCCAAGCGGCGCTGGTAGGTGGCTAAATCGTGCTGGAGCATCGTGGGTTGGCTCTGCCCCTGCCGATTGATGTCCACAATCGCGATGAGATTGTTCAGGTTGTAGTAGCTGGCGAATGCCGCTGCCTCCCATACCGCGCCTTCGGCAGTTTCGCCGTCGCCCAGCAACACGTATACGCGCGGGGGCAGCCCATCGCGCTTGAGTGAAAGCGCCATACCCGCCCCGATGGATAACCCCTGCCCAAGAGAGCCTGTGGCAGCGCCGTACCAAGCAAAGCGCGGCGTTGGATGCCCCTCTAAATCGCTTTCAAACTGGCGCAGAGTGTCTAAGTGCTCCACGGGAAACGCCCCTGCCTCTGCCCAAGCGGCGTACAGCAACGGCGCGGCGTGCCCCTTGGAAAAAATCACACGGTCGTTGAGCGGGTAGCGCGGATTCGACACATCGTAGCGCAACGCGTGAAAAAAAAGCGCTGCCACCAAATCAGCTGCCGACAAACAAGTGGTCGGGTGCCCTGAGCCAGCTTTGGTTGTAGTGCGAATGGAGTGAATCCGCAATAGGTTCGCCTTTGCCTGCAAGCCTGTCAAATACTCCGCCGAATAGCGCGCCATAGGTGCTCTCCTTGCGTAAAGGAGTATACCTGAGAGGTTCGTATGGCAAGCAGGAGTAGGGGCTGGCGCGTCGTAGCTCTAACGGTGATGCGACCACTATGCTTGCTGACAGCTTTGCTTGTGTTTGCCCCGTTGCTTGCGCAGCCCTATGTCGATGGCGTGCATGTGTTGGAGGATTTTGTTGCGCGTTGGGGGCAGGGGCAGGTGTCGCATGCCTTGCAGGCGCCAAGCGTGCGAACGGTAGCGTCAGGGGGCATAAGGATGCGCGCGGGTTTTCTACACCCAACTGCGCGCCCTGCCCGCAACGAGTTTCAGGTAAGCCTGCCCGCAGTCAACGAAGGCGACTTATTGGTGCTAACGGCATGGGCAGGCGTGGATGACTTGGCACGCCGCGACGACCCCGCCAATCCATATGATGGCATCCGTGCCCGCCTGCTGGTGGAGAATCGCGTCGTTGCCGAAGTGGAGTGCACGACTGCCGGCTGGCGTGCCCTATCTGCCGACCTAACGCCTTACGCAGGCAGAACAGTGCGCGTGGCGTTTGAAGCAGACCCCAAAGCAAACGCCAACTACGACTGGGCATACTTTGCTAACGCTCAGCTGCTGCGGTTGCGCGAGCGGTTCGCCCACAAAGTGGGGCGTCATCTGCCCCCTGAAGGTGTGTTGGAAGTTCGCGGCAACCCAGGCGACCAGTTTGTGGTGGATAGCCCCTCGCATTCGCCGTTGCAGGGCGTAATTCCAGAGGGGGGTGTTGTGTGGTTGCGCTACGCGTTTGCGGGGGCACGCAGCGCCACGCTCTCGGAGTTGCAACCTCAGGCGACGGCGCGTGTCTATCCGTTTCGGCCACGCTTGCGGTTCGAGCTCGTGGCGACGCAGCGTCGCGTGCTTGCCCCCAATGACACGACGGAGGTAGTGATTCGCCTGCGCAACGTGGGGGCGGGCACTTGGCAAAACGATCGCGTGAGCCTCAGCGTGCAGCCCCTCGGCGATGTGGAACTGCTCAGTCGCCCTGAGTGGGCGGTTGACCTGTTGCCACCCGATGCCAGTGCCGAGACACGCTTTCGGATTCGTGTGGGGGCACGCCCCCGCTTGATGGTGTTGCTGCGTAGCGGCGCGGGCAACGACGCGCTGCTGCTGACGCCCACCGTTGCCCCCATGCCGACTAACCTGCCGCGCACGGGCACTTTCGCTCGCGTGGTGGAGGGCATCGGCGTACTCCAAAATGAACAGCTGCGCTTAGTGGTTAGCCCTGCCAGTTCGGGGGGCTATGTGGCGCGGCTGTTCGTGCGCACAGGTGAGGAGTGGTCGCCCATCGCCAGCAGTGCGCCCCTGGGGGATGCTATCCTCAACGCCGAGAACGCCCCGCCCAAGCCGCAATACCTTAGTGTTGAGAGCCTGTCGGCAGACCCCACCATGCTGCGTCTCGTGCTGCAAGGTGCGGTGGGGCTAACCGCACGCGCCACGGTGGAGTTCCGACTGGAAGGCAATCGTCTGCACTGCGCAAGCAGGCTCGTGGCGGATGTGAACACGCACCTGTACCGCTTCCGCTTCCCTGATTGGCGGGTGGGCGACGGAGCGTTCGGTGCAAGCAAAGACGAAGCACTGCTGCCGGGCTTGGAGTACCTGCTGGGCGAGGAAACTTCTTCCAGCTCAATGTTTGTTGCCCCGCCCAACCACTTGCGCTTTGCGCCCGACCCCTACAAGCTCACAGCGCCGATAATGGCGGTGCGCTGGCGCAACTATCTGGTGAGTTTGGAGTGGGACCCTACGCAGGGCTGGTCGGGAGTGTTGCGCGCGCCGAATGTGCTCTTTGCCTCGCCGAACTTTTTGGAGGGAGGCGCGAACCATCGGCTGGCGTTGTGGGTGCCGACGATTCCGCGCTGGGCAGCGGAGAACACTGAGCAGGCACGCGAGCCGTTCCGCCTCATCAAAGGCGATTCAGTGCAGTTGGGGGCGACACTGGTGGTGCGCACCGATGCCCGCGATGTAGTGCAGGCGATGGAGCAGTATATAGCGCGGGTGGGGATGCCCTATCCACCTGCCCCACAACGCAACGACTTTGGCGCGCTGCAGCTAACCGTGCAGGGCTTGCTCAACAGCTACGACGCTTCGCAAACCGCGTGGCGCCACACCAACACGGGACCGATTTTCTACGACCCTGAGGTGGCGTTGGGGCTGTGGGTGCTGGGACATCGGCTGCTGCCTGAGGATGGGCGTCGGCGTGAAGCGGTGGCTCAGGTGCGCGCGGCAATAGGCGCACGCCCCGCAGGTGAGCACGGATTGGACATGGCGTTCTATGTGGGCGGGCTGCCCAGCGCGCTGGAACGCGCCAAGCGCGAGATTGAAGCACTCATCAAGCAACAGCGCGATGATGGCAGCTGGGCGTGGCAGCCCGAAACCCCACGCCATGCATTGTTGGGCAAGGCAGGCGAGACCGCCAGCGGCTGGACAGGGCAGCACGCAGCACGCATCGGGCGTTTTGCTGTGCAAACCTTGCACGCAGGGGCACACAATAGCCTGCTGCGTAGCCTGCGCTACCTAGCCAACCAACGCCGCCCCGAAGGTGCGCAAACCTGGGAACTGCCCCTCCATGCGCCCGACCTTCTGGCAGTGCCCTACGCCATCAATGCCTTTCTGGACGCGCATCTGCTCACGGGCAACCCCGACTATGTGGAACAAGCGCGCCTATGGGCGTATCGGGGCACGCCGTTTATCTATCTTTGGCACACACTGGATCGCCCGATTATGCGCGGTGCCAGCATCCCCGCCTTCGGAGCCACTTGGCTGAGCCAGCAGCCATGGTTCGGTGTCGCGGTTCAATGGAACGGCTTGGTGTACGCTCGCACCCTTTACCGACTGGCAGAAGTAGACGCTCAAACTGAATGGAAGCGACTGGCAGATACCATCACACTGTGTGCGGTGCAACAACAAGAATGGGTCTCCGACCGCCGCGCTAACCGCGAAGGCTTCTACCCCGATGCATTCAACATCCCCCAACAAACCGAGGAGTATACTTGGGACTTGAACCCACGCCTGATTGCTCCCTGCATTGCCCAGCGGTTAGGCTTTGCCATAGAACCGCTCACGCGGGTTGTGCGCACGCGCGAGGGGCTGATTGCCTGCACCGCGCCCGGCTTGCAGATCGTCGCTTTGCAAGGCGACACCCTGCAAGTGCAGTTGGCAGCGCCTGCCCCCGACTTGCCCGCACTCTACCTGCTGATTGCAGGCGTGCGCGCGCCGCAGGCAGTGTACCTCAACGGCGTCCCCTTGCCCCAAGTAGACGATATGGACACGCTCATCTGGCAGTTATCAAGCCCTCAATCGGGCTGGGCGGTGCACGAACTGGGGCTGATTGTACGCCTTGTCAATCCTACAGTCGCAACGATTGAAGTGGAAGGCGCGCTTTAAGACTCTGCAGTGAGGTATGCTGTATGCCATGGAAGCATTGGTGGCGTCGCTGACGGTGTTTGTGCTGGCGCTGTTTGTCGGCTTCGAGGTGATTACCAAAGTGCCGCCCACTTTGCACACGCCGTTGATGTCTGGCTCGAACGCGATTTCAGGCATCACGATTATCGGGGCGATTCTCTCGGCAGGAGCGCAACACACAACGCTGAGCGCGGTGCTCGGCGTGCTGGCGGTGGTGTTGGCGACCATCAATGTGGTAGGCGGCTTTTTGGTGACCAACCGCATGCTGCAAATGTTCAAACCGAGCGGGCGTCAGGTAAAATAACTTGGGAGGCGCAACGATGCGAATCGAGCTGTTGTATTACCCCGAGTGCCCCTCGCACGAGCGCACGCTGGAGCTGATTCGCGAGGCGCTCGCGCTGGAGGGCAAACAGGCAGAAATTTGCGTGATTCGCATCGACACGCAGGAGCAGGCAGACGCGCACCGCTTCATCGGCTCCCCCACAATCCGCATCAACGGTCACGAGCTCCAGCCTCAGCCGCACCTACCCTATCGCCTGACCTGCCGTGCGTTCCTCCACGAAGACGGGCGCATCTCCCCCATACCTTCGCTTACGATGTTGCGCGAAGCACTTCGGACTGCAGAAGGAGGTTGAGGCGTATGGAAATTGGGCAATCGGCATATGATTTCGAGCTGCCAGGCGTAGACGGCAAGCGCTACTCACTCAAAGACTTCGCCGACAAACCAGTGTTGGTGTTGTTTTTCTGGTGTAACCACTGCCCCTATGTAAAAGCCTACGAGGACCGTGTCATTCAGCTAGCGCGTGAGTTTAGTGACCGCGTTGCCTTCGTCGCCATCAATTCGAACGATCCCACGCAATACCCCGAAGACAGCTTCGAGAACATGAAGAAGCGCGCTGAAGAGAAGGGCTACCCGTTCCCGTACCTGTTTGACGAGACGCAGGCAGTGGCGCGCGCCTACAAGGCATCGCGCACGCCCGAGTTCTTCGTGTTTGACGAGGAGCGCGACCTGAAATATCACGGCCGCTTCGACGACAACTGGGAACATCCCGAGCAAGTGCGCCACGAGTACGTACGCGACGCCATCAGGAGCCTGCTGGAAGGCGACATCCCGCACGTTTCCCAAGTGCCGCCCATCGGCTGCACAATCAAGTGGAAGCACTAATTGCCACTGGCTGGGGGCTTTGGCTCCCAGCCTTGAACCTATCTGGTGACGCCAAAACTCCGTACAAACATCAAGCGTAAGCGACTGAGAGCAATGGGGCTCCTTGCGCTCTCGGCGGTTCTGAGTGGTTTAGCGCATCCGCCTGTGAGTGCGGCGTGGCTCATCCTGATTGCTCCTGCGCCTCTGTTTGCACTGGTGGTGCACACGCGCCCGCGGACAGGCTTCGCCTACGGCTGGCTGTGGAGCTTCATCTACTACCTCACGCTGGGGCATCCCCTAATCTATCTTATCCACTTGCAGACAGGCAGTGTTGCACTGGGCGTTGTGGGGTTGGTGTTGGTGGCAGGCGTGGGCGCGCTGTTTGGAGGGCTGTTTGGGCTGCTGGCGTCGCTGATGCCTCGCAACGCGCTGGGCGTCGTCGGTGCAGCGGGCGCATGGGCATTCACGCAATATCTGCGCGGCTTGGGACCTTATGCCTTCGTGTGGGGGCACTGGGGGGTGGCACTGTACAAAGTGCCCATCCTGCTGCAACCTGCCGAGTTGGTTGGGGCGTGGGGGGTGGAGTTCCTGATTGCGTTGTGGTGCGGGCTGCTCGCGTATGGCTATTGGTTATGGCAAGCGCGCGCGTGGCGTGGGCTGGCGTGGCTGGGGAGCGCGCTCGCGCTGTTTGGGTTGGGGATGTGGATATTTGGCACGGCGCGGATGGGGCAATGGCAGCTTGCTGATGCTCGGCTGGGGCAAGGCACGCACCTTGTGGCACTGGTTCAGCCAAATGTAGACCTTGCACGCCCCTATACGCCCGAAGCGTGGGCGGTTATCCGCGAACGGATTGCCGCCCAGGTACGCCAAGCAAGCCAAATTGCACCCGAATGGCGACGCCGCCGCAACCTCTGGCACCCCGACCTGATTGTGTTGCCCGAAGTGATAGAGCCGTTTCCAATACCCGACGCCGAGTTCGCCTTCGAGTTCTGGCGTGCGTTAGCCCGCGAAGTGAATACGCCCCTGCTAGTGGGGGGCTATCGCGTAGCGCAGGTGAAACCGCGTCGCATCGCCAACACAATGCATCTATTCTTACCTGATGGCAGCTGGCAGTACCATGACAAGCTGCAACTGGTGCCGTTTGGCGAGCATGTGCCGTTTCGGGCGTTGCTACCATTCGTGCATATCTTCGGCGTAGTGGAGGAGGACTTACACGCAGGCAGCGAGCTCAAGCCCCTGCAAGCCGGCGACCTGCGCATCGGCACAGTGATTTGCATGGAGTCGACCTACCCGTGGATCGCGCGCGGCTTGGCAAACGCTAACGCAAACCTACTGGTGGTTGGCTCCAACGAGTCGTGGTTTGGGCGCACGGCAGCGCTGGAGCAGCACTTGGCGTTCACGGTGTTGCGGGCAATAGAGACTCGCCGCTGGATTGTGCGCAGCGCGCCCGAGGGCATCAGCGCATTCATCGCCCCTTCAGGCGAGATACGCACGCGTGTACCGCCGTTCACAGAGGCGGTCCGTGCGCAGCCAGTGCATCCGCACACGCCTGAAACGCTATATTTACGCTGGGGCGACTGGATGGCGTGGCTGGCTGGCGGTATCGCGCTGCTGGCGATTAGCACTTCGCGTCTGCGTGCCTTTGCCCCCCGTGAAAAAGCGACACTGCGCGCCGAAAATATCTCCTGATGCATCCGATTGAGGTGCGCAACTTGGTGGTGGCATATCGGCGGTGGTTCAAGCCGCCCCTGCGTGCGGTGGATGGTCTTAGCTTCGAAGTGCGCGCAGGCGAGATTGTGGGCTTTCTGGGCGTCAACGGTGCCGGCAAAACCAGCACCATCAAAACCTTGATGGGCTTCCAACCGCCCACAGCGGGCGAGGTGCGCTTGTTTGGAATGCAAGCGACCGATGCGCGTGCCCGTCGGCTGGTGGGCTTCCTGCCAGAAACCGCGCTTTATTCGCCCTACCTAACCCCTTACGAGACGCTACGCCTGTATGGCGAGTTGCACGGGCTGCGCGGACGCCAACTCAAGGCGCAAATCGAAGCGTTGCTGGAGATGGTCAACCTTGCCCACAAAATGCACACGCTCAATAAGCATCTCTCCAAAGGCATGTTGCAGCGCGTCGGCATTGCGCAAGCACTGCTGGGCGACCCGCAGCTGCTGATTTTGGACGAAGTTTCGTCGGGCTTAGACCCCATCGGCAAGCGCGAACTGCGCGACCTACTGGCAGCCCAACGCCAGCGCGGCACCACGATCTTTTTCTCGTCGCACGAGCTGGCAGAGGTGGCTTCTATCTGCGACCGAATCTTGGTAATCCACAAAGGCAAACTCATCGCGGAACATCGGTTGGACGAGTTGGTGGGACGCGTGCAATCGCTGGAAGACTACTTTATCCGCACCGTGCAAGCGGAACGCGACATTTTGGGCAAGGAGGTACAGGCGGCATGACGCGCACTTGGCAGATTACGCGCGCGCTGATGGTGGCGGGGCTGTTAGAGACCGTCCGGCGCAAGGATGTGTATGTGGTGCTGATTTTGAGTGCGCTCCTGACACTGGGCGCAGCGGCGTTTCGGGTGTTTGGCGTGCAGGGGCTGGAGATTTTCGTCAAGGATGTGGCGTTCAGCGCAGTGGGGATTATGTCAACAGTGCTTACCATACTGATTGCCGCACGCCAGATTCCCGAGGAGTTGCAGCGCCGTACGATATACCCGTTGATGGCGCGCCCCATCACACGCGGGCAGTTACTACTCGGCAAGTGGGTCACAGCCACGCTAACTGCGGGTGTGGCGTTTCTGTTGCTGGCGTTGGCAAACTTGGTGCTGTTGGTATCGCTGGGCATTACGCTTAAACCGATTTTCGTGCAGTACCTCCTGCTCAAACTGCTGGGCATTGCGTGGCTTTCGGCGCTGGTGATTGCGCTCTCGGTGTATCTTACGCCGCCTGCCACGATTACGATAGCGCTGATTTTGGCGTTTGGCTCAGGCGCGTTCGGGCGGCTGCTGCTAATGGCCCACTGGGAGCACGGCTTGGATGCGCTGTGGCTCAATCTGCTCTATGGCATTTTGCCTCACTACGACTACTTTGATATGAGCAAGAAGGTGGTGTTTGACTGGGATTTGGCGCCGTGGGGCGTGTTGTTGGCGATGGCGGGCTACGCAGTGCTCAGCAGCACCGCATGGCTGTTCGTCGGGTGGTTGCGCTTCCGCAAGCAAACGCTGTAGGAAGCTGATTGGGCAACGCCCCAAAATCAGGTACACTCTGCAGGAGGTTTAGCAATGGTGCGTATTGAGCGTGATGCGTTAGGAGAGCGTGAACTGCCCGCCGATGTCTATTGGGGCTTGCAAACCCTACGGGCGCAAGAGAATTTCCCGATTAGTGGCATCACCGAACCCCCGCTGATGATTGATTCCTATGTACTGCTCAAAAAAGCCGCCGCCCAAGCGAATATGGAGTTAGGGCTAATCCCTGAGAATGTTGGGCGTGCGATTATTCAGGCAGCGGACGAGATTCTACAAGGCAACCTACGCGACCAGTTCCCGACAGATATTTTCCATCAAGGTGCAGGCACTTCGTTCCATATGAATGTGAACGAGGTGCTGGCGAACCGCGCGATTGAGATTTTGGGCGGGCGCAAGGGCGACTACTCCCGCGTGCACCCAAACGACCATGTGAACTTCGGGCAGTCTACAAACGACACTTTCCCCACCGCGATGCGGATTGCCACGCGCCTTGCGCTGCGCGAGCTGTTCCCCGCGCTGGACGCGCTCACCGATGCTTTCGCCCAGAAAGGCAAAGAGTTTGACCATGTGCTCAAATCGGGGCGTACGCACTTGCAGGATGCGGTGCCCATTCGCTTAGGGCAAGAGTTCGCGGCATACGCGGCGACGCTACGCAAGTGCCGACGCATTCTGGAGTTCGCAGCCGAGTTTGTGGAGGAGTTAGGCATCGGCGGCAGCGCGGTCGGCACGGGGCTGAACACACACCCGCAATACCGCTTCCGCGTGGTGGAGTTGCTACGCGAGTGGACGGGTATTCCGTTCCGCGCTGCTGAGGATATGCGCGAGGCGATGCAAAGCCAAATGCCCATCCAGTTGGTCGGCTCGGCATTGCGCACACTTGCGCTGGAGCTAACCCGCATCGTCAACGACCTACGCCTGCTGGCGTCGGGACCGCTGACGGGCTTTGCGGAGATTACCTTGCCTGCCGTGCAACCCGGCAGCAGCATCATGCCCGGCAAGGTGAATCCCAGCATTCCCGAAATGGCTAACATGGTCTGTTTCCAAGTGATTGGCAACGCCACCACAATCGACTACGCTGTGCAGGCAGGGCAGCTGGAGCTGAATGTGATGATGCCCGTTATGGCATACAACGCCGTCTACTCCATCCAGATTATGACCGCTATGATGCGCCAGCTGGACGAGCGGTGTGTGCGTGGCATCACTGCCAACGAGGAGCGGTGCCGCCACTATGCAGAAACCAGCCCCAGCTTGGCAACCGCACTGAACCCCTATGTGGGCTACGCCACCGCGGCGGAGGTGGTCAAGCAAGCCCTGCGCGAAGGGCGCTCGATCATCGATGTGGTGCGCGAGCGC
Organism: Armatimonadota bacterium; assembly: GCA_030550775.1. Taxonomy (GTDB): domain Bacteria; phylum Armatimonadota; class Fimbriimonadia; order Fimbriimonadales; family GBS-DC; genus GBS-DC. The sequence goes on from JAUQOS010000002.1 coordinate 18,625, forward strand.
AACCTGCTAACCGAAGAGCAAATCACGGAAGTGTTTGATCCCTACAAAATGACCGAGCCGGGTATTCCCGGCAAAGTGTAGCAGCAGTGGGGGCGGCGCTGCGCCAGCCCCCACCGAAGAGTTAGTAGCCCATTAACCCGCCAGTCGCCCAAATTTCGCCAAGATTTAACAAAACCCCCTTGACAACCCCGCAAAAATGCTGTATAATGGAGGCGTTCCTTCCAATCCATTCAAGGAGGGCAGAGATGCGACACTTTGTGGCGTTAGGAGCGGTGCTACTAACCGCACAGACGACAGTGCTTTACGCGCAATCGCCTGAGTCTGAGGTGAAAGGTGATACGACCATCGTCGTGCATGAGCCAGGCGTAGCTGACCTGAAGTTGACTTGGGAGCTGGTACCTCGTACCCCAATTGAGTTCGTCCCGTTTGAGATGGTGGATCCGCGCACGGGCAAGCCTGTGCGTCCGGACACGATGATTGAGGTCAACGGTGTTCGCATGCGTGCGGGCGATTACTATCGCCGCTTGAACGCGATGGAGCGCTGGCTGAACGCGCACGGCTACTCGCTGCGCACGGACACAACCTTCGAGTACTACTCGCCGCAACTGGAGCAGGAGATTGCCGAGTCGGAACTGCGCCTGAAGGAACTGGAGCAGCAGCTGCCGATGGAAGGCGAGCCGATGGAGGCACCACTGGGTGGCGACTTCTTGCCTGCTGCGTGCCAAGGTGACGGGCGCAACTTCGACACGGGTTGGTTTGGCAACTCGCTGTTTGGGGTACGCTTCACCGCCTCGGGCAGCTATCAAGTCTGCTATCCGATTCCGCTGTCGGCAGCGGTGAATGGGCAGGCGGCCATTTACGGGCGTCTTGGCGGTGTGGAGCGCGCTGTTGCGGAAGCATCGGCGAGGGCATCGGCTTCCACCAGCGACCTGCAAACCCTGAACTACAGCTACGAAGTGAACGTGCGCGTGCTAGGCAACGATGTGTGGGGACCCAGCGACAGTGGGCAGGTGCCGCTGCGCTTCACCCGCAACTGGGATTGGCGCATCGCCTCGGTGGATTGGCGCAGCCCCACGATTCCGCTTGGCTGCGTGAATGTGCTGGGTATCAACATCTGCCTGAACGGGCGCGCTGGCGTGGCTGGCTACCTGAACCTGGCTGCGGGTGTAGACCTGTGGGTGCTTGGCCAGCATGCAGTGGTGCGACCCTACGGGCAGATGAGCGGCTTCGCCGAGGCGTGGATTGGCGCCAACGCCGGAATCGCTCGTGTGGAAGCTGGAGTGCGCGGTAATCTAAACTTTTTCAACGGCGAACTCAACGGTACCGCCACGGGCAACTTTTCCTTGCGATTTGAAAACAACCAGACCTGCATTGACTATGGCTTCAACGCACGCCTCGTGGCGAACTTCAACGCGCTCAGCGGCAACCTGCAAGCGTATGCTCGCGGCTGCGTGTGGTTGCTCCGCTGGCGCTGCGCTGAGGGCACCCTCACCCTGTTCTCGTGGGGCGGCATCAACTGGTACAACCGCGAACTAGCTTCGTGGGGCCGCACCGTGAATCTCGGCTGCTTCTAAGCAAAGCTGGGCGCTTGGGCAACCCCCAAGCGCCTATACCTCCTTCCGAAAGGCAGGCGATCCCATGCGCACCGTTGCATTTGTTCTTGCGACCGCAATCTGGCTCAGTGCCCTTGCGCAAGAGAGCCTGACCTACACAGTAACAGGCGAATCGCTCTCGCGCGCCTGGCTCTCCGTCCTCTACAGCGCACCTGAAGACAACCCCTCTGCGACCCAATCCCCAGAGCTGGAACTGCGCCAACGGTTTCGTTACACTCTTACACTTAGCCGCCTTGACTCCGCCACTTTCGAGGCACGCTGGACGAACTGGGAAGTAGAAACCCCGCTAACTCCTGAACTCAAACAACTGCTCGCGGAAATCCAACGCCTCTCGCCGGCTTACTACCGCCGCGCTACTGCTGGGACAATCGAACTTTTCAGCCCCGCCGGGCGCGAAGCATGGCAGCGCCAAGCTGTTGCCAGCATTCTGTATCCATTTCAGTTTGTGCGCCCCTCTGGCACCAACCAAGCCGAGTGGCGCACGGAAGAACAACATCCAAGCGGGCGTGTCCGCTGTCGCTATCGCCTCGTGCGCACTGAAAAAAATGGGGTACAAGTGGTCAACAAAGTCGTAGAGGCAGTGGTGCTGAGCGAGGAAGAGCAGCGTTTAGGCAAAACCCACACAATCAAAGGGCACTTGGAGTATCGCTTGGATGCCGCTGGTACAATTCTGTCGGTTCGCGGCACTACGCGCGAGCAAATCGGCTATCGTGGGCTGCCTGCTTCTTACACCGAACAGCGGCTTGACATTCAGTTCGTGCGTCGTACTGCACTTTCTTCTGCCCAGTTGAAAACTAAGCGAGCGCAATTGGCCCGCCTGCAAGGAAGCTGGCACGGCTTATATGCACCCCCCACTCAGGAAGAACAACAACAGGCACGTGCGGCTGCAACCCTGCGTGGCAAAACCCGCCAACAGCTGCTGGAAGCCACGGACCAGTTCTTAGCCCGCGTGGACGCAGGGGAGAACATTCCTGTAGAACAGCAGAACCAGTTGCGTGTGGAACTGGAGGCGGGGTTCGTCGTCTACGGCGAGCCGTTAGCACGAGCGTTAGCTCAGCGGCTACAGACGCGGAGCCAGGATGACGACGGTTTTTGGCTGCTGGCGGGTGTTCTGAGCTACAGCGGACTGCGCGAAGCCCAAGCTGCCCTCGCTGAGTTTTTGATCCAGACCGAGAACACACGCCTCAAGCGCGCGCTGGCACAACAGATCGCCCTGATGCGCGCTCCGCACAGCGAGGTCGTGCAACAGCTGTGGGACTACGCGCGCACTCTGCCCGCTGGCGAACTTCAGCAAGTGTTGATTGTAAGCCTGAGCAACTTAGTGCGCCAGCTGCGCACCCGCGACGAAGCCCTCTACAACACCTACAGCGACTGGAGCCGCACCCAGCTGGAGGCTGCCCAAGAGCCTACCCAGCAACGCTTCTGGCTGACCGTCGTCGGGGCATTAGCAAACCCGACCATGCTGCCTCTGATAGAGCAATATGCGCGGCGAGGCGACGAGGCGACCCGGCTGAGCGCCCTCAGCGCGCTTAGCAACCTCGGCACCGCCGAAAGTGTAGCAATTGCGGTGCGCCTATACCCCTTGGAGCCATCACCCGCCGTGCGCGAGAAAATCGCGCAACTCTTGGGCAAATGGTGGCACGAGCCGCAGGCACGCACGACATTGGAGCAAGCAGTCTTCACCGATACCTCGGTGCGGGTGCGGAAAGCGATCGTGCAAGTGCTGGGTGAGCTGGCAACCAAACACAACGATGCCCTCGAGCTGTTAGTGCGCGTGGCTGAAACCAACTCGGAGCCTGCCATACGGCGTGAGGCGATGATTGCGCTGGCAGCTTTGCATGCTGCAGGCGTCCAAGTGCCCCCTGTCAAAGCAGCTCCAGCTCCCTAAACCAAGTAGGTAGGGTACAATTGAGAGCGAATGCGCTACCGAATTTACTGCGACGCGCTGGTTACCGACGGGCAGCGGTACAGGCAGCGCGCCTTAGTGATCGAGCAAGGGAGAGTCGTCGCGTGGGAACCGTATGACCCCGCGCGCCTTGCGCGCATCGAGCCGCCCGACATCGACGCACGAGGCTACATTGCCTTGCCCGGCATGATAGACATCCATGTGCATGGGGGCTTCGGGCGCGACATGATGGAAGGCACCACCAACGCCATTCAAGCCATCGCGCGTCAACTCGTGCGGCACGGCGTTACGGCGTTCTTAGTGACGCCCCTTACCGCCCCTTGGCACGCAATTCGGCAGTGTATTGCTGCGGCGCGTGAGGTGCGAACGCACGGTGCCGACGGTGCGCGCGTACTGGGCTGCCACTTGGAAGGACCCTTCATCAACCCCCAGCGTGCAGGCGCGCAACCACCTGAATACATCCGCCCACCCAGCGTCAGAGAACTGGAAGCCGAGCTGGGCGAACTCATCAGCGAACTGCGCATCATCACACTTGCCCCTGAACTAGACGGTGCCTTAGAACTCATCCGCTATCTGGTGGCGCAGGGGGTTATCGTCTCCGTTGGGCATACCGACGCGACTTACGAGGAAGTGCAACGCGCGGTGGAGTTGGGCGCACGCCACGCTACCCACACCTTCAACGCCATGCGCCCGTTCCAACACCGCGACCCCGGCACGGTGGGCGCAGTGCTCACCATGCCCGAACTGACCGCTGAAATCATCTGGGACCATGTGCACACCCACCCCGCCGCGGCGGAATTGCTGGTGCACGCCAAAGGTGCCGAAGGTGTGATTTGCGTGTCAGACGGCACCACAGGGGTGGGCATGCCCGATGGCTACGAATTTGAACTGTGGGGGCATCGAGCAGTGGTGCGCGAGAACGCTGCCCGCATGGTGGAAACGGGCGGTCTGGCAGGGAGCACCATCGCGATGGACACATGCTTACGCCTATGCGCCCAAGCGTTCGGGCTGGAGACAGCATCGCTGCTGTGTGCGGCGAACCCTGCCCGCGCGCTGGGCTACGAGTGCCAATTAGGCACCCTACGCCCATCTGCCCAAGCCGATATAATTCTCTGGGATCCTGCCACCCAACAGGTAGCCCAAGTTTTCGTGGCGGGCGTTCGGCAGAACCTCGTATCGCCATCGGCAGGAATCGAGTCGCCCGCGACGAATCGCAACACACAGTCCTGAAGGAGGAGCGTAGACGATGTGGACGGACGAGCTAACCCGTGAGACGGCGTCGACCGAGTCGACTTCGATGCCTGAGGCGACCGCGCAGACCACAGCTGTTGAGACCGCGTCGGAGCCTACAAGTGCAGAGTCTCAACCCGAGCCGGTGGCAGCTGCTGAACCGACTGCCGAGGGCACCCCAGTGGCACACGCCTCGGCAACTGAGCCTACCGCAAGTGCATCGCAAGCCGAAATGCCTACCCCTGAGGAGGAACCCACCACGATGGATGAAGCCCTCGAACAAGGGCTACCGTCCTTCGAGCGTGGTGAGGTTATCCAAGCCACAGTGGTACAAGTAGACCACGATTCGGTGCTGGTGGATGTGGGCGCCAAAAGCGAAGTGCGCATTCCAAAGCGCGAGTTAGCCATCGGCGAGGTGCAATCGGCAGCCGATGTGGTGCAAGTGGGCGACACAATTGAGGTGAAGGTGGTGCGCACGCGCGGTGAGGGCGGCATGCCTGAACTCTCCAAGCGCGAAGCCGACTTCGACAAGCTTTGGGAATCGATTGTGCGCGCCTACGAGAACAAAGAAACCCTCGAGGCGATGGTGGAGGATGTGGTCAAGGGCGGCGTGGTGGTGAATATCGGCGTGCGCTGCTTTGTGCCCGCCAGCCAAATCGCCCGACGCTTACCGCCCAACCAACTAGATCGCCTCGTGGGCGAGGTGATACCAATCAAAATAATCGACCTCGACCATGAGCGGCGCAAGGCGGTTGCCTCCAACAAGCTGGCCGAAGAAGAAATCCGAAGGCGACGCGAAGAGGAGGAGCGCCAGCGACGCGAGCGTGTGTTCGCCACCCTCAAAGTGGGGCAACACTTCCGCGGAGTGGTCAAACGCCTCACTTCCTACGGTGCATTCGTAGACATCGGGGAGTACGAAGGGCTGCTGCATGTGAGCGAGATTTCGTGGGCACGCATCAACGACCCGCGCGAAGTACTCAAAGAGGGCGACGAAATTGATGTCGTGGTCATTCGCTTGGAGCCTGAAAACGGCAAGGTGGCCCTAAGCCGTCGCCAAGTGTTGCCCGACCCATGGCAAATCGCGGCGCAGCAGTACAAAGTGGGCGACGAAATCGAAGTGCCGATTGTGCGTATCGTGCGCACAGGCGCGTTCGCCCGCGTCATGGAAGGCGTGGATGCGTTCCTGCCTTTGCAAGAGCTGTCCAGCAAGCGCATCAAGAGCGCCGAAGAAGTAGTGTCGGTGGGCGAGGTGGTCAAAGGGCGCATTATTGAGCTGGACCCGCGCCGCCGACGCATGGTGCTGAGCCTGCGCGCCCCTGAGGAGCAGCGTGCTGTACAAGAGCATCGCCAGCAACGCGCGGCAGCCCCTAAAGGCACGGGCTTCACGATAGGAGAGCGGCTCCAAGCGCAACTGGAGCAACTGCGCGCTGCCGCAGAGGAGGAAACCACCGAATCGCCCGCAACGCCCGAATCGGCAGCAGGAAATGAAGGCGATGCGTCGAACGCCTAATGCAACGGATTGCCCTAACTGGCGGCGTCGCCGAAGGCAAGACGACCGTCTTGCGGATGTTCGAGGCGCTGGGCGCTGCAACGGTTAGCAGCGACGCGCTGGCTGCGACGCTCCTTACTCCAAGGACGGAACTATGGCACGAACTAATCGCGGAGTTTGGGCAGGCGATTCTCAATGCGGAAGGGCAGCTGCGGCGCGAGCAATTGGCGGCGCTCGCCTTCGGCGAGCCACAACTGCGCCGTCGGCTCAACCGCCTGATGCATCCACCGATCGTGCGCGCCCTGCAAGCGCACTTGGCACAGCTCCATGCCCCGTGCGTCGTGGTGGAAGTGCCCTTACTTATCGAGGTGGCACTGCAGGGCGAGTTCGATGCGGTGGTCGTGGTGCACGCCACGCCTGCGCTCCAGCGCCAACGCCTGTTGGCACGCGGTTTGCCCCCCCGCTTGGTGCGCCAACTGCTGCGGGCGCAACTGCCCACACGCTGCAAACTCGCTTTCGCCGACTGGGTGGTGCGCACCCATCGCCCGCTGCCCCAAGTGGAGCAACAAGTGCGCGCCATCTGGCAAGAGTTGAACTCACCCCGTTAGGTATACTGAACGGCGCAACGAACTACGCACTTGTGCGTCAAAAGCGGATAGGAACCATTGTCTATATGCAGAATCTGGCAACGGAAGAGGAGGTTTGAGCGCAGTGAAACGATTCTGGCTGCTGTTTGGAGCGGGGCTGCTGACGATTTGGATGGGCTACGCGCAGGGCAACTTAGAAGAAATTCTGCGCCAAGACCCTTCGCGCAATCGCCCCGGTCGCCACTTTTTACCGAATGCACGCCCGCGCGAAATTCCGCCTCAAAACTACCGGGTGGCGCCCTCGCGCCCACCACAAACAGGCGCACGCTGGCGCAAAACAGGACTGTTTGACCCTGTCGAGTTCCATCGCAACCTCCAGAACCGCCAGCAGCGCACGCGCGCCCCGCGCTGGGATCGCGACATCACCAACTCCGCCACCGACGAACTACATATGGTGTATAACCCCGGCGCCACGCGCGTCTACTTCTCCAGCAATGCGTCGGCAGTCGTAGGCGGGCGGCTAGCAAACCCTACACCCAACTACCGCATCTGGCGGGGCGATATCGACGACGGCTCAGCGCAAGGGCTGGGCAACCTCGTTAACCTCACAATTCTTACAGGCGATACCCCCGATGAGCAGTTCGGCAGCCAGATTCAACCCGCGCTCAACGAGGCCGCCAATATCCTCGCTTACGCAAACCGCACGGCAACAGGCAGCTACAATATCATCGTGCGCAACTTGCGCTCGGGACAGCGTATCGTTATTACTGCCGACAACGACGGTGTCACGCAAAACCTGCGCCCCACCCTTGCTCCTGGGGGGAATCTAATCGCGTTTGCCTCTAATCGCCTGGAGCAAGGCGAAACCGAAGCAGACCGCCGCTACCGAATCTACCTTGCCCGTGCCGACGGGCGCCCGTTTGAAGATGGCACCTTCTTCCGTCGCCTTACCTTTCCCGACCCAGGCTTCCACGATGTGGAACCCGCATGGTCGCCCGATGGCACGCGTATCGCCTTTGCGCGCGTTGCCCCTGACGGGAGCAGCTACCTCTACCTGCTCGATGTGAACACACGCGCCGTTGTCCAGTGGACCAGCTTCGTAGATAACAACGGTAATCGCCCCAGCGATCGGCACCCTTCGTGGGCGGTGTTCAATGGGGTACCTATCCTAATCTTTGCCTCTACTCGCAAATCAGGCGACCCCCACCGAATCGCGCGCCCTGCCGACCGAATCGACACCACCAACCGCGTCTATGACATTTTCCGCATCGACACAATCGTGCCTGAAGATCAAGGCAGCGTACCCGTTTCGCTAAGCGCAGACCCCAGCGCCGCCGACGGCGTGGTCCCACGCCCCGATGTCCCATACCTTACGACGCCACCGTTTGCCCCTACGCTCGGCGCCAAATACCCCAGTGGCGCCCTGGACGAACGTAACCGTGTGGGCTACCACTCCACACGCACCACGGGCGCAGAAACTCCCGGTCCCGGCATCCACGACCTGTGGGAGACCCAACTGTTTGATGTCACACCGCCTGTGCTGGAACTTCTGCCGACCGTGACGCCCAAAGAAGGTTTTGCAGGCGACGAAGTGACCATTCGCGTGCGTGTGGTGGACTTCCAAAGCGGTGTGGAGTTCGTACGCGTGCAATTCAAAGACCCCGACAGCGCTGAGCAGGACGCAGAAGGACGTGAACACCGCATCTACCAACTGTTCACTTTCGACCCGCTTTTCCCCAACCGGATTTTGGTAGAGCAAGTGGGGCAAGCCTATGTGCCCCTGTTTGTGGAGGTTGGGCAACAAGCCATCCACCCAGAGACATACGAATACAAAGACCCCTACACACTGGTGCGATTGGGCTTTAATGGCAGCTTAGACGACACCCTGCTGATGGAACCGGTATTAGACGAGAACGGCAACCCCACTGACGTCTACGAGGCGCGTTGGCGCACGCCCGATGTGCCCAGCGACTTCTACATCGATATCATCGTGCGCGATCGCGCAGGCAACGAGTTCATCTACGACAACATCTCAGGCTTCACCACGCGCCAGTTTGTGGGCGCCAACAACATCCTGCTAGTATCCGACTATATGGGCGGGCAATACTTCGTACAGAACCGAATTGATGTGATTGGCAACAGCATCGCCCGCCCCACTTGGCAACCTGTGGAGAGCTACTGGACCGACAACCCCACAGGTAAGTACCCATTTGACCTGACGCAACCACCGACAGGCTCGCCGCAGATTATCATCGGTGATGGCGCCATCCCGCACCCGCGCGTCTTTGGTGCCACCATTCGTTCCGACACTTTGGGCGAAAATACGACCTACGGCAACCTGTACGACATTTGGCGCGTGCAGTGCCGCAACCCGATTACTCCGTCGGTGTTGGCAGGCTACCTGCCGCGTGTAGAGCGCGAGCCGACTGACCTTGTAGGCGGCTTCCGCGAGAAACTGCACGCCCCGCGCGCCGTGTTCTGGGCAAGCCCCTACACGGGTAATGTATGGGCAGGTCCGGGGCACCTGCTCGACCCTGAAGTGCAAGACCTGCTGCGCAGCTTCCTCAACAGCGGTGGGCGGCTGATGGTGAGCGGTCAGGACGTAGCCTGGGCGCTAACCCTGGGCGGAGGCGTAGCAAATTCATTCCTGCGCAATGAGCTGCGTGCGCAGCTCGACAGCGATGTCGCCGAGGATATCTTCTTGGTCGTCTATCAAGGCTTCCGCCGCGAGCTAACCAGCACGGGCGGCTTAGAAACCGACCCAGATACGGGCGACCCGAACCCCATCGCTCGCAACCCCGCGGGGCTGCCTATCTGGGTACGCCTGGAGGGCACCACGTTCGTGGTAGATCGCCCCGAAACCTTGCGCCTGTCGCACCCGGGCAACTACTACATTACGCCGTTCGGTGACTTTATTGATGTGGTGACGCCGATTGGCACCACAACCACCACTCCGCTCTTCACCGACGCGGCGTGGAACCAAGTGTGGCCCGACACCATCGTGACTGACCCCGACAACCGCGCGCCCTACCGCTACACCACGCCAGGACAGCTGGCAGACCAAGCGCGTCAGCGCGCCGGTACCTACTTCGCTAACCCAGGCAACCGCTCGAAGATTGTGTTCTTCTCGTTCGGTGTGGAGGGCGTCAACTCGGGCTACACGCAAGGACCGACGGGCATTTTGTGGAGCCGCGCCCTGCGCAACAAGATTGTGCACAACGCTTTTGGCTGGCTCACTCACAGCGTGGTGCAAGGCACCGTGCGCCAGTATGACCCGAGCACTGGCACTTATCTACCGCTACCACGCGCCCTGGTGCGCGCCATCGCTCTAGCGCCGCCCAGTATCGCGGGCACCATCGCGGGCTACGCCATCACTGACTCCAGCGGCTTCTATCGCATCGTGGGCTTAGAATCGGGCGTCTACATCATCGACGCCGAGCGCCCTGGCTTCCGCACGCAACACCCTGAGTCGGTAGGTTTAGTTGCTACTACAGCAACGATCAACTTGATTGCCTTAGCCGCGCCGCCTGGGCAGCTCAGTGGGCGTGTGATTGATACCAACAACCAACCTGTGCGCGGCGCGTTGGTGGTCGCCACCAACACCACCGACCCCGAGCTGAAGGTGCGTGCCTTCACCGACCCCGATGGCACATTCGTCATTCCGCGCGTACCCATCGGCACTTGGGATGTCACGGTGGAAGCCATCACCTTCGGCGATTACAACCTGCCGCCTGTTCAGCCAACACCCGACGGTGTCTACCGCAATGTGGTGGTGCGCTCTGGCGAAACCACGAATGTGGGCGACTTCGTGTTGGAACCGTTCCCCGGCACAGTGGCAGGCACCGTGACTGATGCCGATACGGGGCAACCGATTGCGGGCGCGCGCATCACGGCGGTCATCGGCACAACCACCCGTGCCGAAGTGACCACCGACGCGAACGGGCAATACACCTTTGATGTGCCAGCAGGCGAGTATGTGGTGGTGGCGGCCGCACCCGGCTACGCCGTCGCTACCGAATCGGTGAGCGTGCGCTCGCGCGAGACCACCACGCTGGACTTCCAGCTGCGGCGCCTGCCGCCTGGCTCAGTAGCAGGGCGCATTACTCGCCGCTTCGGTGGCGCACCCGAGCCCGATGTGGTGGTCGAACTGCGCTTCGGTGCAGCATCCCTCTTCACAACCACCACCAACGCGAACGGCGAGTATCTATTCCCCAACGTGCCTGCGGGCGAGTATGTGGTGGTGCCCAGCAAGCCGGGCTTCACCTTCACACCCAGCCAGCGCACAATCACCGTCGTGTCGGGGCAGCGTACGAATGTGCCCGAGTTCAAGTCGGAACCGCTGCGCACCTTCTTCCGCGGGCGCACGCTGGTCTCCGCGCCGTTTGACTACGCGCAAGATGTTCGCACCCTGCTTAGCGTGCCCGCGAACGCCACCTTCCGCTTCTTCACTTGGGATGCGGGCTTGGCACGCTATGTGTTCTATCCGAACGCACCTGCCAACCGCTTCCAGCTTGGTCGCGGCTACTTCATCGAGACTTCTGAAGACCTGCCGCTCAGCATTGAGGGCACCCCTGCCGACGATACGCAGCCGTTTGCCATCCAGCTGCAGGCTGGCTGGAACCTCATCGGCAACCCGTTCCGCTCGGATGTAGACTGGGCGCGAGTGCAGGTGCTTGACCCAGACACCAACACACCGCTGTCACTCTCTACAGCCGTTGGGCGTGGGCTGATTGCCAACGCGCTGTGGGGCTACTCGTTCGGCAGCTACCTCGCCACCACGCGCATGCGCGTGTGGGAAGGCTACTGGGTGTATGCCTACCGTGATGTGGTGCTGTTGATTCCACCAAGTGCGCGCATCAGCGGTCTCTCGCGCAGCGTTGCGGAGCGCACTCCACGCGACTGGCAGCTGACCATTGAGGCGCAAGCAGGCAACACGAAAGACCGCATCTATGTGGGCGTGGCACGCACAGCCACCAACGGCTTCGACGCTGAGCACGACTTGCTCAAGCCACCGCCCGTAGAGGCAGGTTATGTGCACCTGAGCATCCCGCGCCTTGGCTGGGGGCAGCACAGTGGTGCCTACGGCGTGGACATCCAAGCACCCACCCGTAGCGCAAGCTGGGAGTTCGTAGTAGAGACAGCTGAGCCGAACCAAGAGGTTGTGCTACGCTGGCCCGACCTGCACCAGCTGCCGCGCAACGCCAACCTCGTGCTGGTGAACCTCGCAACGGGCGAGCGACGCCACCTGCGCACCACCAGTGCGTACACCTTCCGCACCGATAGCAACGGCATTGGGCGGTTCCGCCTGGAAACGGCTCCGATGAGCCAGCTGCTGCGCATTCAGCAGGTGCAGGTGAACTCGGGACGCGGCAATCAGCACACGATTACCTTCCAACTGACAGGAGATGCGACGGTGCAGGTGAATATTGTGGCAGGCGGCAAGGTGGTACGCCAACTGCTCAACCAAGCCACCCGCAGCGGCGCCCTGCAGCAAGCCACTTGGGATGGACGCGACCAAAGCGGTGTGGCGCTGCCGCCCGGCACCTACATCGTAGAGATTCGTGCCGTGAGTGAGGACGGGCAAGTCGCCCGCGCAACCGCTCCAGTGGTACTCACACGCTAACAGACTGAAGGATGAAGGAGGAGTGAGCGTGAAAGCACGGATGAGACGAACTTGGTCGAAACGCACGGCGCTGGTCGGCGTGGTGAGTATGCTGGCAGTCAGCATACTCTATCCGCTGGGGGCAGCCCGCGCCTACGCCCAACTGATACAGCTGCCCCGCATCGCGGTGCTGGACTTTGAAAACAAAAGCGGCTACGGCGGCGCCAGCATCGCCCGCGCCGCCACGGACGCCGTCGCCAGTGAATTCCAAAAACTACGCAAATACGAAGTCCTGGCACGCGGCGAGGTCGAACAACAACTCAAAGACCTTGACCTAACGCCGCCGCTAGACCGCACGGGCTTCCTCCGCCTGGGACGCGCCCTGCAAGTGGAGTCCATCATCACGGGCGAAGTGAACGCCGTGACCTTTGTAGGCAGCCCCAAGCAAGCCCAAGTAGTGATTACCGTGCGTGTGATTGATGTGGCGTCGGGCGAACCAATCAACGGCGCGGTCGCTACTGGGCTAAGCAACCGCCGCCCGGGCTACACAGGCGATGACGACACCCTCGTGCAGGAAGCTGTCCGCAACGCCGCGTTTGAAGCCGTGCGCATCATCAATAACTACACCATCCCCGAGGCCACCGTGCTGACCACGCGCGCGGGCAAGGAAGTGCTGCTTAACCGCGGCATCCGCGGCGGCTTGCAGCCCGGCATGGAGATGATCGTCATTCGACGCGGTGAGGAAGTAGGGCGTATCCGTGTCACCCAAGTGTCCGACAGCGACGCGGTGGCAGAAATCATTGACTTCGGACGCGGGATCCAAAGCGAAGACCGCGCCCGCGCCATCTTCCGCGCCCCCACTGTGCAAGTGAAAGCAGGCAAAGTTGTTACAGAACGCCCACGCCAAAACGGACGCGGTAATCAGCTACTGCGCGCGCTGGGTCCCCTGCTGGTAGTCGGCTTAATCGCCTTCGGCGTGGCGCGTGCCTCATCAGGAGGCAATACCCCTGTTGAACGCGTTATCGCCGAAGCAGGAGCTGATGCCAACTTCGAACCATTCATCCGCGTTCGCTGGAGCACAACGTTGTTCTCTAAAAGCGTAGAAGACAAACTTCAATGGCAAATCTACCGTTCCGATTTCACGGGCACAGACGCTAACGGGCAGTTGCGCCCCATCGGTGTAACGCCGGGCAACCAGAACTTCTTTATTGACGATACGGTGCCGCGAGTATTCGCCTATGTCACGGCGCCACGCCTTCGGGAGGGCGTCGAGGATGTAGAACTGGAAGAGTATGGTGCGGACTCGCCTGCGCCTGGTGTCGCTCCCGGCCGTTCCTACACCTACCAAGTGGCGTTGGTCTACCGTGAACAGCGGTTCGCGGAAGGACAAACCCTGATTCTATTCCGGATTTCCGACCGTGTGCGCTCGGGGCAGGCGACCGCCATCGCACCTGTGTTTCTGTTAGACCCGCCGCAACGAAGCGAGGATGTTGACCCGAAAGCGGTGCGCTTCAGCTGGCTCGCAGCAGAAGGCGCAAACGCCTACCGCGTGGAGGTCTCTACAGACCCCACCTTCCGCGATCGGGCACGCACCTTCGTGTCAAACGAAATTCTCTCTACGGCAGCAGGAGGCACTCCTGTCTCGACAGAGACCCTCAACATCGAGACTGCTTTCCTGCAGCGGCTGGGGTTGGCGGGACGTCGCGTAACGCTCTACTGGCGCGTTGGCGCACGCAACCTCACCGACGACCCCGGTCCCATTCCCGGTCCTGGTGGGCTGCGCTATGTGTGGAGCCGTCCGTTCGAATTCACCACACAAGAGTTGCCACCAGCCCCCTAACCAACCGATTGCTGACATGGTGGGACGCTGGTAGAAACCAGCCTCCCACCTAAGCGTAGAATTCGAAGCGGGAGGAGAGTTTTATGCGAAGGATGTGGCGCTGGATTGGGATGTTGCTGATGTGGCAGGGCGTGTTTGCACAAACCATCACGCCCAACGATGTTGTACCGGGCGAGATTGTGATGCGACTCAAGCCCGGTCGCACGCTGGATACTGCGCGGGCGATCGCCAACCTCATCAATGCGGACGCCCACCCTATCCCCGTGCAGGATACCTACCTACTGCGCCTGCGCAATGTAGCGCAACTCACACGAGAAACTGCCTTCGAAAAAGTCCAAGAGTCGCTGAGACGCTTGGAGCAGCACCCCGACGTGTTATATGTCGATCCGAACTATCTTTTACGCAAACACGACATCCCCAATGACCCACTCTTCCCCGAGCAGTGGGCATTGGAGATGATGCGCCTGCCCGCTGCATGGGATGTGCAAAAAGGCGACCCGCGCATCCGCATGGCGTTCATCGACGATAACTTCCAGCGCTCTCATCCTGACCTGCGCAATGTGTTCGATGCCCTTTCGCGCAACTTCGTACCAGACACCCCCAATGATAACATTGACCCTGAAGGTCCCGGCTTCTCACACGGCACCTCCACAGTGGGAGTGGCCGCGGCCATCACCGATAACGGAATAGGCATTGCCGGTTTGACTTGGCAGCGTGCTTTGCCTGATGATGCTCCCGCAAAACCTGTCGTGGCACTGAAAGTCGAAGCACGTCCCGACACAATCGGTTTAAACTTTGCCAACATCCTCAAAGCCTTACAGTATGTGATCGACAATGCCTCGCAGATTTTTGTTCTAAACATGAGCTTTGGCGGTTACGGTTTCTCTTCGCAGGCAAACGCCCTGATTCAGGAGATCTATCGGCGAGGCGTAGTACCCGTTGCCTCCGCAGGCAACGAGAATACCGATATTCCCACTTACCCCGCGAACTACCCGAATGTGGTGAATGTATCGGCGGTAGGGCGTACGGGTGCACGCGCCTCCTACTCCAACTATGGCAACATCACCTTGGCTGCGCCCGGAGGCGACCAATCCACCGGATACTTCGATGGCGTGGTGACCACCTCCTCCACTGCACTTCAGTACGAATATGTTCAGGGAACTTCGTATGCGGCACCCTATGTTACTGCCGCAATTGCGCTGCTAATCGCTTCGGGAGTGCCTCGCCACACTGCGGATGCGGTGGAACCCGAGGCGGTGAGAATCCTAAAAGACACTGCTGACCCACGCGGGCGCCGCGTACCTGACCCTGAGCTTGGCTATGGGATTATTGATCTGGAGCAAGCCTTGCGAGGCGCAGGCGGAGTAAGCATCGCGTTCGTAGAGCCTGCTCCGGGAGCCACTTACGATACGCGCAAAGTGCGTGTGCGCGTGGCGCTGCGCCGCGTGTTAGACAATAACACTGCCAACATTCGCAGCATCAAGTTGAATGAGGAGCCACTGCCGCGCGATTTGTGGGAACCAACCGCTGAAATCAATGTTTCTGAGAAGACGATCACTCTAGACTTCGTCGTGGAAGTGCCAGGGGAAGACCGCTACACGATTACCGTGGAGGCGGTGGGGCAAGACCAAGTGCGCCGGGAGAGTTCGGTGCGGTGGTTTGTGCGCTCACGCGAGCAAGTAGCGGGCTTGGCGATGTTCTCCACGCCTTATCGCTTTGACGAGACCCCTGAGGAGATTTTCGGCGTAGATGCAATTTTGGCGCGCTACATCCCAAGTGAAGGCACCTACGCCCGCTATACAGCTGCCAATCGCGATCCGCGCGCAGGCTTCAACCCGCCGAATGTGGGCGTGCGTCCTGATGGCAGCGATACGCCCACCCCGCCACGCGGGCTGGGTTACTTCCTGCGCAACGCCACCCCCGCCCGCCTGCTAGGCGATGAGTTTATCGATCTCAACACCGCCTACCTCATCCCGCTGGAAGAAGGTTGGAACATGATCGGCAACCCGTTCCCGTTCAATGTGCCGTGGGCAGCGTGCGAGGTTGAAATCACAGGCTTGGGCGGGCAACGCCAACGCATCACCTTAGACGAAGCGGTGCGCCGCGAAATTATCCGCCCGCAAATCTACCGCTATATCCCGCTTACGGGCGAGTACACCTGGCGCACGGCACCGCTCGGTGAACTTATTGCATGGCAAGCGCACTGGGTTAGGGCACTCAAACCGTGCGTACTGGTGGTGCCCCCTGTGGGAAGCTTGCGCAGCCGCGCTGACGACACAGCACGGGTTACGCCCGCCCCAACCGACGGCTGGCTACTGCGCCTCGTCGCCCGTAGCGGCAACCGCGAAGACTCCAACAACTTTATTGGGGTTGTTAGCGGAACCGACACCAAGCTCAGCCTCGTGGAGAAACCACCGGCATTCCAGTCTTATGTCGCCCTTGCGATTGTGGAGCCACGCACACGAGCGGCGCTGGCGCAAGAAGTGCGCTCGGGCCTCAAGCGCGCCCACCGCTGGGAAATTGAGGTGACCACCGACCAGCCAAACGCCGAAGTGACGCTGCAGTGGAACCAAGAGCAGCCGATTCCACGAGGCGTTCGTCTCACGCTGGTTGATCAAGCCACGGGCGAGCGCGTCTCAATGCTGCAGCAAAGCTCATATCGGTTCCGCACTGACGAACACAGCCGTCGCCGATTCGTCATCGAGGCAGAACCTGCACGCGCTAACCGCCTCCAAATCACAAATGTGACCATCACACCGTCACGGGGCGGGCAGTTCGCAGTGCAATACGCTCTTAGCGATACTGCCAGCGTGCAGGTGCTGGTACAAGACGCAACGGGCAAGACCATCGCGCGTCTACAAGGTGGTACACGCTCCGCGGGAGTGAACACTGCCACTTGGAACGGGCGTACTGATGCCGGCGTGGCGGTGCCGCCAGGGGCGTATCAACTCCAAATTATTGCAACCAGTGAAGATGGTGAGGTGGCGCGCGTAGTGCGCCCGCTGGTGGTGACGCGATAACCCACAAGGAGGCAGTGAATTATGAAGCGAGGAATTGTGCTTGGTTTGCTAACTATTCTGGTTGGGGCGTCGGCATTTGCCCAAATCAATGAATACGATCCGTTTGCGGGTCCATGCCGCTGCCCCGACAGCCAAAACCCCGTGAGCGATGACTATCGCGCGATTGTAATTGATAATGGGGTGCTTGGTGCCACTTTAGGCTTGAGCGGCACGGTAACTTGGCTGACGGCATGCTTCCCATTAGAGAATGCGCGCTGCACCACACGCCCCGCTGAGGGAAGCATTCAAATCGGTACTGCAGAGGGTAGCTCACTCATCACTGGCGATGAAGGCTACGCAATGACCTCGGGCTACCCGTGGGCGGTCTACCCGGGTGGGATATATATCTCGATGCGAGCCCGTCGCGAGGGACAGGAGCAAACCTTCGTATGGGGGCGACAGGACGGTGCGCCAGGACTGCGTTTCTCGCAAGCCTGGCAGGGTGCTAGTGGTTACTACATTCGCCGCATCTGGAATGTGGAAGGCTGGGATACCGACCTACGGATTGACCTTATTCAGTCGGTGGCGCGCATCAGTCTACGCGTGCGCAACACCGGCGACACCGCTGCCTCGCTTGCCCTGCGCCTTGCCTCAGACGTGGAAACGGGCGTGGAAGCGGGATTCGATCCTAACGGCGCCTCGCGCCCTCCCTACATCTATGTGCAGGGACAACGCCCCGTCAAAGTTGACACCGACCTGCGTGGGGCACAAATCCCAAACACCATCGAGTTCTATTTGGCGCGCGGTGCACTGGCAGGCTCCAGCCGCTACTTCCTGCGCCCCGTCAAGGGCTTCGAAGATCAGACCCCCATCGACCGACTGGTGATCGGGAAGTGGTTCTTCATTCAAGGCACTACCATCTGGGAACCAGTGCTTTTCCCCGACTCGTATATCACTGACACGGCTATCAACATGTTTGTAAACCCACGCAACTTCGCCCCAGGGCAAGTGCGCGAGTTCGTGTTCTACATTGCGCTAACCCCTGTCGACGTGGATGTACAGCCCCCTGTGGCACTGGGCGTGGAAGCACTGCCCGTAATCGAACCCGACCGTAGCGACCTAACCAAGCTGGCAAACGAAGGCGAATTCGAAATCGTCGCCAATATCACGAACCAATTCTTCATCGTTGGGCGCGAGATTGACCTTACGAATGTGGCTGTGGACCTCGCCCTGCCAGAAGGCGTGACGCTGGCACCCGGACAAACGCGCTCACAAGTTATTCCACGAATCGCCCCGGGACAAACTGTTCCTGTGCGCTGGCGAGTACGTGCCTCGCCCACCCTATCGGGCTTTGTGACCTTCCGCGTGGCTGTGCAAGCACCTCCGGCACCGACAAAGACCGTTTCGCGCACGATACTCGTATCTGCCACCGCCACTCGCAAGTTCGAGTCGGGGTTCCAGATGGTATCCATTCCGTTCACCGTCACGGGCACGATAAGCGAAGTGCTGAACCTGCCCACAAACTATCAGGCAAAGCGTTGGAACCCCGAACGCGAGGTTTACGAAACCATAGACTTCATTGAGCCGGGTCAAGGTTTTTGGGTGTTCTTGCCGCGCGAGCCGCTGGTGGCACAATATAACACAAGCTTCCTACAGTTCCCAGCGAATGTGTTTACGACCAGCGTGCCCATCCCGCTGAAACGCGGCTGGAATCAGATTGGCAACCCATACCCATACCCGCTGGTGCTGGGGCAGGTGGTTATCGTTAGCTCCAGCGACCCACGTCGTAGCCTTACCTTCTTTGAGGCAGCCCAGCGCGGTGTGATTCGCGGCGTTATCTACTTCTGGGACGAGTTCACAGGCGAGTACAAGTTCACCTCCGACCCGAACACGCCGCTGCTGCCGCACCGCGGCTACTGGATTCGCGCCAACGAGGATATCGAATTCGTCTATCCGCCTGTGTTCTTGCCGGGTACAGGCTTTGGCGGCGTGGTGCGCAGCATGCCAGAGCTGCCCAACCGCCCCAACGAGTGGCGGCTGCAGATTGTGGCACGCACGGCAAACGGCGCTGACACGCAAAACTTCATCGGCATTACCAGCGGCGCCCCCATCGAAGTGGAAGAACCACCCACCCCGCTGCCAGAGCGCGCAGTGAACCTCACCATTCTCAAGCAGGGCACAGGCGCGCCGCTGATGCAGGAGGTGCGCACCGTCGCGAACCGCCACCAGTTCGACTTGCTGGTAGAAGCGACCCCCGGCACCGAAGTCACGCTGAGCTTCCCGAACCTGGCGACCGTGCCTCAGGCATACCGCCTGCGCCTGGTTGACCTCAACACGGGGCGCGCCATAGACCTACGCACCACACCGGAGTACCGATTCGTCACCACTGGGCGCACACGGCTACAACTGGTGGTGGAACGCGCAACGCGCGCAGGCGCGCTGATTACCAGCGTAAGCGTGGGCACGGCGGGGCGCGGAGCCAACAGCGTGTCTATCAGCTATGTGCTGGCGGATAGCGCACAAACCAGCGTGCAAATCCTTACACCTGATGGGCGTGCCATCGCCAACCTGCAGCGCGGACGCGCCGCCACTCGCGGTGTAAACACGCTCACTTGGAACTTGCGCGATGATCAAGGACGCGCTGTGCCTCCGGGCACCTACCAAGTGCAAGTAGAAGCCCGCACCGAGGATGGGCAAGTAGCGCGCGCAGTGCGTCCGCTGGTCATCACACGCTAAAACCAACTTGGGGCTGGCAGGACGCCAGCCCCTCCTATAAGGAGGACAAAGCTGTGAAACGGATTGGAGTGCTGCTGGTCGCCCTATTGTTGGCTCAGGGCTTTGCGAGCCAAGTGCGCGAGCTGGTACTGTTCCCGTTTGCCGAAGGCGCCGCCGTACAGCCCACAGAGGAGTTCAATGTGGGCGTGGAAATGCTCAACGCGCTTTACGCGCAGCTGAAAGAGATACCTAACCTCTATGTAGTGCGCTATCGCGAAACGAACCCATCGATTCAGCGCGCTTTGGAAGAAAATCGCTTACGCCGCGACCGGCTAACCCCACCATTTAACCAGCGCGAGGCGGACGGCACTTGGCGCGCAGCACGCATCGGTGCCGTAATGGGAGCAAACCTCGCCTTCGCTGGGCGCATCGAGGAGTTCAGCTACAACCCCGAAACCCGCGAGGTCACGCTCACAGTTAGCGGCGAACTAATCGATGTCGCCACGAACGAGGTGCTCCTCACGGTCGCAGAGACGGGGCGTGGGCAGTTAGGTCGGGACGAAACCGATCCGAACCTCGCGCGCATCGCGGCCGTTGCGCAAGTGGCAGAGCGCATCAGCATAGCGATGCGCGAGCGGTTGGCACCTGCTGCGGAACAACCCATCAAAGCCGAACCGCGCAAACAGCCCGATCGCCGACGCGAACGCGCAATCGCCTCAATCTTTGTGGTCGTGATAGGAGCCATTCTCGGGGCATCAGATTTGTAAAGCATATGAGGCGATATGCACCGCTGGCTCGCGCACTAGGGGCAGGGGGACTAATGTTCCTCTGCCTTTGCGTTAGCTGGGCAGGGGGCGCGATTCGGCTCACCGTGTACCCTAACGCTGCCGTCGCCGACGGTGCTTCGCAGGTGCTCATCACCGCCGAAGTGCGCACCGCGCAAGGCAAGCCCGTGCCCGACGGTACCCAGGTTGCTTTCAACACCACCTTAGGCGCGTTTCGCGAGCCCGTAGTTGCTACCGAAGGCGGTGTCGCGCGCGCAACCCTCATCGCCGGACAGCTGCCCGGCGTTGCCAACATTACTGCCACCGTCATCGGGCAGGGCATCGTGGGTGAAACCCAAGTGCTGTTTGTGGCAACCCCAGAAGAACTGCGCAGTGCGACCGACTATGTACAGGTGCTGGGGAGCGAGTATCTCGCCTACGCAAACGAGCAGCGCGTTATCGCAGCGTCAGGCAGAGAGCGGGGCGCGCGCGTGCAGTTCGGCTACGCCATCGTAGAAGCAGACGACCTGCAGGTGGAAGTTGACACCCTCCGCGTGAAGGCCCGCCACGCGCTCTTGCGAGTCGGCTCCGAGACGCTGGAATGCGCCGAACTAAGCTACGAGTTGCGCACCTCACAGGGCTACGCCCTGCTGCAACGCGCTAACCGTTGGGAGCTGGTGCGCTTGCGCTACGCCACCCCTGAACCGATTGACACGCCCGCACCACCCGAACTGTTCCGCTTCGTTGACATCTCCGAATCGGAACTGGTCATCAAAGCCGCACAAATCTGGTTTTATCCAAATGAACGGATCCAGTTCCATCGCGCAGAGTTCTACATTGGGGCGGTTCGAGCGTTTGGTTTGCCGTTGTATTCGCACAGCATCTGGGGAGCAGGCGTCGGCACCGACACGCTGATTGGGGTGCAAGGCGGGCAAGTGTATTTAGACCTGCCGTACTACTACACGCTTACCCCCACGCAGATCGGCGCGTTGCGCTTGCGCACCGCACAAGTGGGTGGGCGCACGGTGAGCGCAGCGCGCGGACTGTTTGTGGACTTGGAGCACGAGTATCGTTTTGGGCTAGGCACAGGCGCAGTTCGTCTGCTGGGGCTGGCGCGCAATGACTGGGGCATCAACTGGCGACATCAGCAGCCCCTCTCGCCCCGCACGCGCCTCTCGCTGTGGCTCGACTCGCCCGCTCATCAAGGGTTGTACAGCACGGCGCAACTGCTCTCGCAGTTTCGCGACTATTCCATAGGTATCTCGGTCGCTCACAGCACTTTTTGGGAAGGCACGGGCACACGCAGCCTTCGTACAGACACATACATAGAGACGACACCGCGCCGCATCGCGCCCTTACCACTGCGTCAAAGCCTCTCGCTGAGCCTTGTTACGAGCCATACGCAAACGACCACAGGCACGCAGCGTCGCGAAGGCGTGGGAGTACGGGCACGCTGGAGCTTGGTGCCACAATCGCTGGGGCAAGCAACCACGCTCACGGGGGGCATCACGGTAGGGCGGTACGCGGGCAACTTGCCCAACGCGGGCTGGAGCGTGGTCGGCACGGTAGGCATCACACAAGCACTCGGAGCAGGGGGTGCACTCAATCTCGCCTACGATTATGCCCAAGATGCGCTGGGCGCAAACCTGCTGGGACGCCACCGCTTGTCAGGCACCCTCAGTTGGAACAATAATGACCGCTATTTCCTCAGCGGCTATCTCAGCCGTGCGTTAGACACAAAATCTGTCAGTTATATCAGCGACTTTTCGTGGCGAGTCAGCCCCTTATGGCGTATTGGGGCGGGGTATACTTGGCAAGCGTTCGGCAACTACGAGTTTCGAGACCAAACGCTCACGCTCGCGTACCGCATCGGCTATCGCGAGTTTGCGCTTACCTGGTCTTCGAACACGCGGCGATGGAGCCTTGACTTGCTGACGGCATTTTATTGATGCCTTGCACTGAGGCAGGCGACACAAACTGGGCAAAGGAGGTCAGGGGTGTATCAGGAGCTTGCCGCACAGGATACACGCGCGCTACCGCGCGTAGCGCATTATTGCACTGTGGGGGCAGGCGTAGGTGTTTCCGCGTTCGAACTGCTCTCGTTTGACCGTGCTCTCAGACAAGCGGGCTTTGCCGACTACAACCTGCTGCGTGTCTCCAGCATCTTGCCGCCTGGCGTGCAGCCACGCGCCGTGTTGGAAGTGCCAAAGGGTGCGTTGCTGCCCACTGCCTACGGAGTGTTCAGCTCTCGCGAAGAGGGGCGTGTGATCGCAGCAGCGGTCTCACTGGCGTTTCCGACCGACCCACGCGCCGTCGGCGTTATTATGGAAACGGAAGGGTATATGACCGAGCAGGAAGCGCGCGAGGCGGTTGCCGCGATGGCGGAAGAAGCGATGGAAGACCGCAACCTGCGTATCGCCCGCTTGGAGATAGTATCTGCCGCCGCTACAGTGGAGCTGTACACGACGGTGTTTGCGGGTGTGGCTTTGTGGTAGGGCTACTGCGCGGCACGGCGCGCTAACTCCTCAAACTGCAACGCCACATCTGCCACCACCGAACGCAGGTCCGAGAGCAACGGCAGCTGCGCACGGGCAATCGCCACATCATCCAAATCAAGGGGCACCACAATCAGCGCCTCTTGGTTGACGGGACCACGCGCCATCACCTTGCCAAAGGGGTCTACTATCCACGACGCCCCGACAAAGCCCTTGCCGCCCTCGAAGCCGACCAAGCTGGATTGCACCACATAGATGGTGTGCTCGCCAGCGATTTGGGTGAGCATGCGACGGTAAGTCTCCACATTTTCAATCTGCTCGGATTGGAACCCGCGCGCGGGTGATGCCGTAGGCACATACAGCACCTGCGCCCCCTTCAGCGCAACAATCGCACTGGTAATGGAATGCCATACATCCTCGCATATAAGAATGGCTGCCCGCCCAAAGCGCGTTGGAAACACATCCAGCCGCCTGCCACGTGCCACAAACCGCTCCTCCTCAAACACACCGTAGGTGGGCAGGAAAAACTTCTGATGCACGTGCACCAAGCGCGACTGTGCAGGTTCTGGCTCTAAAGTTGCATACAAAGCCGAGTTAAAGTACTCGCCGTCCAAGTACTCATAAAAGCCCACACAGATATCCAAAGAGCGGTCAGGCTGAAGGTCTGCATAGAGGCAGGCGAGATCCGACAGCAGATGCGTGGCGGGCATCGCTAACTCGCGCACGCCACCTTCAATAAAGTAGCCCGTAGTCGCAGTCTCAGGCAGCACCAGCACATCCACACCTTCCTGCAGTGATTGCTGCATCAACTGCCCGATCCGCTCCAAGTTGCGCGCGTACTGACCTTTTGTGGGCTTGAACTGCCCAACGCCTACAGTAAACCGCCGTTGAATACCTTCTATGTGATGGATTGGCATAGCTGTCTCACAAATTTGAAAGGCGCGGTTGCCACGCCTTTACTTTCAGCGGCTTAGTGGTTATAAGTGTCCGCGTCTCGCGGACGGGCTGTCGGCGAGAACGCCGACACTACGTGCAAGCCCGCGCAGGCAGACTGGACGCGCACGAGCACGAAATTATCCAAGCGCGCACTACACGGGTCAAAAGCGTTCCTACACATACAACGCCAGCCCACATCGGCTTGAGTTTGTTGACCTCCTCGCAAACGCTGCGCTAAAAGTCCACTGGACGCAGGTAATACTCACCGATAGCCGTGGTAGAAAGCATCGCCACAGTGGGCAAGTGCCGCTTCCAGTGGGTACTGTCTACCTTATTTTTGACCAGATAGACATCAGAAGCGGGAAAGCCCATCTCTATCAGTCGCTCCGGGGAATAGCCCAGCGTGAGATAGTGTAAGATTCGGTCAGCACGCTGATATGAAATACCAAAATCGCCCTCATCCGTTTGTCCAACGATAAGATCAGCAGAAGCAGGCTTTTCCACGATTACTTCTGGCACGCCCACATAGCGCGCCAGCTGCCACACTTGGGTCTTGAACAAATCGCCCAGCGGGTTCACTGGGGGTGAGTCGTCGGCGTGCCAAGTGAAGTAGCCAAACAGCCGCTCGCTTTTGTTGCCTGTGCCGATTGGCAGCGCGTTCAGCTTTGCCGACTGGTCGAACAGGATAATCATTCGCATGCGGGCGCAGATATTACCGATGCGCGTGGGGCTTGCATCGGGCTCAAAATGTTCAATATAAGCGTCCACCATCGGCGTGATCTCAATAATGCGGTGGTGGATGCCCAGCTCGTTGACCACTAGCATGCCGTGTTCCAGCGATTCGGGGCTGCTGGTTTTGTAAGGCATAAGGAAGCCATACACATTCTCCGCACCAAAGGCGCGCGCGCACAGGTAGGCTACCAGCGACGAGTCCACACCGCCTGACAGCCCAACTACAACTTTGTGGAAGCCGCGACGTCGACGAACCTCGTCGCGCAGAAACTCCACCAGCCACTCGGCGACCAGCGGCGCGTTGATGCGCAGCGGCTCATCCGAGTTCGGGTCATAAATAGTTGGTTTCAACACAGGGAAAGTTTGCATTGGAATCACCTCGTGAAACGGTTGGGGTCAAATGGCGCAATCGGCAGATTCGTGCTGCCGTTCAGTACAAGATCGGCGATGACTTGCGCAGTGGCCGGAGCCATCAGGATGCCGTGATAGGCGTGTCCTGCAGCCGCATACAGCCCTTGATAGCCATTGACAACGCCAATGTAAGGGTTGTGGTCAGGGGTGTCGGGGCGCAAACCAACCGTGTGCCCCACGAGAGTGGCGTGCAAGAGGCTTGGCGCGATACGTGCAAGCGACTGCGTAAGGTGTGCGTAGCCCTCAGCGGTAGCGCGCATATCGTAGCCCGCTTGCTCGCGTGTTGCCCCCAACACGGCGGTACCATCGGCACGCGGAACGATGTAGCCCATCGGCGTGGAAAGAATGCGCCCCACAGGGATGGGCAGGTCGCTGAGCACCAAGATTTGCCCGCGCACCGGTTCGGTGGGTGCGCGAACGCCCAGCGGCTGCAGCAACGCACCTGCCCACGCCCCAGCCGCAATCACCACCGCGTCGCCTTGAACTAACCCGTGTGCCGTACGCACACCACGCACCTGCGTACCCCGAATCTCAACAGACAGGGCAGGAGACGCAGCGTATAAGTTTACACCCTCAACTTGCACGGCACGGTGCAACGCGCGCATCAAGCGTGGCGTATGTACCCAGCCCTCGTTCGGCAGCCACAACGCTTCGGAAACTTCAGGGTGCAAAGCTGGCTCCAAGCGACGCGCTTCTGCACCGCTGATCAGCTGCACGCTGGGGTCATAACGGCGAATCCACTCCGAATTCGCGCGCAGTTGGTCGGCATCGGCGGGAGTAAGGGCAGCGCGGATAGTGCCGTTGACCCGCCACTCGGGGTCAATGCCAGTGCGCTCGCGCAACTGGGCTACCCATGCGGGATACATTTGGAAGCTTTGCCAATAAAATTCCACAGCAGGGGAATCGTTCGGCGTGAGGCTGAACGGGTTGACCATGCCCGCGGAGGCTGCCGAAGTGTGTCCGCCTTCAGCGTTGCTTTCAATCAGCGCCACGCTGGCGCCGCGCAGGCGCAACTCCAACGCGATAGCCGTGCCGATAACGCCTGCACCAATAACGATGGCGCGCATGGTTAGCCTCCTGCGGTCATCTGCACAATCTCGAGGTTGTCGCCTTCTTGAAGCACAATCTCGCCGTAGCGTTCACGGGGCACAATTTCGTAGTTGTACTCCACCACAACCACACGGGGGTCAATGCCGCGCTCCTGAAGCAGCTGCAGCACGGTCATCGGTTCAGGCAGTTCGCGTTCCGCGCCGTTGATGCGCACTCGCATTCCAATACGATTATACCCAACACAGGGTAGGGGGAACTCAGGTACAATTGCCCCGATGGACAGCCTAAACCTGGTACTGAGCTGGACACTGTGGATGCCCGCGATTGGGGCGTTGCTGTTGGTGGTTGTGCCAAAGGGGCAGGAGTTGATAGCGCGTGCGGTTGCGCTCACCATCGCCCTCATCACGCTGGGGATGGCAGGCGTGTTGCTAATTGGCTTTGACCCCACCGCCGCCGGCTACCAGTTCGTGGAGCGATTTGCTTGGCTCCCCGATTACGGGGTGAGCTACTACTTAGGGATTGACGGTGTCAGCATCTGGCTGGTGGGGCTAACGGCTTTACTGAGCGTGTTGGCAATCGCGCTCTCATTTGGTATCCAAGAGCGCGTGCGCGAATTCCTGATTTGGATGTTGGTGTTGGAAACCGCCCTGCTGGGCGTGTTTATGGCGTTGGATGTGATTTTGTTTTACGTGTTTTTTGAGTTGACGCTCGTGCCTGCGTATTTTCTGATTAGCGTATGGGGTGGGCGTGACCGCGCGGCAGCTGCGCTCAAGTTTTTCCTGTACACCTTCTTCGGCTCGCTGTTTATGCTAATAGCATCGTTGGTGCTGGCGTTTGAGTATCAGAAGGTGTTTGGGGCGCTGACCTTTGAGTTGCCGCGCCTACAGGCATTCGTGCTGGAGCGCGGGCTGCCGGGCGACCTTGAGACTTGGCTGTTTTGGGGGTTCGTGCTGGCGTTCACAGTGAAGCTACCCTTAGTGCCGTTACACACGTGGTGGCCCCAGGCGATGGGCGCGGCACCCCTGCCGCTGTTGGTGGTGTTCCTGAAAACGGGTGCGTATGGGTTGATGCGCTTCGCCATACCGATGTTTCCTGACGCGGCGCAGGCGTTTGCACCGATTATGGTAGCGCTGGGAGCAATCGCGATCGTGTATGGCGCCATCGTAGCGGTGATGCAGAGCGAGATGAGGCGCGTTGCGCTCTACGCAGTAGTGAGCCACGCAGGGTTCATCGTAATGGGGCTATTTTCGCTGACACCAGAGGGGTTTGTGGGCAGTGTGCTGCAGCAGCTCAATCACGGCATTACGATGGGAGCGATGTTCCTATTGCTGGGGCTGCTGGAGTTGCGCACGCGCACGCTGCAGATCGCCGAGCTGGGCGGGCTGAAACAACAAATGCCCCTCTTTTCCGCGCTGTTTTTGATTGTGATGCTGGCTTCCGTCGCGCTGCCGGGGACCAACAACTTTGTGGGCGAGTTCTTGTGCTTGCTAGGTGCCTATCGCTCTGCCCACGCAGGAATCTACCCAATAGGATGGGTTGTACTGGGTGTCGCGGGCACAGTGCTGGCAGCGGTGTACATGCTGTGGATGTTCCAGCGCGTGTTTTACGGTCCTGTGCCGTCGCGTTGGCGCGAGTTGCCAGATTTGCGCCCTGCGGAGTTGGCTTTGGTGCTGCCGCTGGTGGTGCTGATTTTCTGGCTGGGGGTGCGCCCTGCGCCCTTCACCCGCGCGATGGAGCAGGTGGCATTGCAGTGGGCACAGCCCTACGCGGCGGCGCCTGCGCAAACGGTGCAGGCAAAACCCTGAGCCATGGTGTAAAAGCGGGCAGCCCTTGCAAGCTGCCCGCTCTGCGACGGAACGAGGCGACTTACCAGTCGGTGGTGTGGGGGTTAGGACTTCGAAGCTTTCGCTTCCAAACGGTTCAGCCACACGATAATGCCTACCAACATCGCGGCTACAACCAGCGCGACGGCAAGATAGGGCACACCCAACACCTCATGCAGGGTTAGCTTGCCTAAGTCCATCGGCTTGATCAGCACGGGTTCTAGGGCAGGGTAGGCAAGGATGAACGCGAACGCGCCTGTTAGCCCACCCAACACCGCAAGCAAACCGTCGCGGGTGCGCCCGCCCAAGCCTACCAACGCTGTGCCAGGGCAAAAGCCGGCAACCGCCATGCCTACACCGAAAATCAATCCGCCTACGAGCACACCCCACACATAAAGCGATTTCACCTTCAGGTGTGCATAGTCGGGCGCGAAAGTCGCCAACACAGCTGCGCCCACCATGCCCACCGAGATAGCCGTCAACATAACTTTCAACATTGTGAAGTCGCGGAACGCCAGCCCACGCATCACAATACCACATCGGCTAAAACCTGCGCGGTGCAAGGCAAAGCCGAACGCAATCCCTGTGAGAAGCCCTAAAATCTGTGTGGTTTCCATCGCTATTTACCTCCGTAAGAACCGTTCACGCGACGCAGCAGCAGGGTAGCCGTCAACACGCCCGTGGCGAAAGCGGCAGCACCAAACAGGAATCCGCTCAGCGCCAGTTGCGCAATCCCGCTGAGCATATGTCCAGAGGTGCACCCGCCCGCAAGGCGCGCACCGAACAAAATCAAGAACCCGCCTACAAAAGCAGCCAAGCTGCGTGACCAGCCTGTGCGGAACAAATTCGGAATATCGCAGGCAGGGGTGCTGCGTCCGCCAGGCAACACACTCGACAGGAACGCCCCTAACACCATGCCAAAAACCAGCATTACTTCCCAGCCGATTTTAGCACCGATCTTTTGGAGATACGGCTGCGATTCAGCGAAGCCGGGCACGATCTTGTCTACGAGCCAGCCAACAAACTGCGGGTACGCTGTGGAGACGCCCAACGGTTGCACCGTGGCGATGGCGAAAATCTGCACCAAGCCGATCATCCCACCCCATAACAACCAGGGCGGCACCACAGAGCGCGACGCCGTCGCTATCTCAGGCGTCGCCTGTGCCTGAACACGCGCTTCAACACGCTCCGTTAGCATGCTTGCGGATACCTCCCATATGCATTAGAGCGGGTGGCGCGACCTTTCGATTCATCCCCTTTGGCAAAACAGAGGCATTGGTGTATAATACAGCACGGAGGTAACAAGATGCGTACTCAGCACAAAGGATTCACCCTAATCGAGCTGCTTGTTGTGATTGCGATCATCGCTATCTTGGCAGCGATTTTATTCCCAGTGTTTTCGCAGGCGCGTGAGAAGGCCAGGCAGACCCAGTGCTTGTCGAACCTGCGTCAAAACATCCAATCGGTGCTGATGTATGTGAACGATTACGACACGACCTACCCGCGCGGGATTAGCGGCGAGGGGACTTTGATTATTCATCTGTTCGACTTGCTACACCCCTACCGCAAGGGCGCGGAGATACTTACTTGCCCATCGTATCCTAACGAGAACGGTGGGATGGACTGGCCAGGGCGGTTGCGAGCCCGCAACTCCGCAAACCGCAGCATGGGCACTTTCCGCTACTTTGCCTATGTGCCTAACTACGGTGTTTTCAGCCTAAATACATGCCGCATCTCCACAATCGGCTATCGGAGGGAGGGCAAGCTCATTACTGAAGCGTATGTCCCGCGCCCTGCCGACACAATCGCGCTTGTAGATGGCTACTGGTACTACAACGCGGGCACTTATTGGTTCGAGTATTGGTTCAAAATAGACATCTGGCCCCGCCACCATCTGGGCAGCAACATTGCCTACTTGGATGGGCATGTGAAGTGGTCACACCATCTTGGCATCCCGCGCGGTGGTGAAATCCCGCAAGCGTGGCGACAGACCTTCTCGGGCGTGTGCCCGCAGCGCAACACAAACACCTACTACTTCTTTAACTATCCGCCGGGCTGGGCAAACCGCACGCCTAAGAGCGAAGGTGAGTTCAACACCGTCAACCCGCACGGGCAATGCTTCGGCGACTTCTTTGGCATTCCAGACACGCCTGTGGTAAATGTGTGTGAGCGCTCGTGCGGCTCTACAACTACACCGCTGTGCTGGTGAGATAGGTATAATACACCGCATGGATGGAATCCCCCCATCCATGCGACATACCTAACACAAGGAGGGTTTGTATGATGCGCAAGGGACTGTTGTATCTGGCGACAGTCGCGCTGGTAGGGACGCTGGCGCTAACGGTGCCAGCCTCAGCGCAAGAAACGGAGCAGCTAAGCTTTACGCTCAGCGCAGGGGCATTCTTCCCCAGCGAGAAGCGCGTGCGCCGTGCCTCCGAAGACACCTGGTTTAGCGTCGAGTTGGGCTACAAGCTCCAAACCAGCGAACCGAACGAGCGTGGCTACTACTACGACTTGGGCGTGTCGGTAGGGTATCGCGGTACAGGGAACAACTATTACATCCCCGTGCACGCCACAATCACTGGCTACCTCAACGAACAGTTCTTCTACCGCGCCGGAGCAGGAGTGGGCTTCCCGAAAAAGGGGCGCGTGTTCACTGCCGATGACGCCTCGTTCTCCTACTCCATCGAGGTGGGCTACAACTTCAACGCAGGAACCACGCCCGTGGCCCTCACGGTGGGCTACGCAGGCATCGCGCGCAATACTGTCAACGGACTGACTGTCGGTCTCTTGGTGCGCTTCTGAACTGGGACGACCGCTCCTAAGACACGAAAAAATCCCCCGCTCTCAGATGAGCAGGGGGATTTTTCATCAGGAAGGAAGGTACTCTCCATGCAATAAGACGCAATTCGGTTCCAAAAGCGGACAGCTGGGCACGAAACCTTGTCGAAATACCCGCGTCTAATGGGTGTGAGGCGTGTTCGCGAAGGTTTTTCGCTGGTGGAGTTGCTGAGTGCGTTGGGCATCGTTGCTGCGCTGATGGCAATCCTAATGCCCGTGTATCTCAACACGCGACGAGCCGCGATACGCACCGTCTGTATCTCGAACCTACGACAAATTGGCATAGCGGTGCGGATGTACCGCGAGGATTATCAGGAGTTGCCCCCATACCTTTCAGCAATTCACACCTATCTGGGCGATGGTCGCGTGTTCGTGTGTCCTGCCGACGCGCTTCAAGGGCAGCACGCCGTTGCCGACACACTGGGCGACTCGCTGCGTTTAGAAGGCAACTTCTACTTGCCGACGGGTGTTAGCTACACTTATGTGCCCAACTGGGGCATCGCGCGCCTGCTAGGATGGTGGCAAGCAGGCCCCCCCTATGGAGAAGGTAAGTGGGGTGAACTGACACCACTTTCAGAGTGCCACTGGCATTGGGCAAAGCAGTTTCATCCGCGTTGGCAAACCGACCGCATCACGGGCGCGCGTGGCTGGGTGCTAATCCTAACACTCAACGGGGCGGTACGACGCATCCGCGCCGAAACCCCACCCGAAGCGTTCTCCCCAGAGCTTTATCACTGAAAACGCGCGCCGCCTACTCGCTTGGGGGCACATTCCTCGCTTCATTCGGAAGGACAGTGCTGTTTCGCGCAGCCAGTTGATCAATCCGAGCCGAAGGCTGAAATCCCAGAGCACTAAAGTGAACTGTTATTCCGAGCCGAAGGCGAGGAATCCCCAGCGGAGCCTCAGCCAGATGCCTCGCCACACTCGGAATGACAGTACGAAGGAAGTAAAAATGAGCCTGTCATTCCGAGCCGAAGGCGAGGCTCCCCGATCGCAATTCGGGTCTCTTAGAGGCGAATATCAATAATCCCCGACACGCCCACCCCTTCCACACGGTCAATGCTGCGCTGTGGGTTCTTGGTAGAAATCGGGATAAGCGCGCGCAGGCGCACCTCGCGTCCCATAAAGTCACCTTCAATCTGGGCAACGGCTTGCACCTTGCGTACCAAGTCGGGCTTACCCATCACTTGCGCGGCGCCAATATATGCTCCGTTGCCCGCGCTGATAATCGGCACTACCTTTGTGGCGAAGTTCGCGTCGGGCTTAGTGTTGGTCAGGCGGTTGAGTGCGCGATCCATGTCGCCGCCTAAGCGATCCACGATGAGCGCAATACCGCCAGCTTTCAACACCTTGTCCAGCTGCGTGTAGCCGACCACACTGCCTAAAACCAACAAAGCTCCCAATGCCAATCCGCGTAGACGATGTTTCATGGTCAACCTCCTAGGCATAGCATACCTCACCGCATCCATGCGGCTCGAAATGTCAGACGCACCAATGGGTGAAGCGTTTCACAGGAGGTTCTCAGTTTGCTTGCACTGCCGTTTCACCTGCGGGCTTCTCGCGGAACAGCAGAGCAAAGGCAATCCCTGCCAGCACGGTAATAATCGTGGGCACAAGGAACACCATCGTGTAGTTCGTCACGCCATCGGTCGTGAAGTAGTCCTTGAGCCAGCCCGCGAAAAAGCCGCCTATCAGCATCCCAATGCCCAGCACCGCCACATTAATCAGCGCTTGGGCTGAGGAGCGCACATCCCGTGGTGCCACGCTATCGGTGTAGATAAATGCCACCACGAAGAAGAAGACATAGCAAAAGCCGTGCAAGGCAAGCGAGGCGACTGCCAACCACACCGTCCACGGCGCTTGCTGGTGCATCGCCCACGCGAATGCAAATACCGCGTAACGGGCGGGCCACGCAAAGATGCCCAGCAACATCGTCTTGCGCACGCCCCAGACGGGCAGCACCGCGGGCAACATCAGCGCGATGGTGAAAATCTCAGCAATCTGAGCGATGGTCATCCAAGTGGGCAGGTTCTCAGGCGTGATGCCCACAACCTTGCCCGCCTCTTGCAGAAATGGAAAGGTAAGCACATAGTACAGTGGCAATTCAGTTGCAACAATCAGCGCAATAATGAAAAACACGCGATAGTTCGGGTCTCGCAGCAGGCTGAACGCCTTTGCAAACGCCAGAGGATCAGTCGCTTCTTTGGATGGCGGCGTATGCGGCAATGCCAAGCATGCCAACGCGGTGGTGATGGAAATTACCCCTGCAAACGCAAACACATCAATGAAGCCCCACTCCAGCGAGTTGAAAATGGAGCGCAGGAAGGTCACACCCCAGTTCGCTACAATCCAGCCGATTGTGCCCCACACGCGAATAGGACCAAACTCAACTTCGGGGTCTTTGAGATTGCGAAACGCCACCGAGTTCGACAGGGCGAGTGTAGGGGCGTAGAAAAAGGCGTATGCCAGCATCAGCAACGCCATTGGCATCAGCTCGCGTTGGAACGCCAACGCCAGCAGCAATCCACCGCCCACCAGATGGAACAGTGCCAACGCCCACTGGGCAGGCATGAAGCGATCGGCGACTTGCCCCGCCGTAAAGGGCACAATGAGGTTCATGAGGGGTAAAGCATTGTAGATTAGCGCCAGCCCTAAGCCTGTGAAGCCCAACTCCTTTTCCAAATAACCCGCTAGCGCCACGGACCAAGTGCCCCAAATCGCGTACTGTAAAAACATCATCACCGCCAAGGTGGGGCGCTCAAACAGCACCCGTATGGCAATCACAAACACGCTCTCTCGTCGCTCCATTTTAGCCTCCTCGCCTGCTGCCGAAACAGATACGCACCGCAACCCGAGATTCCTGCCTTAAACGGGTCTTAACCGCCCATGTGCTAAGATATCTGCCATGCGGAGGCAACGGATTGCGATTGGTTCGTGGTTGTGGGTATTTTCGCTAAGCCTTGCGCTGGCGCAAACGCACCCGCTACTAAGTTCAGGTCCGATGCTGGGCTATGCGGAGATGACCGAAGTCGCCGTCTGGGTACAAACCACGCAGGATGCCACTGTGCAACTGCGCTACTGGCAAAAGGGCAAACCCGAAACAAGCCGTCTCAGCGACCCCATCCGCACCAGCAAAGAGAACGACCACATCGCGCTGTTCCGACTAACGAATTTGCCGTTTGGCACACGGTTTGAGTACGAACTGTACATCAATGGCGAACGCATTCATCGCGACTATCCGCTGGAGTTCCAGACCCAGCCCCACTGGCGCTGGCGTACTGACCCGCCCGAGTTTACTATCGCCTTCGGTTCCTGCGCCTACTTCAACGACCCTGAAGTTGACCGCCCTGGCAGACCCTACGGGGGCGAGTACGAAATCTTTTTGGCAATCCATCGGTTGCGCCCTGACCTGATGTTGTGGCTGGGCGATAATGTGTACTATGTGGAGCCTGACTGGCTCACTGAGTCGGGCATGCGCAACCGCTGGCGCAAAAGCCGCCAACAGCCCGAGCTGCAGCCCCTACTTGCCAGCACGCACCACTACGCCATCTGGGATGATCACGACTACGGCCCAAACAACTCCGACAGCAGCTTCCGCCTCAAGGATGTTGCACTCAAAGTGTTCGCTGATTACTTCCCCCAAGTGCGCTACGGCATTCCTGAGGCATCGGGCTGTTTCTACCGCTTTGAGTGGGGCGATGTGGAGTTCTTTATGCTGGATAACCGCACCTATCGCAGCCCCAATAACTTGCCGCCCTCGTCCGAAAAGCGCATGCTGGGCAAAGCGCAGCTGGAGTGGCTCAAAAACTCGCTCAAGTCATCGGAAGCCACCTTCAAAATCATCGCTTGCGGCGGGCAGATGATTAACCCGATGGTCTATTTTGAGGGCTTTGGGCTGTTTCCAGACGAGCAGAAGGAGCTGTTTGACTTTATCGTGCGCGAGCGGATTACGGGCGTGCTGTTTATCTCGGGCGATCGGCACTTTGGCGAGCTGCTCAAAGTGCAGCCAGAAGGCGGCTATCCGTTCTACGAGCTAACCGCTAGCCCGCTCACCGCAGGTCCTGCCAACGGGCACCCCGATGAGGCGAACAACCCTGCGCGTGTGCCGGGCACTTGGGCACGCGGTCTGCGCCACTTTGGGCTGATTCGTGTGCTGGGTAAGCGTGGCGAGCGACGCCTCGTGCTGAGCCTATGCGACAAAGAGGGTAAACCCCTGTTTGAATACACCATTCGTGAGCAGGAACTGCGCTGGGAAAAATAGGTACAATACCGCTCACTATGGGACACCTGCTATTAGTGGGCGCAGATAGCACTATCGGTCAGTCTGTTGCAAAAGCGTTTCTGGAAGAGGAGTGGGAAGTCTGGGCGATTGGGCGGCACGCCGAGCGGTTTGCATCGGGCGTGCAGTGGGCGCATACCGTGCTAAATGTCGCCGATTTTGAGCAGATGAACGCCGCCGCGCAGGCGTTGCAAGCGCATCTACAGTCGCTGGGCGGGCGCCAAATCGACGCGATGGTCTACGCTGTGGGCGACATTTTGGCGCAAAAAACCCACGAGATGAGCCTAGAGGCGTGGCAGCGCATCATGGACGCCAACCTCACGGGGGCGTTTGTGGCAACGCGCGTATTCAGCCCAATGTTCAGCGCGGAGCCACATCTGTTTTTCATCGGCGCGCTGACTGAGCGGTTGATTTTGCCTGGATTGAGCGCCTATGCCACCGCCAAAGGCGGGTTGGAAGTGTTTGCGCAAGTGCTTGCCAAAGAGCAGCCCCGCTGGAAAATCACGGTTGTGCGCCCGGGCGCGGTTGCCACGCGGTTCTGGGAGCGCGTGCCGTTCCGCATGCCGCCCAAAACGCTTCAGCCCGATGATGTCGCGCTGCGCATCTTAGAAGCCTACTACAGCGAGCAGCGCGGCAATCTTGACCTGATCCCCGAATGAGAGCGATTGAACCCGTTCCTGAGACAATGCGCGCCGCCGTGCTCCACGCTTACGACGGCGCGCCCGAATCGCTGCGTATTGAAACGCGCCCAGTGCCCAAGCCCGCGCGCGGGCAAGTGCTGGTCAAGATGTTCGCTGCTCCCATCAACCCTTCCGATTTGATGTTTCTGAAGGGGCTATATGGACTGCTGAAACCGCTGCCTGTCGTGCCGGGCTGGGAGGGGACAGGGCGTGTTGTCGCTACGGGCGATGATTGGTTCAGCCGCATGCTGTTGGGCAAGCGTGTGGCGTGTGCTGCCCCCAACAAGTACGACGGCACTTGGGCAGAGTATATGCTCACCTCCGCCACGCGCTGCATCCCTCTCAGCGATACCGTCAGCGACGAGCAAGGCGCAATGCTTATCGTGAACCCCCTCACGGCTTGGGCACTGATGGAGATCGCGCGCACCAGCGGGGCGCGCGCGTTCGTGCAAACGGCTGCTGCCAGCGCAGTAGGGCGAATGCTGGTGCGACTGAGCCAAAAGTTCGGCGTTGAGGGCATCCACATCGTGCGGCGCGAGGAGCAAGCCGAGCTGCTCCGCTCTGCAGGCGCGCGCCACATCCTCAACAGTGAAACGCCCGACTTCGACAAGCAGTTGCGCGAGCTCTGCCACCAGCTGCAGGCAACCATCGCCTTCGAGGCGGTATCGGGCATGACTGCGCTGCGCGTGCTGAAAGCTATGCCTGCAGGCAGTCGGCTCATCCTGTATGGTGCCCTCTCAGAGTCGCCCCTGATGGCAGACCCACGCGACCTGATTTTCGAGCGCAAGCGCATCGAAGGCTTCTGGCTGGCAGATTGGCTGGGCAAGCGTAGCGTGTTGGGGCAACTGCATCTGGCGCGCCAAATCCAATCAATGCTGGGCGACTTGCTCGCCAGCGAAGTGGCAGCACGCTACCCGCTGAGCGAAGTTCATCGCGCGCTTGCTGATTACCAAGCGAACATGACCGCAGGCAAGCGGCTAATTGTATTCGCGCAGACTTGAAGAGCCGCCCGCGCAGGGATTGCTTGCCTGTATCTTAGAATGGCACGCCCGCATGCAGCAGTGCAGGGCGGCTGCGCCCCAAGTTTTGCGCACGCAACCGCCCGTGCTTGTATACAGCGGCTCCACTACGCCGCAGCGGGCATTGCTTCTTCCCCTGCGGGACGAATGCTCACCACGCGATCTAAACGGATTTCCATATAGTCAGTGATTAGACAAATCCCGTACAGCGGCACGAAAGTGACATCGGAGACGAACAGCTTGCGCTCTTGCACCTCGCCACGCCGATCTCGCCAAGCGACTACGCACTCCATGCCGATGTACTGCTGCGCTTCTCGGAACGACATCGTCGCAACCTCCCCAAATGTGGTGTCTACAACGAGATTCTGCCGCGCTCGGAACGGCTATCTATCTGCAAAGATGCGAGATTCAGGGGCGCGGAGGCGTTGTGCTATAATCTAAGGTGCAGATTGCAATGTGCGCAAGCGCGGGCATCCCCATAGACAATGGTTGAGCAAGCGTTGGAACGCCTTCGGCTGGGCTTAGCGGGCACCCCCTACGAGGGCAAGGTCTACCTCGTAGGGGGCTATGTGCGTGATAAGCTACTTGGGCGCCCGCTACCCAACGATGTTGACCTCGTGCTGGAAGGCGACGCGCTGGAGTTGGCGCAGTTTCTCTACGAGCGCGGTATTGCCGACCATCACCCCGTCACTTACCCGCGCTTTGGCACCGCGATGGTGCATGTGGGGGATACGTTGGTGGAGCTTGTAACGGCGCGCGCCGAGTCGTACCACGACGCCAGCCGCAAACCGCAGGAAGTGCGTCCTGCCACGCTGCTGGAAGACGCGCTGCGCCGCGATTTCACAGTCAATACTTTGCTGGAAAACTTGCACACGGGCGAGATTTTAGACCCATTAGGCGTTGGGCTTCAAGATTTGCGCGCCCAAATTTTGCGCACGCCTCGTGACCCCCACGAAACTTTCTACGAAGACCCGCTGCGCATGCTGCGTGCCGTGCGGTTCGCTGCGCAACTGGAATTTACGATTGACCAAAACGCCTATCAGGCAATCTTGGAGCAGGCAGAACGGCTGGCGATTGTGAGCATTGAGCGCATCCAAGCCGAGTTCACACGCCTTATGGACTCGCCGCACGCCCATCGGGGGCTGCAGATGCTTCTGGAAACAGGCTTACTTCATCAGTTTGGACAACCCCTGTTGCCGATGGTTGGCTGCACACAAAACGAATACCACCTCTATGATGTGTGGGGGCATAGCCTCAAGACAGTGGAGTACATAGACCCGTCAGGATTAGACATGCCCGCGTGGGAGGTACGCTTAGCGGCGCTCTTGCACGATGTGGGCAAGCCTGCCACGCGCACGGTAGGCGAGGATGGCACGGTGCACTTTTATGAGCACGACCGCGTGGGCGCACGCATCGCTGCCGAGTGGTTGCGCCACCTGCGCTACTCCAACGCCACGATTGAGCGCGTGGCGAAGCTGGTGAAACTGCACATGCGTCCTGGCTTTTACACCCCGCAGTGGAGCGACGCGGCGGTGCGCCGCCTCATCCGCGATGCAGGCGAGTTGTTAGAGCCGCTGCTGCGCCTTGCGGAAGCCGATATCAAGGCACAACG
Source organism: Armatimonadota bacterium (assembly GCA_030550775.1). GTDB lineage: Bacteria > Armatimonadota > Fimbriimonadia > Fimbriimonadales > GBS-DC > GBS-DC. The sequence continues at coordinate 57,248 of JAUQOS010000002.1, forward strand.
CGCCGATGTGCCCCATGCAGATATCCCTGCGCTGCGCGCTCGCATCCAAGCGCTTCAAGCAGTGCAGCCTAAAGAGCACTGGCGTAGCCCGCTCACAGGCGACCAATTGATGCAACGGTTTGGGCTGAAACAGGGTCCAGTTGTGGGGCAGCTCAAGCGGTACCTGGAAGAACAGGTGATTGAAGGCAACCTCGCCCCCGACGATGTGGAACGCGCATGGCAACTGGCAGAGCAATACCTCCAGCAGTTGCAAGCGAAGGCAGGGGCGCGCTCCTAACCTGTGGAAGGCGTTGCGCAGCTTTGGGTGTAGGCGATAAAGTCTTCCAGTACCTCTTCCGCCCGACCCGATTCGATGGCACGCAAGGCAAGCAGCACCCCGTCGCGAATGTCGTCCACGCGCCCTGCCACCCACAGGGCTGCCGCGGCATTGGGCAACAGCGCACGCATGCGCAACTCGTCATCGCCTGTAATCGCTTGGCGTAGAATCTGCGCGTTTTCGGCAGGTGTGTCGCCTGCAATCAGCGCGTGTGCAGGTACTGGCTCCAGTCCCAAATCACGAGGCGTGAACTCAAAGGTTTCTATGGTGCCATCGGGGCGCAGGTGGGCTGCCACCGTGACCCCGATGGGCGACACCTCGTCCAAGCCGTCCATGCCGTGCACAATCAGGGCGCGCTCGGTGCCCAGTTGTGCCAGCGCCTCCGCAAGCAGCGTGAGCCATTCCCAGCTGAACACGCCCAGCAACTGACGTCGCGCGTTGGCAGGGTTGGTCAACGGTCCCAGCAGGTTGAACACGGTGCGCACCCCCAGCTCGCGGCGCACTGGGGCAACATGGCGCATCGCTGGATGGTGCAACGGCGCAAACATAAACCCCACTCCCACCTGCTCAATCCCTTGTGCGATTTGCTCGGGCGTTAGGTTGAGGTTCACACCCAGTGCTTCCAACACATCGGCGCTGCCACAGCGGCTGCTCACGGCGCGATTGCCGTGCTTCGCCACGGGCACACCCGCCGCCGCCACTACAAACACCGCCGCTGTGGAGAGGTTCCAAGTTTTGAGCGTATCGCCGCCTGTGCCGCAGGTGTCCAGCAAATCGGGGTTGTCAATCGGCACTTTGATGGAGTGGGCGCGCATCGCGCGGGCAAAGCCGATAAGCTCCTGAAGGGTTTCTCCCCGTGTACGCAAAGTCATCAGCACGCCTGCGATTTGCACAGGCGTGAGCGCGCCTTGCATCATGGCATCCATCAGCGTCTCTGCCTCGTCGGTGCCCAAGTCATCCCCTTCCAATACGCGCCGAACCAGCGCCGCCACATCCATAGCCGTAAATATACCTGCTTGCGAGCAATGTTCGGTATAATCCAACAGTGCCTAAACAACAGGCACCCAACGGAGGGGCACCACGATGGAAACGGGAATGGAACGCCAGCTGGAGATTTACCGTAAGGGCTTGTTCGGCATGCCCGAAAACTTTCCTGTGGATTACGCGGAGTTGGAGGCGCGTGCACGCGCCGCGCTCAAACCCGAAGCGTTTGACTATGTAGCGGGCAGCGCAGGCACCGAACAAACCGCCGATGCGAACCGCCGCGAGTTCGACAAATGGCGCATCGTGCCACGCTTTTTGCGCGATGTAGCGCAGCGTGACTGGAGCCTTGAGCTGTTTGGACATCGCTACCCCGCGCCGATTTATGTGGCGCCCGTGGGCGTGCAGGGCATTTTGCATCCGGAGGGGGAGTTAGCCACTGCCCGCGCGTGCGCCAAGCTGGGCGTGCTGTTTATGCTTAGCACGGTATCATCGTATGCCATCGAGCAGGTGGCGGAGGCGATGGGCAACGCCCCCCGCTGGTTCCAACTCTATTGGAGTCGCAATCACGAGGTGGCAGCCAGTTTCGTGCGTCGCGCCGAAGCAGCGGGCTACGGCGCGATTGTGGTCACGGTGGATACCTCCATGCTGGCGTGGCGCCCGCGCGACCTCAAACACGGCTACCTGCCGTTTATGCACGGGCAAGGGCTGGCAAACTACTTCACGGACCCTGTGTTCCGCTCGTTGCTCAGCGCGCCCCCCGAAGAAGACCCCGGCAGCGCAGTCATGCAGTTTGCCGCGATTTTCGGCAACCCCAGCCTCACTTGGGACGACTTGGCGTTTCTGCGCGAGCAAACTAAGCTGCCCATCCTGCTCAAAGGGCTGCTGCACCCCGATGACGCACGCGAGGCGGTGCGTCGAGGCATAGACGGCATTATCGTCTCCAACCACGGGGGCAGACAAGTAGACGGCGCAATCGCTGCCTTGGATGCGCTCTATCACATCGCCCGCGCCGTGGGCGACCAAGTGCCCGTGTTGTTTGACAGCGGCATTCGCACAGGTTCCGACGCGCTCAAAGCGTTGGCGCTGGGCGCGCGCATGGTGGGCTTGGGCAGACCTGTGATGTGGGCGTTAGCGATTGATGGTGAGCAGGGCGTGCATACCTACCTGCGCAACTTCCTCGCCGACTTCGACCTGACGCTCGCCCTCACGGGACACCGCACCCTGAGTGATATTCGCCCAGAGTTGCTTTGGCGCACCGAAGAACCGCCCGAACCCATCGACTAACGGCTGCCCTCAGCGGGTAGAATTGCAGAGATGGTCTACTCTGGTCGGTTCACGGTTGCCACGCGGGGCAACGACGATATATGCGACATCACAGGGTTGGTGGAGCAAGCCATTCTCGAAAGCGGCGTGGTGAACGGGATTGCCACCGTGTTTGTGGTTGGCTCCACCGCCGCTATTACTACCATTGAGTACGAGCCAGGTTTGGCGCAAGATATGAAAGCGGCGCTGGAGCGGGTGGCGCCACGCGATGCCTACTATGCCCACGAAGCCCGCTGGCACGACGATAACGGGCACTCCCACATCCGCGCCTCGCTGTTAGGACCGTCGCTAACCGTGCCCGTTGTGAATGGGCGCATGACGCTGGGCGCATGGCAACAGATAGTGCTGATAGACTTCGACACGCGCCCACGCTCGCGCACCATCCATGTGCAAATTTTAGGCGAATAGCCCCAAAACCCGAAAAGTTGGCAGGTAGGAAATCCCCGAATTTTGCGTATACATAGGTAGAACACCCGCGCGTGGAGGGGGTTCTAAGAGGTAGGTGAGTTCGGGTGCGACTGGGGATACTCTTACTATGCCTGCTGGGGTCGTTGCTTTATCAGGGATACTGGCACGAGCCGAACTTTTTGACCGCTCACGCAACGCCTGCGCCGAAGCCCCGGGCTGCCAGCGGCAGCGAGTCGGTGACTTTGCTCTTTCGCAAGGTGAACGGCATTCCTGTGCGCTATGTGGTAGCGGATTTGAGCAATCCGCGGGTGCGTGTGGGGGTCGTTACCGCGCGCCGCTTGGGGCAAGATGAGTCGGTATGGGAGTTGCTGGCACGGGCGCGCCCCACCGCTGCCGTCACGGGCACCTACTTCAGCACTGCCAGCAAGTTGCCTGTGGGCGATATCGTGCTGGAAGGCGAGCGTGTGCACTTTGGGGGCGTGGGCACAGCGTTGTGCATTACCTACGACAACCAAGTGCGCTTTGTGCGCCAGCGGCTCCATCGGCAACACGATTGGAGCGAGTACCGAATGGTGCTGGGGGCGGGTCCACGCCTACTGCAGAAAGGACAAGTGATGCTGTATCCACCCGGCGAAGGCTTCCGCGATAAGCGCGTATACGCACGGGGCAAGCGCGTGGCAGTAGGCGTCACGCCCCAGAACAAGTTGCTAATGGCGGTAGTGGAAAAGCCCATTACGCTGCGCCAACTGGCGCACCTGATGCGCGCACTCGGCGCCACAGATGCCATCGCCTTAGACGGCGGCGGCTCCACCTGCCTGTACTACCGACGCCAGCTCAAAGTGCTGCCTAAACGCCGCCTCACCAACCTGTTGGTGGTCTACGAAGACAGCACAGAGTACGAGGCGCGCGTGAGCCACCTCAAGCCGCTCAACCGCTACGCGCAGCGGTAAATGGCTCCACCAAGTGCAGCGCCAACTCCTTCATAAAGAAGTGGCAGTCGGTGACTATCGGGAAGGTTTGGTGGGTGCCCCGATCGGTGAGCTTGATCACGGTGTCGGCGTCGTTGTCGACGCAGAAGACGCGCACCGAGGCGGGCAGCAGATTGCCTGTCGCCACCGAATGGAGTGTGGTCGCCACCATAATCGCCACGCCCACACCGGGGATATGGGCGCGCATGGCATCTTGCGCTTCCAGTACATCGGTAATCACTTCGGGCAGGGGACCGTCATCGCGGATGCTACCCGCCAACACAAAAGGCACATTGTGCTTGATGCAGGTGTACATCACGCCTTTGGTAAGCACGCCTGCTTCAACGGCTTGCCTTAGCCCGCCCAGCAGCCGTATCTTGTTGATGGCGCGGATGTGGTGCTGGTGTCCGTGTACTACGGGGGCGCCCAGATCCAGCGACACGCCCAGTGAAGTGCCGTAGAGTGCCGATTCCACATCGTGGGCAGCCAGCGCGTTGCCCGCAAACAGCACATCAATCCAGCCGTTGCGGATGAGCTGTTCCAAGTAAGGACCTGCGCCCGTGTGGATGATGGCGGGCCCGCCCACAAACAGCACTTTTTCGCCGCGCGCTTTGGCTTTGCGCACCTCTTCGGCGACGCCGCGCACCGCACGCTCTTTGGGCTTCTCCGACGAAACATCGCTGCCCATAAAGGCGAACACCGAGGTGGGGTCGCGTCGCTCAGGCGGCGTGACACGAATGCCTTCGTGTCCAACCACAATTAAGTCGCCTTTTTTTACACGCGCCATTGGAACCGTCGCTGCGCGCCAGTGCCCATCCTCGTGCCACACGCGGATACCGCAGTCCATCTCAATGTTTTCCACAGGGATCCAACGGTGGTGTACTCGCACAAAGGTTTCCAAGTTGGTGGTGGAATAGAAATCTTCGGGGAACGCGCCGTCGATGGGGGCAGGCTCTAAGTGGGCGTCGGCGTGAGCGAAGTACGCGCCGTGTTGTTGGACCTCTTGCAGCACGCGCTCCAGCAGTTCCTCCGTTTCAGCCTCCACTAAGATGTCAAACTTGCTTGGCTCGGTACGCGTGTGTCCGATTTTGGCATGGCGTACCTCGTAGCGCACGCCCTCGTAGGAAGCCAGAATGTCCAACACTTTGGAAAGCGTAAGCGAGTCGATGACATGCCCTTCCAAGTGGATGATTTCCGACGGCATCGTCTGTCAGCCTCCGCGTAAGATTGTACCTATCGCGTGCTGATGACGGCGTTGAGTTGGGGGTAGGCATCGGGGCTGATTTTGCGCCCGTGAGCGTCGGTGCAGTAGAAACTCAGCACGGCGCGTCCGGCCCAAAGCCCAAATCGCGCGCTGTGAATGTTCCAACCGATTTGCGAGAGCGCGTGGGCGGCGCGGTAGAGCGCGCCTAACTCGGGTGCCGTATGCAGGTCAACCACAGTGTAGGCATCGGAGGCGTCGTGGTGGATTTGGAGTTGGCTTACTTGCAGGGGCGCGTCGGGGTCTTTGCCGTGCTCGCGCAGCAGGTCGTCGACGGCGCGTTCGCCCAGCAGCACTTGGCGCAGGGCGCGCTCCAACACCGCGCACTGATTGGGCGAGAGCGGGCGCGAGCGGATGGTAATGCCCAGAGTGTCCAGCGCGACGCGCGGCGTATCCTCGCGGGTAAGTACGCGCGCCCACGCCACCTCCACCTCATAAGCGTACAGCACGCCCGCGATTTTGCTCAGCAAGCCCGGCTTGGGGTCATCAAAAGTGCAGAGGGTCAGCTCGGTGTAGGGCTGCTCGGGTGGCTGATGGAACTCCACGACGGGGCCTTCGCCTGCGCGCACACGCTCGATGTAGTGGATATGCAAGCTAATCTGTTCAGGTGGCGTGTTGAGCAGATAGCCCGAAGGCATCTGCTCGATATGCGCCTCAATCAGTCGTTCGGGGATGGGGTGTTTGGCGAGGGCGCGCAGCAGGCGTTGGCGGGCGAGGCTGCGTGCGGGCACCTCTTCGGGCAGCCCCTCTTCCAGGGCGCGCAAGCTACGCCGATACAACTCTTTGAGGAAGCTGGCTTGGGCAGCTGTCCAGATGCGCTCGCCCACAGCTTGCGTGTCGGCGCAGGTGAGCAAATAAAGCATTTGCAGCCGTTCGGGGGTGTTCACGATGCGGGTGAACTCGCGGATGGTTTCGGGCAGTTGCAGGTCGCGCTGGCGCGCAGTTTGTGCCATCAGCAAGTGATGGCGTACTAAAAACTCCACTTCAGCGATTTCGCTCTCGCTCCAGCCGATTGCTGCAAGGCTGTTGCGGGCGATATCCGCGCCTGCCTCGGCGTGAGGGCGGGTAGGGTCAGCTTTGCCTGCATCGTGCAGCAGCAGCGCCATATAAAGCAACTCTGGTGCGGGCAGCTGCTCTAAGATGGTGTGCCACAGAGGGTCGCCCTCGCCGCGAGCGTAGCTGTCCAACAGGCGAATGGCTTGCAGGGTGTGCTCGCCGACGGTGAACTCGTGGGTGGGGTCGCCCGCTTGCAGGGGCATCAGCGATGCAAAGGGTGGGAACGCCCAGCCCAGCACGCCCAATCGTGCCATCGGCTCCAACACGCGGTAGACCTCGCCGGGGCGGCGCAATAGCTCGCGCAGCGTGTTACCGACGGTGTGCGGGTCGGGCGGGGCATCGGCAGGGGTTTCCAGCCGCGCCTCAATCGCACGGCTCAGCCCCAGCTGATAGCGTTGCGCCAGTAGGAAGCACAACAGTCGCCATTCGGGTGGCTCGCGGTCTAGGGCGGGGGCGGGCACGATTTGCCGATTAACGCTATCCAGCCCGACGCCCAGCACGAGCGGCGCGTTCACAAGCCGTTCAATACCACGCTCGGTGAGGCGGGCGTGGTCGGCAAGCGCGGTGTAAACCTCGCGCATCATCGCGCTGCGCTCTACGCCCAGCCGCTCCGCTAACTCGTTTTGTTTGGGCAAGGTGAGCACTTCGCGTGCCTCGCCGCTAATCGCGTGCAGCAGGGCGCGATAGCGTTGCAGGGTGCGGGTGGCATGTTGCAGCGCATCGGCTTCAGCTTGCGAAAGGATGCCTTCTGCGACCAAGGTGGGCAACACTTGGGTGTGAGGCACGCTAAAGTGGGCTTGCGCCATCCAATCAAGGGTATGGCGGTCGCGCAGCCCGCCGCGCCCCTCTTTGAGGTCAGGTGTAGCGCGCATGATGCCCTCGCCCAACTTCGCCCAGCGGGCTTGACATTCGCGGTAGCGCTCCAGCGTGAAGCCCGTGGGGTCTAAACTGTGCCAGAATCGCTGGCTGAACGCTTCCACAAGCTCGGAGTCGCCCTCAATCAGGCGCATTTCCAGCAGCCCCGTGCGCGTTTTGTGGTCTAAGGTATCGCAGTCGTCCATCAGGCGATAAGCGTAGCCCACTTTGAGTTTAGCGTCGGTGTAAAACACCTGCATCAGGGCGTGGAACAATCGCTTGACGAGCCGCTCGGTGAACGGGTCGCCTTCCTGAGCGGGCACAAAGGTGATATCAATATCGGAGTAGGGGGCGAGTTCGCGTCTGCCGTAGCCGCCTGTAGCAAACAGAGCGAGTGGATTGCGAGGAGGCGAGGGCACTTCTTGAGCGGCTTGCACCCACGCGCGGCGGAACAAGGCACGCAGCGTGTTATCTAGTACGGTCGCGTACTGTTCCATCCACGCCTCTATCGGCACGCTTGGGTCAAACAGCGCGTCGGTAAGGTGTCGCCGCGCCACAATCAGCTGCTGCGCGATGGTTTCGCAGCCCTCCACGATGCCTTGCATTCACGATGGAGTGTACCCCAGCGCGCCATGTTGAGCCATGTTGCTTGGTGTGTGAGATTCCTCGCTTCGCTCGGAATGACAAGGGTTGGCTCCAGTGCGTCACCCCGAGCGCAGCGAGGGGTCTCGACGATGTGTTGGTTTGTCACCCCGAGCGCAGCGAGGGGTCTCGGCATGCCCTGCCAGAGATTCCTCGCCTTCGGCTCGGAATGACAGGCTTACTTTTCGCCTCCATAGTTCTGTCATTCCGAGCGCAGCGAGGAATCTCACTCGCTCAAAACAGATGAGCGGCTCGGGTTATGCTAAGTCGGCAAACAGCGACACTGAGTCGCGATGCTCCCAACGAAAGCTGGGGTGCCCAAAGTGCCCATTTTTGGCAGTGGGCAGGTATTGTGGCTTCTGCAAATCCAGGAACTGAATAATGCCGCGCGGGCTGAGGTCAAACGATTCCTGAATGCGCTTGACGATTTTGGCAGGGTCTACCTTGTGGGTGCCGAAGGTTTCCAGCAGCAGCGACACGGGCTGTGCCACGCCGATGGCGTAGGAGATTTGCAGCTCTACCTTGTCGGCCAGCCCCGCTGCCACGATGTTTTTGGCTAAGTAGCGTGCCATATATGCAGCCGAGCGATCCACTTTGGTAGGGTCTTTACCTGAGAACGCACCCCCGCCATGACGGCAGTAGCCACCGTAGGTATCCACGATGACTTTGCGCCCCGTCACACCCGTGTCGGCTTGCGGACCACCCAGCACGAACACGCCCGTTGGGTTCACATAGTAGTGTTTAGCATTGATGTCTACGCGGTCGGCGAATCGCTCCAGCACAGGCTTGATTACATATTCCAGCACGCGCTCGCGCACTTCCGCTTGGCTCAAGTGGGGCTCGTGCTGGGCGGAGATGACCACGGTATCAATCGCTTTCGGGATGCCGTTTTCGTAGAGCACGGTTACTTGCGACTTGCCATCGGGGCGGAAGCCGAGTTCGGGGTTCGCTTTACGCACCTCGGCGAGTTGACGCGTCAGCGCGTGGGCAATCGTAATAGGCAGCGGCATCAGCTCGGGGGTTTCGGTGCAAGCAAAGCCGAACATCATGCCCTGATCGCCCGCCCCACCGATATCCACGCCCCGACTAATGTCGGGCGACTGCTTCTGGAGCGCAACCATCACCCCGCACGAGTCGCCCTCGAATCCGTACTCAGTTTTCGTGTAGCCGACCTCGTTGATGGTGCGACGCACAACGTCGGGGATGTCGAGATGCGCGTGGGTAGTAACCTCGCCAGCAATGACCGCCAAGCCCCGCGTCAGCAGAGTTTCCACCGCAACGCGCGATTGCGAATCTTGACGCAAGCACTCATCTAAAATCGCATCGCTAATCTGATCTGCCAGCTTGTCTGGATGCCCTTCCGTCACGCTTTCCGAAGTAAACGGTTGCAGCATCTATTTGCCTCCTCTAATGTTGTTAGGTATTACGCTACGCCCCACGTAGTCGATGGGCAGCTGCTTAGGGGTATTATACCGCGTTTTGAGGCTGTTTGAGCATCCTTAGCATCTGTCACAGTCGTAGCGTCGGCGGGGACGCCGACGAAAGCCCTCGCTACACTCGGAATGACAAGACTCCCACGCAAATATGCTTGTCATTCCAAGCCGAAGGCGAGGAGTCTCTGGCAGGGCATGCTTGAGACCCCTCGCTGCGCTTGGGGTGACAGGCTTTGTAGGGAGTCTCATCGTAGGTGGCAATCTGGGTTATGGATTGGCCTCCTGCAATCTCTGGCACTTCACACATAGGGTGTATGGTAAAATCTCATCTGCCATGCGTAAGGCACTAACGATCGCAGGTTCCGATTCTGGAGCAGGGGCGGGCATCCAAGCTGATTTGAAAACTTTTGCGGCGTTGGGCGTATACGGCACCAGCGCGATTACTGCCCTCACTGCGCAAAACACAGTTGGCGTGCAAGCAGTGTTCCCCGTGGCACCCGAGTTTGTGGGGCAGCAGATCGATTCGGTGATGAGCGATATCGGCGCCGATGCCGCGAAAACGGGCATGCTGTTCAGCGCGGAGATTATTGAGGTTGTGGCTGCGCGCGTGCGCCACTGGAACATTGAGAAGTTAGTGGTAGACCCCGTGATGGTTGCCAAAAGTGGCGACCGTCTGCTGCAGGAGGAAGCGATCGACGCGCTCAAGCGCGAAATCATACCGCTGGCGTATGTGATTACGCCCAACTTGGGCGAGGCGAGCGTGTTAGCAGGTTTTGAGGTGAGCGACCGCCACACGATGGAGGAGGCAGCTCGCGCCATTCACGCGCTGGGGGCGAAGTTCGTGGTGGTCAAGGGCGGGCATCTGCCCGACCGCGCCGACGATGTGGTCTACGATGGCTCCGCCTTCCACTGGCTGCCTGCCGAGCATATTGACACGCCCCACACGCACGGCACGGGGTGCACCTTCTCGGCGGCGATTGCCGCGCTGTTGGCGAAGGGCTATGCCCCGTTAGAGGCGATCGCTCGCGCTAAAGATTACCTAACGGCGGCTCTGCGCACCGCCTACGCAGTGGGCAAGGGGCACGGACCTGTGCATCACTTCCACGCTTACTACCCGCCGAGCTAAGTAGCTACGGTACACCTTTCAGGGCTGGTGGGGCAAGCGTGGCCACAGCAGCTCCACCGCTTCGTGAGCGTTGTGGGCGGTCAGCACCTCCACTGGCTCGCCCGCGATGTGGAACTGCCAGCTATCCAGCAGCACCACGGGCTTGCCCATGCGCAGTCCCAGCGCGATTTCGGAGAGCGTGCCGTAGCCCCCGCCGATGGCAATCAGCCCCTCGCTGGCGCACGCAATGAGATAATTGCGCCCCTCCCGCATGCCTGTGAACAGAGCGATTTCAATGAACTCGTTCGGGGGCGATTCGTAGGCGTTGGCGCCGGGCATAATCCCGATGGTTAGTCCGCCTGCCTCGCGCGCACCTTGAGCCGCTGCTTGCATCACGCCCGTCATGCCGCCGCACAACAACACTGCGCCGCGCTGCGCCAGCAGTTGCCCCACCTCGTAAGCAAGGCGCAACTGCGCCTCCGTCCCCCTCGAGCTGCCCACCACGCCAATCAATCGCCGTCGCATAGGCTACTCCGTCGTACGCAAAATCAGCAAGTTCATCGGTTCACCGATAGCGAAGTGATATGACACGCTGCCCAGCGACAGCCGTTCCAACAGCGAGTGTCCCTTTGCGCCCAAGATGAGCAGCTGTGCTTGTGCTTCTTGCATCGCTGCGCGAATAGCGGGGATGGGCAATCCTTCAATCACCATCGACTCGCACGAGGCGTTCAAGGGGCGCAGCCGCTCGCACACCTGGCGGTTGCGTTCGTGCAGCTGTTCGATAATCCACTCCACGCCCGATTGCTGTACGGCAGGCGCATTTCGCGTAAGCAACTGTAACATTTCCTCGTCGAGGCTGAACGCGGTGGCAATTGCGATGCGCTGAATACCACGTGGGGCAAACTGGAGAAGCAACTCGATGCAGCGATAGTTGTATTCGGAGTGGTCGGTGGCGAGCACCGCGTGCAGGGGCTGGGATTCGGGGGGTGGGGTGTAGGCAAGGAGAATACTTTGGCGGGCGGCGCTCAGCGCAGCGCGTGCCACGCTGCCGCTGAGGAATGCCTGAAATGCCCCCTTGCGTGTGCCGCCGATGGCAATCAAGTCTGCCTCGCGCGCGTCGGCAAGTTCTAACAGCTTCGTGCTGGGTGTGCCGTGCAACAGCGCCGTTTCCACAGCGAACCCTCGCGCCGTAAGTTGCTGGTGGAGCGTCTCTAACCGTTCGCGCGCGGCTTGCTGCTGAGCCTGTTGGGCTTGCGCAAGCGTCTCGCTTGAGGCTAAGGGGATGACACCCACCAGCGGTGGGCGCAGTGTTTCAACCACAGAGGCTAAAATCAACTCCAGTCGCTCAAACCGCAGCGCTTCAATCCACGCAAGCGCGGGCTGGTACGCGCCTTCTGCGTCAACACCAACAACGATCCGCATGGTCGCCCCCAAGTATACCAAACCGCTTAAGCAGACGGCTCGCTCTCCAGCACCTCGCGCACTTTGCGCAGCAGCTGAGCAGGTGTGTAAGGCTTCGGCAGGAAGTGGATGCCCTCCTCCAAGATGCCCTGATGCACGATGGTGTTCTCGGTGTAGCCCGACACATAGAGCACGCGAATCTGGGGATGCAAGCGCAGGATGTAGTCAGCTAACTCGCGCCCGCTCATCACGGGCATCACCACATCGGTGATGAGCAGGTGAATGGGGTCGTGGTACTCTTGAGCAATCCGCAAGGCATCGCCAGGCGAAGCGGCAGATAACACTGTGTAGCCGTGCTGGCGCAGCACCTCGGTGGCAACTTCTAGCACGCTCGGTTCGTCCTCCACCACCAAAACTGTTTCGCTGCCGCGTGGCAGCGGGGCGGTTGCCAGCGTTTCTTGAGGGCGCATTGGGGCCCGCTCGTAAGCGCGCGGCAGGTAAATCTTGAAGGTCGTGCCTCTGCCTTCTTCGCTGTATACCCAAATGTGCCCTCCTAACTGCTTCACAACGCTGTAAACCACCGACAGCCCCAACCCGGTGCCTTGCTCAGGCGGTTTGGTCGTGAAAAACGGCTCAAAAATCCGTGCCTGTACCTCGGGCGACATTCCCGCCCCTGTGTCGGAGACCATTAGCAGCACATATTCACCAGGCACCACATCATAGTGCGTGCGGGCATAGTCGGTATCGAGCACCGTGTTCTGAGTCTCAATAGTAATAACGCCCCCTGTTTGCATCATCGCGTCGCGCGCGTTGAGAAGTAAATTTTGCAGGACTTGCCCCAGCTGCGCAGGGTCGGCTTCCACCAGCCACAGGTTATCGGCTAAGAAGGTCTGCAGTTGAATCGAGGCAGGCATCCAAGTGCGCGCCAGTTGCAACGCTTCACGGACCACTTGATTGAGGTTGACCAGCTGCAGCTGCATCGGCTGCTGGCGCGCCAGCGTCATTAACTGCCGGGCAATACTAGAGGCTTTTTCAATAGCAGTAATCGCATTTTTGAGAAACGACTGGGCAGGGCTGTTTTCAGGCAACGCCCCCTGCGCCAGTTCTACATAGCCCAAAATGGCTGTAAGCATGTTGTTGAAATCGTGCGCCAAGCCGCCCGCCATCCGCCCGATGCTTTCCATTTTTTGCGCCTGCAGCAGCTGTTCGCGCAGGAGTTGCGCTTCTGCCTCCGCCTGGTCGCGCAAAAGCTCATGTGAGAAGCGTACAGCAAGCACCTGAAACAGTTCTACAAGCGTGGGATAGTTCGGAGTTGGCTTGGTATCCGCAATCCAAAAGATACCTATCACGCGTCCCAGTGGATCGCGGAGGGGCGTGCCAATATAGCTTTCAATGCGTGCCTCGCGCAGCATTTCGTCTTCGGGAAACAGCGCCTGCACCCCCTGCGGGAACATGCATACGCCGCGTGTGACCACATCTGCGCAGGGCGTTCCCCGAAGTGAATAGTTTGGCGGCGGCAATAGCTCACCACCGACTGCGTAGATGACTCCTTCTACTCGGTTGACATCTACGATGCGCCCAATGTACACATGCGCTGTGCCTAATGTCTTGGAGAGACTTCGGGCGTAGTGTCTGAGGAGAGCCAGCCCGGTTTGTTGCGGCGGGATATTCGCGACATCTCGTACCAGCACGTACGGGAGGTAGAGATCAGTGATGTCTACGTGCCCGATGCATAGAAGTTGGTGCTCTGGTAGTTGTTGTGCGACCCCGCGCAGGGTATGCTCTTCGCCATTGGCAAGGCGCACTGTAAGCGTAAGCGTGGAAGGCAACTCACTTGGCGCCAGCCGCGCTTCTAGCTCGGTGCGCTCTGCTACTGCCAGCTCATACAAAGTGGTTTGCTGCAACTGCTCGCGCGAGTAACCCAACAGACGCGCTGCACCCTCGCTCGCCCAATACACTGTAAGCGTATCGGGCAACAGCAACAATATTGGCATGAACTCGAAGGAGGCGAGCAGTTGCATTAGTTCACGCCGTTGCGCTTCTATGGTCGCCTCGTTCCTCATCCCCGTGGAGTGCCTAAAATTGCACTTTGTTCAGGCAAACTCGACTCCTTACTTTACAAGGAAAAGCCCCGCTCAATTACAGTATACCTCCAAAGCCCTCATCAACGCTGTTCTGCCCTAGGGCGTGTTTCGTCGTCCTCGTTACCCCTCTTGACATTACGGATTGACTTGTGGTATAATCTTGACCGACGGTCAGAAATGACCGTCGGTTGAAAACTGTGTTCAAACGCGCGTAAGTGGGCAGGATATGGAAATGCAAGTTCGTACGCAGGTGAGTCGACGCGAGCGCCGTCGGGAAGCCACCCGCCAGCGGCTTATCGAAGCGGCGCTCGCGTTGATGCAACAAAAGCCCTTTGAACAAGTCACCATCGAAGAAATCACCGAACTGGCAGATGTGGCAAAGGGCACCTTCTTTTCGTACTTCCCAACGAAAGAGCACTTGCTCCACGCCTACATCCGCGACCTCACCGACGAAGTGTATGAGTTTTTAGAGGCGTTGCAGCCTGAAACCGCACCCAGCCAATGGGAGGTATTGCGCCATGTGATGCTGTTTATCGCGCAGCGCGATGCCCGCTCGCTCCAGATCACGCGCTCGCTGATGAATGTGGCGATGCAGAGCGAGACGCTACGCCAGATGATTACCGAGATTATTGAGGAAGCCACTGAGCACGCAACTCGTGGTTTCGAGCGCGGGCAGCAGCGAGGCGAGTTCCGCACCGATGTCTCCGCACGCGAGCTGGCACACCACGCAGTGCGCCTCTATCGCCTATGCCAGATGGAATGGCTCATGGAGCGCGAGCACGAACCATTAGAGAAAATCGTGGAAGAGGTGTTGGAGTTTTACAAGCCAGCGTTCTTAGCTACCCGAGATCTTCAAAAGGAGGCGAACCCATGCGATTGATGCTTACTTGGCTTAGCCTGGCGATGCTGGCGGGCGCGCTGAGCTGGGCGCAAACGGGCGACACGCTGACGCTGGAGCAAGCGATTCAACTGGCGTTGCGTAATAACCGCGCGGTACAAATCAGCGCACTTAGTTTGGATAAATCACGCAACGCGCTCCGTGAGGCACAGGGTAACGCCCTGCCACAGGTGCAGGGCAGTGCCACCTACACACGCTTTGACCGCGTTGCTACAGCACGGTTCGGACCGCAGCCCATTCGTATAGGCAACCTCGAAAACCGCACCGCCCGCATAACACTTACCCAAGTAATCGACATCAGCGGGCTGATTGGCACGGCAATTCGCGCCGCGTCGGTGTTCCTGTCGATTAGCGAGTTGGAGTACGAGCGCACCCGCAACGACACGATCCTGCAGGTGATTCAAGCCTATCAAGGTGTGGCGCGCGCGGACGAGTTTGTGCGCGTGGCGGAGGAGGCACTCCGCAACGCTCAGGAGCGATTGCGTATTATCCGCGCGCAAGTAGACGCAGGCGTGGCGGCGCAGTTTGACCTCCTGCGTGCTGAAACGGCAGTCGCCCAAGCCGAGCAGGCGGTGCTCAACGCCCGCAATCAGCGCGAACTCGCCGTCGCCGCACTGAACAACCTGCTGGGGCGTGAGCTAAGCACGCCCGTTCAGGTAGTGAAAGCCATCGAGTTGCCCCCGATGCCCGATGCCGACTTGGAAACGCTCACGCGCCAAGCCTACGCCAACCGCCCCGAAGTGCTGGCGGCTGAACGCAGCGTGGAACTGGCGCGCGTGAACATCCGAAACGCCCAACGGGGCAACCTACCCACCTTAGTGCTGTCAGGACAAGCCGATTTCAACCTCAACACCTCGCCGTTCAACCCGCGCCGCGAAACCTACACAGGCGTTCTGGTGCTGTCGGTGCCGATTTGGGACAGTGGCATCACCCGTGCCCGCGAAGCCCAAGCCCGCGACGAGTTAGCAATTGCCCAAATTCGCCTGCAGCAAGTGAAAGAGGGTGTCGCTTTGGAAGTGCGCCAAGCCTACCTGAACCTGCAAGACGCTCAAAAACGACTCGCGGTCGCCCAAAAGGGGCTGGCGCAAGCCACCGAAGCGTTGCGCCTGGCACGCATTCGCTTCGAGGCAGGCGTCTCGCCCCAACTGGAAATCAGCGATGCCGAACTTGCCTTCACTCAAGCCCAAACGAACCTAGTCAATGCACAGTTTGACTACTTGGATGCCTACGCCGCACTGCAGCGCGCGATTGGTACCATCGGCAGGCAATACGCGATGCGATAAGAGGAGGCAAATAACGGATGAAACCCAACGCCCTTAGTTTCGCATTGGTAGGACTGGCATTCGGACTGGCATTTTCCGCATGTGGGCGGGGTGAGCGCGGTGGCACACCCGCCCCGCAAGCCCAAGCCAGAGAAGTCGCAGCCGTGTCAGTGGCGGTTGCGAAAATCCAAATGGGCAACCTCACCGAAACTGCCTCCGTCACGGGCGACTTGCAATCTTACAATGATGTGGTGGTCGCCACGAAGCTGGGCGGGCGGTTTGTTGAGGTGCGCGTGCGCGAGGGTGACCGCGTGCGCAAAGGTGATGTAATCGCCGTGCAAGACCCCACCGACTTGCAACTGCAGTTGCGTCAAGCCGAGTCGGCGATGCGCGCGGCGGAGGCGAACCTGCAGCAAGCGGAAATCGCTGCCCGCACGCAACCTGCGCAAACGGAGGCGCAGATTCAAGCCGCCAAAGCTGCGCTGGAGGCAGCACGGGCACGCTTACGCGCGTTGCAAACGGGGGCACGCCCCCAAGAGCGCCAGCAAGCTGAGCAGGCGGTGGCTGCCGCCCGCGCCAACTTCGAACTTGCCAAAGCCAACTACGAACGCGCCCAGCAGCTCTATCAACAAGGCGCCATCCCCAAGCAGCAGTTAGACACCGCCAAAACCGCCTACGAAGCCGCGCAAGCGCAGCTACGCCAAGCCGAAGAGACGCTCAGCCTCGTGCGCGAAGGACCCCGGCGCGAAGATATTGAAGCAGCAGAACAAGCCGTGCGCCAAGCGGAGGAAGCCTATCGGCAGGCACTGCTGGGCAAAGCGCAGGACGAGGTGGCACAACAGCGCGTGGTCGCCGCCCGTGCCGCTTTGCAACAAGCCCGCGCTCAAGTCGCGCTGCTCAAACAACAACTGGCAGACACCGTAATCCGTGCCCCGTTCGAAGGCGTGGTGGCAGACCGCTTTGCAGAGGCAGGGGCGATGGCAGGCGCGGGCACGCCTGTTGTCCGAATCGTGACTGTGGATCGGCTCTTTTTCGAAGCCACGCTGCCCGAACTGCTGCTGCGCGATGTGAAGGTGGGCATGCCTGTGGAAGTGCGTGTGGACGCCTTTCCGAACCGCGTGTTTGAAGGGCGCGTGGAAGCGATCTATCCCGCCGTGGCAGACCAAGCCCGCAACCTGCGCATCCGCGTAAGCATCACCAACCCCGCCGATTTGCCTCTCAAAGCAGGGCTGTTCGCGCGGGGCGAAATCAAACTCCGCGAGTATCGAAACGTGCCCCTCACGCCCAAGCTCGCACTGCTCGAAAAGGGCGGTGATACCCGCGTGTTTGTTGTGCAGGATGGCGTTGCCAAGCAGCGGAAACTGCGTGTGATTGCCACCAACACCGAAGTGGTTTACGCCGAAGGTGTTCAGCCCGGCGAGGTGGTCGTGGTGCGCGGGCAAGACCTACTCAGCGATGGGCAGCCCGTACGCGTAATTGAACAGTAAGGAGGCACCCCCCATGTGGATGACCCGATTGGCGCTGAACCGCCCCGTCACGATTTGGGTGTTCGTAGTAGCGATCATTGTGTTGGGCTACTACGCGCTCAGCCGCATGCAGGTAGAGCTGCAGCCCAAAGTGGATTTCCCCGTAATCACGATAGTCACCGCATACCCAGGCGCATCGCCTGAAGAGGTGGAAACGCTTGTGTCCAAGCCCATCGAGGATGCGGTGGCGGGCGTAGAAGGGCTGCGCCAGATCAACTCGGTGTCGCAGTTTAGCCTCTCGCAGGTGGTGCTGGAGTTCAACATCGGTACCGACATCAGCCAGGCGTATATTGATGTGCAAGCGAAAATCAACACCGTGCTGGCGCGTCTACCCGACGGTGTGGAACGCCCCACCATTCTCAAGCTCGACACGCAGTCGCAGCCCACGATGTACATCTCGCTAACGGGCAGCCGCCCGCCTTACGAGCTGCGCGACCTCGCGGAGAACGTAATCAAAGACCGTCTGAGCAGCGTGCCTGGCGTGGCGGCTGTTGCAGTGGCGGGCGGGCAGAAACGCGAGATTCAAGTGGCCATCGACAAACAGCGGCTCAACGCCTATGGGCTATCCATCAACGCCATCGTGCGCGCACTGCAAACTGCTAACCTGAATGTGCCCGCGGGGCGCATCACAGAAGGCGAGCGTGATTACAGCGTTCGCCTCATCGGCGAGTTCACCTCCGTAGACGAACTGCGCAACTTGGAAATTTACTTGCAAAACCCCCGCAACCCGATGATGCGTGGTAGCATCATCCGCCTCAAAGATGTGGCAGAAGTGCGCGACGCGGTGGAAGAGCGCACCGAAATTACGCGCGTCAACGGCAAAGAAGATGTGACGCTGGTGGTGCAGCGTGCCAGCGACGGCAACGCCATCGAAATCTCCAACGGTATCCGCGAAAAGCTTCGAGCGTTGGAGCGCGAATACCCCGACCTCAAGTTCACCATTACCCAAGACGAGGCAGACGCCGTCAAGGAAAGCCTCACCGACTTGCGCATGGCCCTCGGCATCGCCATCGTGTTGGTAGTGCTGATTATCTACCTGTTCCTCTACAATGTGCGTGGCGCGCTGATCGTCTCGCTGGCGATCCCCACCTGTTTCTTCGCGGCGTTCATCGCGATGTACTTTTTGGGGTTCACCATCAACTTCATGACGATGTTGGCGCTCTCGCTGGCGGTGGGCGTGCTGGTGGACGACGCGATTGTGGTGATTGAGAACATCTACCGCCATCTGTCGCTGGGCGAAGAACCGATGGAAGCCGCCTACAACGGGCGCACCGAAATCGGATTGGCAGCGATTACCATCACGATGGTGGATGTGGTGGTGTTCCTGCCAATTGCGTTTATGGGCGGCGTGACGGGACAGTTCTTCCGCTCCTTCGGAATCACGGTGGCGGTGACGGTGCTGTTCTCGTTGATTGTGTCGTTCACGCTGACGCCGATGTTGGCGAGCCGCTTGTATCGGCGGGGCGAGGCGGTGGAGGAGCCGCGTGGCTTTTTCCGATGGTTTGACCGCCAGCTGAACGCGCTCAAGAACGGCTATCGTCGAGCGCTGGCGTGGTCGCTGCGCCACCGCTGGCTGGTGATTTTCATCGGCAACGGCGCGTTAGTGCTCACTTTTGTGCTGATCATCGGCTCGGCGATTGCAGGCAACCCGCTATTGCCGTTCCGCTTCGCCCCCTCGCAGGATCAAGGGCTAATTCAAGTGGGTGTCAAGCTACCCCCCGATGCGGCGCTGGAGCAAACTGACGCTGTTGTTCGGCGTATCGAACAAGCTGCGCTGAGCATTCCCGAAGTCAAGTATGTGTCATCGCGACTGGGGCGGTTAGGCGGGACCTTTGTCGGAGCGGGCGACACAGGTCCGCGCTTTGCCAGCATGCAAATCACCTTGCACGAGAAAAAAGCGCTGCTGGACAGCCTACTGTTTTGGGTCAAGCACGATGAGCAGCTGCGCACCCGCCGCGACATTGAGATCGCTGCCGAACTGCGCCAAAAGATTGGCGAAATTCCGGGCGCACAAATCACTGTGAACGCCGTGTCGGGCTTTCGTGGCGGCGGTTTCGGCGCGCCTATCCAAATCGGGTTGGTGGGCAAGGACACTGCCACCTTGCTGGAAACCGCCGAGCGTGTGCGCAACATCATCGCCCAAATCCCGGGCATCAAAGATCCCGACCTCTCATGGTCGGCGGGCAAGCCAGAGTTGCAGGTGCGTGTAGACCGCGCGAAGGCGACCGCGCTGGGCGTAAGCCTTGCGGAAATCGCGACTGCCCTTCGCACCGCCTATGAGGGCGATACCAGCGTCAAGTATCGCGAGGCGGGGCAGGAATACGATGTGCGCATTCGCCTGCGCGAGGATCAACGCCAACGCCTCAGCGACCTCAATGATCTCGTGGTGGCATATGTGCAGGGCGCGCCTGTCTATCTGCGCGATGTGGCAAGCATCACCTTGGGCGAAGGTCCCACTAAAATCGAGCGCACCGACCGCCAACGCCGCGTCACCGTCACAGCGAACCTTCTGCCGGGCTACACGCCTGGCAACATGCGCCAAATCATTGATGCAAAGCTACGCGAAGCCAACATAATCCCGCCCGGCGTCAAAGTTCAATGGCAGGGCGAGAACGAAGTGCTGGCACGCGAAGGGGCATACTTGCTCCAGGCACTGCTGCTGGCTCTGATCCTCGTCTACCTGCTAATGGTGGCGCTGTTTGAGAACTGGCTCTATCCGTTCATCATCATGTTCAGCCAGCCGCAGGCGTTGGTAGGCGCCTTGTTAGCGCTCATTCTGTTCCGATCGGAGTTGAATATCATCTCGATGATCGGCATCATCGCGTTGGTGGGCCTCGTGGGCAAGAATGCTATCTTGCTGGTGGACTACACCAACACGCTACGCCAGCGTGGCTTGGCGCGCGAGGAAGCTCTGATAGAATCGGGCAGCACGCGTCTACGCCCCATCCTGATGACCACGCTCTCACTGGTGCTGGCGATGATTCCGATTGCGCTGGCGGTCGGGCGCGGCTCGGAGTTCCGCGCGCCGCTGGGCATCGTGATCATCGGCGGCTTGACGGTCAGCACGCTGCTAACGCTCATCGTTATTCCCTGCATGTACACGGTGATGGATGATGCCACACGCTTCCTGAGCCGCGTCATCTGGGGACGGCGCGCGGTGCCCGTCGAACAAGCAGCAGTTACCAATCGCGAACCTGAAGAAGAGGAAGCACGACTTTAATCCCACCCGCTCCCGAGACTGCAATTGGGGGAACGCCGAAGCGTTCCCCGTTTTTTTTATGAGCACGCTTGCGTAAGCAACGCAGCTTCGTGCTACAAGTTCCAGTAAATGATTCTGTCGGAGGGGCGGCGGCGCGCTTCTTCTAGGTACACACCCTTCACATCAATAAACACGCCTTGCGCAAGCGCGCTCATGAGACTCAGATAATCCTCATAGCGTCGTTCGCGGAACACGCGGTGGGGTACGGCTAATACTACGGCGTCGTAATATCCCTTGCGCGTACTAAAGGGGTCGTCGACGAAGGTGAAAGGCAGCCGTTGACGATCGCTTTCAAGCACCAGAGGGTCGCATACTTCCACGTGGCAGCCAAAACTGTGGAGCTCTTCAATGAGTTCGTTGACTCGTGTGTCACGAATGTCGGGCACATTCTCTTTGAAAGTTAATCCCAATACCAATACTTGCGCATTCCGCACAGGGCGTCCTGCGCGGATCATTTGCTTCACGGTTTCGCGAGCGACATACAATCCCATCGTGTCGTTTGTGCGCCGACCGGCGAGAATCACCTCGGGGTGGAAGCCGACCTCCTGTGCCTTATGTGTGAGGTAGTAGGGATCCACCGGGATACAATGCCCGCCGACTAAGCCCGGTTCGAACGGCAGGAAGTTCCATTTGGTGCGGGCGGCAGCAAGCACATCGCGGGTGTTCAGCCCTAATTCGTGAAACAGCATTGCTAACTCGTTCATCAGGGCGATGTTCAGGTCGCGCTGCGTGTTTTCAATCACTTTCGCTGCTTCGGCGGTACGGATGTTGGGCGCTTTGTGAATCCCCGCTTTGACTACCAGCCCGTAGAGTTGGGCAAGACGCTCCGTTGTCTCTTCGTCTTGACCAGCGACAACCTTGACGACGGTTTCCAAAGTGTGTTCGGGATCGCCTGGATTGATGCGTTCAGGCGAATAGCCGAGTTTGAAATCGACACCTGCTTTCATTCCCGAGGCGCGTTCCAGCACAGGGGCGCAATCTTCCTCTGTGCAGCCTGGGTACACAGTAGACTCATATACTACGATTGCGCCGCGCTTCATGTGCTGTCCCACGGTCTCACTCGCACTGATGAGATAGCGCAAATCGGGGCGTTTAGCTTTGTCGACAGGGGTAGGCACAGTGATGATGATGACGTCCGCGTCGCGCATCTGAGTAGGGTCGGTGGTCAGGATTAGGTTTGGGCTGCGCAAGTCAGCTTCTGAGATTTCCCCATTATGATCGTAGCCAGCTTGGAGTTCTTTTATGCGAGTCTCGTTCACATCGTAGCCGATGGTTGGCAAGTGCTTTGCAAATGCGACGGCTAGGGGCAACCCTACATAGCCTAAGCCTACCACACATATCTGTTTTGGCGTCTCGTTCATGGTAGCACTACCTCCTTCGCCCACTCGCGGTTCGTGAGATACCACTCCACGCTGCGACGCAAGCCTTCCTCAATGCCAATCTGTGGCTCCCAGCCCAGCAGGGTGCGTGCCTTGGTAATGTCCGCCCAAGTCGCCTTCACATCGGCGGGGTGCATGGGTTCGGTTTGCCACACAGCCTTTTTGCCCAGTAGGTTCTCGATGGTTTCAATAATCCACTTCAGCGACACGGGGCGGTCGCCGCCGAGATTGATGATTTCGTAGCCTAGTGGCTTGAGAGCAGCAATCGTGCCTCGTGCGATGTCGTCTACATAGGTGAAGTCGCGCTCTTGCAGTCCGTCGCCAAACACTTGGATGGGTTCGCCTTCTGCAATCCAGCGGATGAACCGGAAGATGCTCATATCGGGGCGCCCTGCGGGTCCATATACGGTAAAGTAGCGTAACACGCTGATGTCCAGCCCGTAGAGGTGGTGATAAGTATGGCATAGCGCCTCCGCGCCCTTTTTGGAGGCGGCGTAGGGCGAGAGGGGCTTATCGGTGGGCATATCCTCGCGGAAGGGACGTTCGTTGTTCCCATACAAACTAGATGTGGACGCCAACACATACTTGGACACACCGTGCAGTCGGCATAGTTCCAGCAGGTTCAGCGCGCCGGTGGTGTTCGTGGCGACATAGACCCACGGATTCTGCACGCTTTGGCGCACGCCCGCCCGCGCCGCGAGGTTAATCACGGCGTCGTAGGGCAGGTGCGCTTCAAACACTTGTTTAGTAGGTTCCCATTCGCTGATGTCTACCTGATGGAACTGGAAGTTGGCGTAGGGTTCCAGCTGACTCAGACGCCAGCGTTTGAGGGCGGGGTCGTAGGCGTCGTTGAGGTTGTCCACGCCAATCACGGTATGCCCATCTTGAAGCAATAGTTCGGCAGTTTTCGCGCCGATGAAGCCTGCAGCGCCCGTCACCAATATGCGCATGTCTCTAGTCGCTCCCTAGTATTTATACCATACGCGCTCGGAAATACTCAATCGTGCGCCGCAGCCCTTCTTCCAGCGAGGTTTTGGGCTCCCAGCCCAGTATCTGGCGCGCCCGTGTGATGTCGGGGCAGCGCTGCTTGGGATCGTCGGGCGTGAAGTAATCGGTAAATACGATGGGGCTGTCGCTGCCTGTAAGTTGCTTGATGAGTTGCGCAAGCTCCAGTATCGTGTGCTCTTCGGGATTGCCGATGTTCACAGGCTCGTGATAGTCGGTATGCGCGAGCCGCCAGATGCCTTCAATCAAGTCTGCCACATAACCGAAGCTGCGGGTCTGGCTACCGTCGCCGTACACGGTAATCGGTTCGCCCCGCAACGCCTGACACACGAAGTTCGGCACCACGCGCCCGTCGTCCAAGCGCATCCGCTCGCCGTAGGTGTTGAAAATCCGCACGATGCGCGTATCCGCGCCCTTGTAGCGGTGGTACGCCATCACCAGCGACTCGGCGTAGCGCTTCGCCTCATCGTACACGCCCCGCACGCCAATCGGGTTCACATTGCCCCAGTAGGTTTCAGGCTGCGGATGCACCAGCGGGTCGCCATACACTTCGGAAGTGGAACTGAACAAAAACTTCGCGCCCTTGCGCAACGCCAGCTCTAGCGCGTTCTCCGTGCCATACGACCCCACGCGCAGAGTCTCCAGCGGGTGCTTCACGAAATCCACAGGGCTGGCGGTGGAGGCGAGGTGAAACACATAATCCACCTGCCCCTCAATTTCGAACGGCTGGCACACATCGTGCTGGATGAACTGGAAATTCTCGCGCCCCAGCAGGTGTTGAATGTTTTCGCGCCTGCCCGTGATGAGGTTATCCACGACCGTGACGCGCCAACCTTCTGCAATCAGCCGATCCGCCAGGTGCGACCCGATGAACCCTGCGCCGCCTGTGATGACCGCGTGTAGCACTCGATGCGTTCCTCCTGCCTTTGAAGCGTCAGTAGTGTACCTGATTCAGCCTTGAGTAGCCTCGTTTTTCGCCCCACGCGCCTCTTTGAGCAGCCCCACAATCTCCCGTGCTGCGCGCAAACTTGCTGGATGGAGAAATACCAACAGCCCCAGCAGCGACCAGTAGTGTGTAAACGGCGCAAACATCGCCGCGCCCAGCCCCGCCGCCCAAATCAGGTTCATTCCATAGCGCGGTCTACCAATATACCGCGCGGTATTAACGTGCATCATCCAGTAGTAGGTGGGCACATACGCCAGTGAGATTCCTAATGCGTATCCAAGCAGTTTGTAGGGTTCAGGCATCAGCATGATAAGCCAAGCAGCAAGCACAAAACTGCTAACTACATATGCTGCACCTGCTTTCGCAAACACATGCGCCTGCTTTACCACCAACAACGCCTGATTTAGTGCACCGAAAATGACGAAAAAGAGCTGATTCGCTCCAATAATGGCTAACGTCAGAAATATGAGCGGAACATCCCATTTTTCATTGAATAAATATGAGAATAATTTTTCTCCGAAAAATAAAGCTGGTATATATAAAATCGCAATACTAATAGTCTGGGCTAACGAAGACAGTCTGACTAATTCCAAAAGCTTGGCGGGTTGTGTCTTTGCATGGGCGTAAAGAGGAAGACTGAGCCGTCCAATAGAGACTCTCAAGATATCCAGCATCGATCTGAGACGCTCAGCAAGGGCATAATACCCCACAGTGGTTTCATTGGTTAGAGGCAAGAGCACAAGCGGCGTTGTTAATTGCCTCAGTTCGTAAATCCACTGGGCAAATCCTATTTTGAGGCTTTCTTTAAGAATGGTTCGAAATTGAGGAGTATTCCACTCCCAGCGTGGGCGGTATTCAGCAGCCCAAAAAATGCCTACGACGGAGACTATCTGCATTACCCAGAAAGCTGATACTAACGCCCAAACGCCCGCTCCTAGCTGCGCTAAAGGAACCCCAACTATATAAAACATTATCTGGGCAAGTAGCTCAATAAGTGATATCTTCTTATACTCAAGTCGATACTCGATGATCGCCATAGGAACTTCAGAAACCACTACAGGAAGAAGCATCATTAACAACCAGGCCGAGATCAAAGCTAAATTGTAAAAATCTTTCCAAATCTTAGAAGATATGAACAAAATAAATAGTGAAATTGAGGTGACCAAAAATCCCCACAAACAGCTTAGAGTAAAAGATTGATGAAAAATATCTATCGAGCTGTTCCGAGTTTCTCTTATCAGGTAGGTCTTAATTCCAGCGCATCCTACATATTGCGCATATCCAAACAGGCTTGAGGCTGCAGCAAACAACCCGTACGCAGCAGGTCCAACCGCTCGTGTGATAAAAAGTAATCCGATAATACTTAGAAAGATACCTACAGCGCGTCGTATCGACAGGTAGATACTTCCTTCCAGTGCCTTACGCCGCAACGTAGTTTTATCTGCTGACATGGCTTAGTTGTTATACCCCCAGCTCCATCTCGTAGAGTTTCTCGTATGCCTGCACAGTTTGACGAATGTCAAATTTTTTTCTTGCTCGCTCTACAGCAGACTTTCCAAGTTGGTAGCGCTTCGTTGGATTATCTATCAGCGCTTGCAAACCTTGTACTAAGCATGGCTGGTCGTCCGCAGGGACAAGTAAGCCTTGGTGTTCGTCTTCTACGAGTTCGGGTATGCCCCCCACATGCGAGGCCACCACCGGCAGCCCAGCCGCCATCGCTTCCATCACCGCCATCGGGTTGCCTTCATACTTGGAAGGCAATGTGAAGATATCAGCAGCGTTCAAGATGTCTGCCACATCACTGCGCACGCCCCAGAAACGCACACGCTCCGCAATTCCCAACTCCCGCGCCCGCTGCTCCATCGCGGGGCGCAACTCGCCGTCACCCACCAGCCATAGGTAGAGCGGGTGAGTGCTTTTTAGCTGCGCGAACGCCTGCAGTAGTAGTGCGTGGTTTTTCAACTCCACAAATCGCCCTACATGCACAATCACCACCGCCTCTGGCTCCACGCCATGCGCCGCTCGAAACTGGGCGCGTTTTTCGGGATTGGGCGCGTACTCATCCACCGGGATTCCATTCGGAATGACAGGGGGATTTTTGTAGCCGTACACTTGCTCCACAGTGCGCGCCACCTCGTCCGCGATTGCGACGGGAACCACGCCCCCGATGCGATAGCGGAAGGCAAGAGTGCGGACAATCCTTGCGATGCGGTTGCCGATCTCCTTATGCGCCAAGCTATGCAGAGTATGCACGCGCACAGGCGTGCGATGCTTAAGCATCGCCAAGTAAGCGTAGTTCAATCCCAGCAAGTGAGTGTGAACGACTGTAGGGCGATACTCGGCGAACAGGCGTTCCAGTTTCTTATACACACCCCAGTCTGCCTTGTCACCCTTGCCCAGAAAATAGAGCGGTATCTCCAGCTTGCGTACAATCGCTTCATAATGCGAACCAACAGGGTTGCCCAAGCAGATACACACTGGCTGATATTTACTGCGGTCATGATACCGCAACAGGTTTACCACCAGGCGCTCCGCGCCGCCAGGCACAAGGCTGGTAATCACCTGAAACAGCACACGCGGTTTCTCCATCCTACGCCGTCTGCGGATCGGGAGCCGCCTTCTCTACCTGCCCCGTGCGGTACCAGTGCGGAATCAGTTCCATAAACGCCCACATCAGCACCACTGGCACTGCTTCGTAGCGGTGGAGCAGGGTATGCAGGGCGTCGTAAAAGAGAACACCGACGGTCGATCCTACAAGCCCGACGACAATCGCGCGCAGGAACGGGTGAGGATATCTCAGAAAAATCACGGCAGCGCGCACAAAGAAAACCACATAGAGCAAGCCAATCAACGTGGCACCAACCCACCCAACACGCAGGAGTCGTCCCAGCCAGGCGAAGTGGATGTGTGTCTTCTCCACATAAATTTTCTCGAAACGCGGCGAACGAACGAATTGCCCCGATGCGCTCAGCGGTACATAGTAGCCATAAGTCGCCTCTAAGCCTGCCCCAAACAGCTTTTGAGAAACCGGCAGACGCGCGTAGTGAAACTCCCACGTTTCACGCTCTCGAACACGCCCCTGGTACGATGGATCGAGGCGCGGGTCGCCGCCGAAAGCATAATTACGCGACCAGCGCTCCATCGTCTCGCGATAAACCTGCTCTGCTACCGTATAGATAGGCGGGTACAGCAGGGCAGCGCTGCTTACAAGGAGTACCACCCCTGCAATCCAGACCTGGCGCATCAGGATCTGAGGCGGTTTCCACAGCAACGCCAGTGGGAGCACCAGCAGAATCCCTCCCCACAGAATGCGGTTCTTGGTAATCAGGATAGCGAAGACGCTCGCCGCGATGTACGCCAGCAGCAGCATATTCCGAGAAGCCCCCCGCAGGTAGCCCAACAGATAGAGTGCCGCAAAAAAGCCCACCATTGAGAAGTACAATCCCGAGGGGTCGCGTACTCGATAGCCCTCCGCGCTTTCCCCCGCGGCACGGAGCTGGAACATGACTTTAAAGAAAACTGGCATAGGGGCGAAGTATTCCCAAACAATCGCGCCAGCGCTAATCACCATAATCGCCCCCAACGCGATTAAGACGCGTCGCGCACGCGTCCAATCGCGCAGCAAGATGATCAAAGGTAAGATGCCAATCCACAGAATATGCCCGTCGAAGTAACGCAGCACCCCAGACTGATAAAATCCCAGCGCCGCCTCCGATGAGTCAGGGGGCGGCACATTATAAAAATTCACATAGATATAGCCTACATGAAACATATGGTAGATCCAGTAAAGCGTCAGGATTACAGTCAATGGGGTCCAAAGACGCGGGCGCTCCGAAGCGGGTGTTCGTAATATCTCGTAGATGGCGCGCGCTGTTACGATACCGAGGAATCCCAGCAGGATGGTGCGCTGTCCCGTGCCAGCACCAGGCGCTGCATAGTAGAAGGTGTTGACGAACAGACCACTTCCAATCACGATGAGCGTCACGATGCTCACTTCGGGAATCAAAATAGCAATCGGCGTAAGGAGCAGTAGTATCGTGAAGGCAATCGCGCGGTTGTCTGCGCCTTGTAACATGAAACCCAGAATAACAAGGTTCGCCAGAACGACAGCAAGGATGGTGATTAGATTTGCCCAGCGTTCCTGATTGAACCAGCCCAAAACGCGCAACGATAGCCCGTGCGCCCACTCGATGGGGCGGTTCCACAGGTCGGTAATACGCCCTTGCGCCTCGCGCCGTGTTTGGATTGCCATGGCTATCTTATATTATGGCACATTTCGCGTTGGGGGTTAGCGTCGCTTGCGCTGCAGGATTTCCTCGTACAGGGCTTCGTAAGCGCGCACAGTGTGTCGGATGTCGAACTTTTCGCGGGCGCGTCGGAGGGCGGCTTCGCCCATCCGACGGCGCAGTTCAGCGTTGTCCACCAGTCGCTGCAGGGCGTTTGTGAACGCATCCGCATCTTCATTCGGCGTGAGAAAGCCTGACACGCCTTCTTCCACCAGCTCAGGCACGCCGCCCACTGCGGTAGCCACCACGGGCAGCCCTGCCGCCATCGCTTCCATCACTGAGAGCGGGTTGCCCTCGTATTTGGAGGGTAGGGTAAAAATATCGGCGGCGTTCAAAATATCCGCCACATCGCTTCGGACGCCCCAGAAGCGCACGCGGTCGGCGACGCCCAGCTCCTGCGCGAGTTGCTCCATCGCGGGGCGCAACTCGCCACCGCCCAACAGCCAAAGGTAAATAGGCTGATCCGAACGAACCCGTGCAAAGGCTTGTAGTAGCAGCACGTGGTTTTTGACCTCTGAGAAACGCCCCACATGCACAATCACGATCCCATTCGGCTCTACACCCTGTGCATGTCGGAGTTGAGCGCGTTTTTGGGGGTTAGGCGCGTACTCATCCGTGGGGACGCCGTTCGGAATAATTACTGGGCTGCGATATTCATAAACAGTCTCTAAACTGCGCGCCACCTCGTCGGCGATAGCAACAGGCACAACGCCGCCTACCCGATAGCGAAACGCGAGTACACGCACCAACCGATTCGCTCTTTCGCCAATCTCTTTTTCCGCAAGGCTATGCAGTGTATGTACCCGCACAGGGGTACGATATTTGATTGCCAGCGGCAGCGCGTAGCGAATGCCGCTCAGGTGAGTATGAACAATCTGTGGACGATATTTACGAAAGAGTCCATTCAGCATTTTGTTAT